>NZ_JWMB01000021.1:0-296143 GCF_000812445.1 Cupriavidus sp. SHE | reverse complement strand
GGGGGGGGGGGGGGGTGGGGGGGGAGGCGGGGGCGCCCGCCGCAGCCGATGCCGACGACGGTGCCGGGGTCGCCTGGGCCGCGGATGCCGGGCCGGCTACGGCTGCCGCGCCGCTGGCGGCCTTTTTCTCAGGGCGGAGCTGTCGGCTGGTATCGGCCGGCGGGCGCTTGCCCGATGGCAGCGCGCTCACGGTCCCGGGCCGGCGCGGCACCTTCTCGGCTGCGGCCAGCTTCTTTTTCTGTTCTTCCGGAAGCTGCTGGTACCGATCCCACGCCTCTGCCTTCTTCTCAGGCGGCAGCGTGCGCGTGATCTGGTAATTTTCGCGAGCCAGGCGGCGTTGCTGCGGGGTCAGCTTGACCCATTCGGCCATCCGCTCCTGCAGGCGTTTCTGTTCCTCGGGCTTGAGCTTCGGATAGTGTTCGGCAATGCGTTCCCACTTGTGCCGATTCAGTTCCGGCAGTGTTTCCCAGATCGGCTGGAGTGGAGCGAGCGCCTGCTGGTGCGCGGGCGACAGCTCGAGCCAGGTCGGGTGCGCATTGGTGATCGGATGCGGCGCGGCCGGCTGGCTGGCGGCAGGGTTCTGCGCTTGCACCGCCGATGTGGCAAAGCCGCCGCAGAGCGCAGCGACAAGTGCAGCGACGGCGGGGCCGGCAGCCCATAGTCTGGCAACCCGGCGGTGGAAGGCGTCGGCGAGGTGTCTTGCGCGGGCCATGTTTTATTGCCCGCGCTTCAGGTACACGTGGAAGCCCTGGTCCGCGTATGCCGTCGGAGGCAGGTCGTCGAGCAGCATCGCGGTATCCACGTCGGCGAGTTCCTCGACGCGTTTCTGCTGCTGCCAGTGGTAGATGCCGATGAGTCCGGCGCCGAGCGCCACCAGCGTCCAGACGAGCGCGAGCTTGCGCAGCCATGCACCGGCACGGTGCAGCGGCGTGTCGTCTTCTTCCTCGAAGGCGTAGCCGTGATGGCCGCCCGGCAGGGCAAGCTGCGGCACATGTACCCGCACTTCGGCTTTCTTCGCGGCAAGCGCCATGCGCCGCGCGGCGGCGAGCCGTTCGGCAACGTCCGGCGGCAGTGCATCCGCCGAGGCATCAAGTGCCAGGCGAATCTCATGGGCGAAGCGCCGTTCCTGGATATCTCGTTCGTTTCTGCTCATAGTCGGACCCCCCGCGCGCGCAAGGCTTGCGCCAGAGTATGCGTTGCACGGGAACAGTGCGTCTTGACGCTGCCCTCGGAGCAGCCCATCACGGCTGCTGTTTCGGCTACATCCATATCCTCCCAGTAACGCATCAGGAAAGCCTCGCGTTGACGCGTAGGCAGACGCTGGATTTCCTGCTCGATGATATGCATGACCTGCGCGCGTTCGACCTTGTCGGCGCTGCTTTCTGCCATCTCGGTGCCGGCTTGGGCCTCCAATGTGTCGAGCAGGTCGCTATCGTCGCCATCGCGCTCGTCGCGCAAGTTCGAAAAAAGCGTCACCCAGGTGTTGCGCACCTTCTGGCGGCGGAACCAGTCGTGGATGGTGTTCTGGAGGATGCGCTGGAACAGCGGCGGGAGTTCTGCGGCAGATTTGTCGCCGTATTTCTCCGCCAGCTTGATCATGGCGTCCTGCACGATGTCCAGCGCGGCTTCGTCGTCCCGCACGGCGAACACGGCCTGCTTGAAGGCGCGTCGTTCCACGCTGGCGAGAAAGTCGGAGAGTTCCTGATCGGTGGCCATGCAGGCAAATACAGCAGTTGGGCGCGGGGGCCGGGCCGAATGTGCCGCCTAAGTCCTGCGACACTTCTAAAATGTCTGCGATGCTAGCAAAAAACACATGGACTCTGCCACTGCTGTATGCAAGTGCAGACATCATCGCAATCAACCAGTCACCGGCCGTTGTGCCGCCGCCGCATGGTTCCTGCAATTTGATGTGAATTGCCCATAGACCGCCGTGGTGCATTGCAGTATCATCGACGGTTCACGACATCAGTGGTTGTCTCATCGGACCGCTTATGAGGCGGTCTTCTCATGCAGACGCGCACCGCTTGAACCCGAGCCAAAAGCCCGGCAGAGAGCATCCAAACAATTTTTTGCCGAAAATTGCAAAGGACTGAAATGAACATGCCTAGCGCGGAATTTTCCCACGCCGATAGCAATTCATCCTCCGCTCGCGAAATGATCGGAGCGGAAATCCTCGTCAACGCACTTGCCGAAGAAGGCGTCGAATACGTCTGGGGTTATCCCGGCGGCGCAGTGCTCTATATCTACGACGAGCTCCACAAGCAAACCAAATTCGAACATATCCTGGTGCGCCACGAGCAGGCCGCCGTCCATGCCGCTGACGGGTACGCCCGTGCGACCGGCAAGGTGGGCGTTGCGCTGGTGACCTCGGGTCCGGGCGTGACCAATGCCGTGACCGGCATCGCCACCGCCTATCTGGATTCGATTCCGATGGTGGTGATCACCGGCAACGTGCCGACTCACGCGATCGGTCAGGATGCGTTCCAGGAATGCGACACCGTTGGCATCACGCGCCCGATCGTCAAGCACAACTTCCTCGTGAAGGACGTGCGTGACCTGGCCGCGACGATCAAGAAGGCGTTCTTCATTGCCGCCACCGGCCGTCCCGGCCCTGTGGTGGTCGATATCCCGAAGGACGTGTCGCGCAACAGCTGCAAGTACGAGTATCCGAAGTCGATCGACATGCGCTCGTACAGCCCGGTGAACAAGGGCCATTCGGGTCAGATCCGCAAGGCCGTGGCGTTGCTGCAATCGGCCGAGCGCCCGTACATCTATTCGGGCGGTGGCGTGGTGCTGGCCAACGCAAGCGAAGAGCTGCGCGAACTGGCCGCGCTCACCGGTCATCCGGTCACCAATACGCTGATGGGCCTGGGCGCGTTCCCCGGCACGAGCAAGCAGTTCGTTGGCATGCTCGGCATGCACGGCACGTACGAGGCCAACATGGCCATGCAGAACTGCGACGTGCTGATCGCCATCGGCGCCCGATTCGATGACCGCGTGATCGGCAACCCGTCGCATTTCACCGCGCAGGCCCGCAAGATCATCCACATCGACATCGACCCGTCGTCGATCTCGAAGCGCGTCAAGGTGGACATTCCCATCGTTGGGAACGTCAAGGACGTGCTGCAGGAACTGATCTCCCAGATCAAGACGAGCGATATCAAGCCCAAGCGCGAGGCCCTGGCCAAGTGGTGGGAACAGATCGAGAAGTGGCGCTCGGTGGACTGCCTCAAGTACGACCGCAGTTCCGAGATCATCAAGCCGCAGTACGTGGTGGAGAAGATCTGGGAACTGACGCACGGCGACGCATTCATCTGCTCCGACGTGGGCCAGCACCAGATGTGGGCCGCGCAGTTCTACAAGTTCAACGAGCCGCGTCGCTGGATCAATTCCGGTGGCCTCGGCACGATGGGCGTGGGCCTGCCGTACGCAATGGGCATCAAGAAGGCATTCCCGGACAAGGAAGTCGTCACCATCACTGGTGAAGGCTCGATCCAGATGTGTATCCAGGAACTGTCGACCTGCCTGCAGTACGACACCCCGGTCAAGATCTGCTCGCTGAACAACGGATATCTGGGCATGGTGCGCCAGTGGCAGGAAATCGAGTACGACAATCGTTACTCGCATTCCTACATGCAGGCATTGCCCGACTTCGTCAAACTCGCCGAAGCCTATGGCCACGTGGGGATGCGCATCGAGAAGAGCTCCGATGTGGAACCCGCGTTGCGCGAGGCTTTCCGACTCAAGGACCGTACCGTGTTCCTGGACTTCCAGACCGACCCCACTGAAAACGTGTGGCCGATGGTTCAGGCTGGCAAGGGTATCTCCGAAATGCTGCTTGGCGCGGAGGACCTGTAATGCGACACATCATCTCGGTCCTGCTGGAGAATGAACCCGGCGCGCTGTCGCGCGTGGTGGGCCTGTTTTCGGCACGTGGATACAACATCGAGACGCTGACGGTGGCACCCACCGAAGACGCGTCGCTGTCGCGGATGACCATCGTCACCACCGGTTCGGACGACGTGATCGAGCAGATCACCAAGCACCTGAACCGTCTGGTGGAAGTGGTCAAAGTGGTGGACCTGACCGAAGGCGCGCACATCGAGCGCGAGCTGATGCTCGTGAAGGTGCGTGCCGTAGGCAAGGAGCGCGAGGAAATGAAGCGCACCGCCGACATTTTCCGTGGCCGCATCATCGACGTGACCGAAAAGACGTACACCATCGAGCTGACCGGCAACGGCGGCAAGCTGGATGCGTTCCTCGATGCCATCGACCGCACCGCGATCCTGGAAACCGTCCGTACCGGCGGTTCGGGAATCGGCCGCGGCGAGCGCATCCTGAAGGTCTGACCGGCGCCCCCGGCAGCTATCGGCCAAAAGCCGACACGCAGTATCCCGAAGCAGCGCAGCGCGCTCAGTCCAGAATTGGCAAACGCGCGCTTCGCCGCCACCCAATAAGCAGATTTTGAGAAATTGAAGGAACCATCATGAAAGTGTTTTACGACAAGGACGCCGACCTCTCCCTCATCAAGGGCAAGAATGTCACCATCATCGGCTACGGCTCGCAAGGCCACGCCCACGCGCTGAACCTGAAGGATTCGGGCGTGAACGTGACCGTTGGTCTGCGCAAGAGCGGCGCGTCGTGGAACAAGGCCGTGAACGCCGGCCTGCAGGTCAAGGAAGTGGCCGAGGCAGTGAAGGGCGCCGACGTGGTCATGATCCTGCTGCCGGACGAGCAGATCGCCGACGTGTACAAGAACGAAGTGCATGCCAACATCAAGGAAGGCGCCGCGCTGGCCTTCGCCCACGGCTTCAACGTGCACTACGGCGCCGTGATCCCGCGTGCCGACCTGGACGTGATCATGATCGCCCCGAAGGCCCCGGGCCACACCGTGCGTTCGACGTACGCCCAAGGTGGCGGCGTGCCGCACCTGATCGCCGTGCATCAGAACAAGTCCGGCGCTGCCCGTGACATCGCTCTGTCGTACGCTACCGCCAACGGCGGCGGCCGCGCCGGCATCATCGAGACCAACTTCCGCGAAGAAACCGAAACCGACCTGTTCGGCGAGCAAGCCGTGCTGTGCGGCGGTACCGTCGAGCTGATCAAGGCTGGCTTCGAAACGCTGGTGGAAGCCGGCTACGCTCCGGAAATGGCCTACTTCGAGTGCCTGCACGAGCTGAAGCTGATCGTCGACCTGATCTACGAAGGCGGCATCGCCAACATGAACTACTCGATCTCGAACAACGCCGAGTATGGTGAGTACGTCACCGGCCCGCGCGTGGTGACCGAAGAGACCAAGAAGGCCATGAAGCAGTGCCTGAAGGACATCCAGACCGGCGAATACGCCAAGAGCTTCCTGCTCGAGAACAAGGCTGGCGCCCCGACGCTGATCTCGCGCCGTCGCCTGACCGCCGAGCACCAGATCGAGGAAGTGGGCGGCAAGCTGCGCGCGATGATGCCGTGGATCGCCAAGAACAAGCTGGTTGACCAGTCGAAGAACTAAGCACTACCGGGCGAAGCAGGGCGCCGTGGCGTCCTGCGCACCCTGGAAGCCGCCGGGCTTTCCGCCAGATCCTGTGTTGCAGGAGACATTCTGGCGGGGGCCGGGCGGCTTTTTGCTATCCTTGTCGGGCTTTTCAGGCCCAGGCCTGATCTTTTTTCTTATCTTTCCTTCGCGGCGCTTCCTGCCCGCGGAAATCACCGAACATCTTCTGCATGAATTATCCTCATCCGCTGATCGCCCGTGAAGGCTGGCCATTCCTGGCCGGCGCATTCATTGTCTCGCTGCTGGTGCATATCAGCGCGGGCTTCTGGGGCGCTCTGCCGCTGTGGATCGTCACGCTGTTCGTGCTTCAGTTCTTTCGCGATCCGCCTCGGCCGATTCCGTCTGCGCCAAACGCAATCCTGGCGCCTGCTGATGGCCGCATTGTCGTGGTTGAGAAAACGCAGGACCCGTACGCGGGCCGCGAGGCACTGAAGATCAGCGTGTTCATGAATGTGTTCAACGTGCACTCGAACCGCTCGTCGCTCGATGGCAAGGTGGAGAAGCTCGAGTACTTTCCCGGCAAGTTCGTCAATGCCGATCTCGACAAGGCATCGATGGAGAACGAGCGCAATGCCGTCGTGATCCGCCGTGCGTCGGATGGCCAGGTGGTGACGCTGGTGCAGGTGGCTGGCCTGGTGGCGCGCCGTATCCTGTGCTACATCAATGTGGGCGACATGCTGTCGCGTGGTCAGCGCTACGGCTTTATCCGTTTCGGTTCGCGGGTGGATGTGTACCTGCCCACGGATGCCCGTCCGCGCGTGACGATTGGCGAGAAAGTTTCGGCGTCGGCGACCGTGCTGGCTGATCTGGATGTGCGGGCGTAAGCGCGCCTGCTACAGGGGACACTGAATGGGTGCCTTCAATCGACGCAACAAGCGCGTCAACAACGGTAACGTGACGCACCTGCGTCCGTTTCGCCGTAACCAATTGCGCAACGACAATGCGTATGACCCGGACGAGCACGATCTGGAGTACGTGCGTCCGCGCCGTCGTGGCATTTATCTGCTGCCCAACGCCTTTACCACCGCTGCATTGTTCGCAGGCTTCTTTGCGATCGTGCAGGCGATGAACATGCGCTTCGACGTGGCGGCCATCGCAATTTTTGCGGCGATGGTGCTCGATGGCATGGATGGCCGCGTGGCCCGCATCACGAACACACAGAGCGCGTTTGGCGAACAGTACGATTCGCTGTCGGACATGACGTCGTTCGGCGTGGCGCCGGCTCTGGTCATGTATGAGTGGATCCTGCATGACCTGGGCAAGTGGGGCTGGATTGCCGCCTTTGTCTACTGCACCTGCGCGGCGCTACGACTGGCGCGCTTCAATGCCAATATTGGCGTGGTCGACAAGCGCTTCTTCCAGGGGCTGCCAAGCCCGGCTGCCGCGGCGTTGGTGGCGGGCTTTGTCTGGCTGGCGATCGACAACAAACTGCCCGTCAAGGAGCTCTGGATGCCGTGGGTCGCATTCGGTATCACGCTCTATGCCGGCTTGTCGATGGTGTCCAATGCGCCGTTCTACAGTGGTAAGGCACTGGATGTGCGCTATCGCGTGCCGTTCGGCATGATGGTGCTGGTACTCGTGCTGTTCGTGGTCGTATCTTCCGATCCACCTGTGGCACTGTTTGGCCTGTTCGTCGCCTATGCGATTTCAGGTTACCTGCTTTGGGCATGGCGAACGCTGCACGGTCAGCGTGGCGGCGTCGACAAGTCGCGCGCGCCGGGCAACGGATCAGGCGGCAACTGATCCAACGTAGGAACAAAGGCGCTTTCGGGCGCCTTTGCTTTTCTGTAGTCTGTGCGTTGTACGTTTCACCCACCCTCAGGAGCACATCATGGGCATGTTTGACTTCATCAAGGAAGCGGGAGAGAAGCTGTTCGGCAAGGGAGAGGCCAAGGCGGCCCAGGATGCGGCTGTGGCCGATCCGTCGACGGACAAGGTCGATGCCGCCAACCGCGCGGCTGGCGATGCCATCGAGGCTTATATCGCGCAGATGGGACTGACCGCGACGGGGCTGACAGTCACGGTTGACGGCTCGCAGGGCAAGGTCGCGGTCTTTGGCGTGGCGGCTGACCAGGCAACGCGCGAGAAGATCATTCTGTGCTGCGGCAACGTGGAAGGCGTGGATTCTGTCGAGGACAAGATGTCTGTCAACGTCGAATCGGATGAGTCACAATGGCACACCGTCGTGAAGGGCGACACGCTCTGGGCGATCTCCCAGGCCGCCTATGGCAACGGCGCCGAATACAACAAGATCTTCGAGGCCAACAAGCCGATGTTGTCGAACCCGGACAAGATCTACCCGGGCCAGAAACTGCGGATTCCGCCGAAGTGAGTCGCTGGCAGATATCGGGAATGATGCGGTTGCACACACGCGCCAAACCGGATATAGTCGCCGACATGATTTCGCGCCAGACCCTAATCGCTCGCACCATTCTAGGTGGCCTACTAGGCCATCAGGTCGGGTTGCGCGCGCGCTAAGGGTCACCAATCGCCTTAACGCGGAATCACCAGGATTCTTTCGAACGCCCCGGCCTGCATCGTTGCACGCCGGGGCGTTTTGCATTCTGACGCGATTGTCCGGCAGCAAGATTGAGATCGGGACAGCACGGCACAACAGGGTACAGCCCAGGAGCTCCACAAAATGTCTGACAAACTCATCATTTTCGACACCACCTTGCGTGACGGCGAACAGTCGCCCGGCGCGTCCATGACCCGCGAAGAGAAGATTCGCATTGCGCGTCAGCTTGAACGCCTGAAGGTCGACGTGATCGAGGCCGGTTTTGCGGCAAGCTCCAATGGTGACTTCGAGGCTATCCGCTCGATCGCCCAGGTGGTCAAGGATTCGACGATCTGCTCGCTGGCCCGTGCCAACGACAAGGACATCGCTCGTGCCGCCGAGGCGCTCAAGCCGGCAAACTCGTTCCGTATCCACACGTTCATCGCCACCTCGGCGCTGCACATGGAAAAGAAGCTGCGCATGACGCCGGACCAGGTCTATGAGCAGGCACGTCTGGCCGTGCGCTTCGCGCGCCAGTTCACGGACGACATCGAGTTCTCGCCGGAAGATGGCAGCCGCTCGGACATGGACTTCCTGTGCCGCGTGCTCGAAGGCGTGATCGCCGAGGGCGCCACCACGATCAACCTGCCCGACACCGTGGGCTATGCCGTGCCGGAAGGCTATGCCGAGCTGATCCGCTCGGTGCGCGAGCGCATTCCGAACTCGGACAAGGCCGTATGGTCGGTGCATTGCCACAATGACCTCGGCATGGCCGTGGCGAACTCCCTGGCTGCCGTGAAGCTCGGCGGCGCGCGCCAGATCGAGTGCACGATCAACGGCCTTGGCGAACGCGCGGGTAATACCAGCCTGGAAGAAGTGGTGATGGCCGTGAAGACGCGCCGTGACTATTTCGACATGGATGTGGGCATCGACACGACCCAGATCGTGCCGGCCTCGAAGCTTGTGTCGCAGATTACCGGCTTCGTCGTGCAGCCGAACAAGGCCGTGGTGGGCGCTAACGCGTTTGCCCATGCATCCGGCATTCACCAGGATGGCGTGCTCAAGGCGCGCGATACCTACGAGATCATGCGCGCCGAGGATGTCGGCTGGACGGCCAACAAGATCGTGCTTGGCAAGCTCTCGGGCCGCAATGCGTTCAAGCAGCGTCTGCAGGAGCTTGGCGTCCAACTCGAAAGCGAAGCGGAGATCAATGCGGCATTTGCTCGCTTCAAGGAGCTCGCCGACCAGAAGGCCGAGATCTTCGACGAAGACATCATGGCGATCGTCTCCGATGAAGAGCAAGAGCACGCCAATGAGCACTATCGCTTCATCTCGCTGTCGCAGCGTTCGGAAACGGGTGAGCGCCCCCATGCCCGCGTGGTGTTCAACATCGATGGCAGCGAGCAGACCGGCGAAGCCGAAGGTAATGGTCCGGTGGACGCCACGCTGCACGCGATCGAAGGCAAGGTCAACAGCGGTGCCGAACTGGTGCTGTACTCGGTGAACGCGATCACCGCCGGCACGCAGGCCCAGGGTGAAGTCACGGTACGTCTGTCGAAGGCGGGCCGTATCGTCAATGGCGTGGGTACCGACCCGGATATCGTCGCCGCATCGGCCAAGGCCTACCTGGCCGCGCTGAACAAGCTGCACGACAAGGCTGTGCAGAAGATCAACCCGCAGATCTGATCCCGAATCCTGCGATGCCGCTGGCGGGGCTTACAAGGCCCCGCCATCATGAAACGCCCGCCAGTCGCGTATCCCGCGATGGCGGGCGTTTTGTCGTCAGCGCTCAGGGCGGTCGCGCAAGGGGTCGGGTGTCACCAGTGTCTGGCGCAGCACGCCCGTATCGTCGAACATGAAGTTGAACATCGAGTACCACTGGTCCTCGTGGAGGAAGCGGTAGCTCCAGGCCTCCTGCTTCAGGCGCGGGTAGTACTCGATCGGCTCGCGCGGCGCGCCGAAGTGTTCGAGCACGTCCTTCTTGGTCCAGACATTGACCTTTGCCTTGTACAGCTCGGTCGTCGTCAGCATCTGGCGGAAATTTGTCAGCTTGCCATCCCGATCGAAATCGGCCGCGTAGGAATACTCGCCGAGCGGCTGCTTCGAATAGAACCAGCGGGTTGTCCCGTCATCGAGCTTGTAGACATCGGTGGGTTTGCCGAATGCGGCCTGTACGGCGCTCTGCGGTTGGCCGACGAGCTTGAGTCCAGAGTCGACCGGGGCAAGGACGGTGCAGGCGCCCAAGGCGAGGGTGGCCAGGACGGCCCACAGAATTTGAAGCAGATGGCGGCTGCCACGCTGGTAACGGGAGGTCATGGCTTCAGGCTTGGCACATGGTGGATGCGAATGGCGGCAGTTTAGCCGCACCGTTCGCTTCGTGTGAATGCCACGTTGCTTCTTTCAGATTCGTCTGCCTAGTCGCAACAAACTTCGCCGATCTAGTGGCATCTGGCGACGATCGATGAAGATTGCCGGTCCGGGCGCATCTGCCTTAACATCGCTCGCTTTGCTGGGTAACTGAGGAAGGCGATGGCCTGGATTCGAGGGAGCAGATTGCGCGTCTGGATGGCTGCTGCGCTGTTTTGCGCGGCGGCAGCAGCGCAGGCGCAGACTGGCACGCCAATCCGCCTGGGCATGATCGATGGCCTGTCCGGCCCCTTCGCCAACGCAGGCGAGGCCGTAGTGCGCAACCTGCGTATCGCCATCGAGCGCGTCAACGCTAGCGGCGGCGTCAAGCTCCCCGACGGGCCGCATCCGTTCGAACTGGTTACGTTCGATAGCAAGGGCAATGTCGATGAAAGCCTGATCCAGTTCCGCAGTCTGGTCGACAAGCGCATTCCGTTTGTGCTGCAGGGGAACAGCTCGGCCGTGGCCAGCGCGCTCGTGGGGGCAATCAACCGTCAGAACGCACGCCAGCCCGATGCCCGCGTGCTGTTCCTGAACTATTCGGCCGTTGATCCATCGCTGACCAACGAGAACTGCAGCTTCTGGCATTTCCGTTTTGACGCCAGCGCGGATATGCGAATGCAAGCGTTGACCGAGGCCATCCGAAGCGAGCGTTCGGTGCGCAAGGTCTACCTGGTCGACCAGGACTACAGCTTCGGCCATCAGGTGGCGCGTTCGGCGCGTGAAATGCTGGCGACAAAGCGTCCGGATATCCAGATCGTCGGCGACGAGTTCCATCCGATCGGCAAGATCAAGGATTTCGCGCCGTACATCGCCAAGATCAAGGCGAGCGGCGCCGACGCGGTCATCACCGGCAACTGGGGCAATGATCTGACGCTGATGGTGAAGGCCGCGCGCGAGGGTGGCCTCAATGCGCGCTTCTACACGTTCTATGGCAACGGGCTCGGTGCGCCGGCAGCGATGGGTGACGCGGGTGTGGGCCGGGTGCTGGCCGTGGCGGAATGGCACCCGAACGTAGGCGGGGCGGCATCCGATGCGTTCTACCAGTCGTTCCGGGCGCGCTATCCGGATCCCAAGGATGACTATGTGCATCTACGCATGCAGATGATGGTGGAGATGCTGGCGCGGGCTATCGAGCGCGCTGGTTCTACCGACGCCGTGGCCGTGGGCTACGCGCTCGAGGACATGCGTTTCACCAACGCGTTTCACGAGGCCACCGTGCGGGCGGGCGACCACCAGGTCCTCCAGCCGCTTTATGTCTCGGTCATGGCGAAGCAGGGTGGCGATGTCCGTTTCGACAATGAAGGCTCCGGCTACGGATTCCGCACGGTAAAGAAGCTCAAGACCGCCCAGACCACGCTGCCGACCACGTGCCGTATGGAGCGCCCGCCGCGCAATTGAAGCGGGCCCCGCTACGGACTTCGCCGCAGGCGGGAATTCGGCTATAATGCGCGGCTGTCGTCCTCAAGCCACCTGGCTGGATGGCGACAGATGCCTCAAGTCATTCAGGCACGACGCAGGTGGCGCATCCCGCGCTGCAGCGTTCGCAAGTGAAAGGAAATCATCATGGCAACTGCCAATACCAACAAGTCCGAGATCATCGCGAAGTTCGCTCGCGGCACCAACGACACGGGTAGCCCCGAAGTTCAGGTCGCTCTGTTGACGACCCGTATCAACGAACTGACCCCGCACTTCAAGGCCAACATGAAGGATCACCACAGCCGCCGCGGTCTGCTGCGCATGGTGAGCCGTCGCCGTCGCCTGCTGGACTACCTCAAGGCCAGCGATGCCGATCGTTACCGCGCCCTGATCGAAGCCCTGGGCCTGCGTAAGTAAGGTCTGCGGATGGCAGCACGAATCCTGCGGAAGTTGCACGCGCACGATTTCACGTGAGGCCGCAATGCCTGCGTCAGCACTGCTGAGGCAGGCATTTTGCTTTTCTGGTCCAGTGATTGATCCGCTGGATCAGGGTTGATAGTGATGTTCGCTTCACTCGAAAGTCGGGCGTTGATGCCCGGCGCCGTTGCGCCAAGTCGCGCGACGGAGTAAGTTACCTCGCTCTTTATCGCGCATTTTTGCGCATTGACACTGGAGTCGGCACCAAGGAAACGGGGTTTTGTGTCATTCCATCGCGGGTTGCATCGTCCACGAGCCTTCACGGACGGTGGCGCGATGGAATGGCATAGCACTTCCCTGGGACTGCGGACCGGATTACCTCCGGCAGTTCGCCTGCCGCTGCGAGCGCAGGCGTCGCCGATCGTGCATGTGTGCGGCCGGCAAGCATGAAATCAAGGAACGCTCATGACCATGTTCAACAAGATCGTCAAGGAATTCCAGTGGGGCCAGCACACGGTCCGCATGGAAACCGGCGAAATCGCGCGTCAGGCATCTGGCGCCGTGATCGTCGACGTGGAAGACACCGTGGTGTTGGCCACCGTGGTGGCAGCCAAGAGCCCGAAGGCGGGTCAGGACTTCTTCCCGCTGACCGTCGACTACATCGAGAAGACCTACGCTGCTGGCAAGATCCCCGGTGGCTTCTTCAAGCGTGAAGGCCGTCCGTCGGAAAACGAGACGCTGACCTCGCGCCTGATCGACCGTCCGCTGCGTCCCCTGTTCCCGGAAGGTTTCTACAACGACGTGCAGGTGGTGATCCACGTGCTGTCGATCAACCCGGAAATCCCGGCTGACATCCCTGCGCTGATCGCTTCGTCGGCCGCGCTGGCTGTTTCGGGCATCCCGTTCAACGGTCCCGTGGGCGCTGCCCGCGTCGGCTACAAGGACGGCCAGTACCTGCTGAACCCGACCCGCGCGCAAATCGCCGCGTCGGATCTGGACCTGGTGGTTGCCGGTACCGAGCGTGCCGTGCTGATGGTGGAATCGGAAGCCCACCAACTGTCGGAAGACGTGATGCTGGGCGCCGTGGTGTACGGCCACGAGCAAATGCAGATCGCTATCAACGCGATCCACGACCTGGTGCGCGAAGGCGGCAAGCCTGAGTGGGACTGGGCTCCGGCTCCGAAGAACGAAGCGCTGATCGCCAAGGTCAGCGAGATCGGCCTGCCGCTGCTGCAGCAAGCCTACCAACTGCGTCAGAAGTCGGCGCGCAGCACCAAGCTCAAGGAAATCTACGCAACCGTGCAGGCCCAACTGGCCGAGGCCGGCGTGGAAGCCGACAAGGTGGAAGTGGGCAACGTCCTGTTCGACCTCGAGGCGAAGATCGTGCGCGGCCAGATCCTGGCTGGCGAGCCGCGTATCGACGGCCGCGACACGCGCACCGTGCGCCCGATCGAAATCCGTTCGTCGGTGCTGCCGCGCGCGCACGGCTCGGCGCTGTTCACCCGTGGTGAAACGCAGGCACTCGTGGTGGCCACGCTCGGCACCAAGAGCGACGAGCAGATCATCGACGCGCTGGCCGGCGAATACCGCGACCGCTTCATGCTCCACTACAACATGCCTCCGTTCGCCACCGGCGAAACGGGTCGCGTTGGTAGCCCGAAGCGCCGTGAAATCGGTCACGGCCGTCTGGCCAAGCGCGCGCTGATCCCGGTGCTGCCGAAGGACGACGAGTTCGCGTACACGATCCGTCTAGTGTCGGAAATCACCGAATCGAATGGTTCGTCGTCGATGGCTTCGGTCTGCGGCGGCTGCCTGGCGCTGATGGATGCTGGCGTTCCGGTGAAGGCGCACGTGGCCGGCGTGGCCATGGGTCTGATCCTGGAGGGCAACAAGTTCGCCGTGCTGACCGACATCCTCGGTGACGAGGATCACCTCGGCGACATGGACTTCAAGGTGGCCGGCACCGACGCGGGCATTACCGCGCTGCAGATGGACATCAAGGTCCAGGGCATCACCAAGGAAATCATGCAGGTGGCGCTGGCCCAGGCCCGCGAAGGCCGCATGCACATCCTCGGCGCAATGCAGGGCGCGATGGGTCACGCTCGCACCGAACTGTCGGCGCACGCTCCGCGCATGATCACGATGAAGATCCATCCGGACAAGATCCGCGAAGTGATCGGCAAGGGCGGCTCGACGATCCAGGCGCTGACCAAGGAAACCGGCACGACCATCGACATTCAGGAAGACGGCACGATCACGATCGCATCGACGTCGACCGACGGCATGGCCGAAGCCAAGCGCCGCATCGAAGGCATCACCGCGGAAGCCGAAGTGGGCAAGATCTACGCCGGTACCGTGCTGAAGCTGCTGGACTTCGGCGCCATCGTCAACATCCTGCCGGGCAAGGACGGTCTGCTGCATATCTCCGAGATCGTCAACGAGCGCGTCAAGGACATCAAGGACTGGCTCAAGGAAGGTCAACAGGTTCGCGTCAAGCTGATCCAGGCCGATGAAAAGGGTCGTCTGCGTCTGTCCCTGAAGGCTGCGCTGGCCGAAGAGGGCGGCAGCATCAGCCCGATCGCGCAAGGCGATGCACCGGCCGCGGCACCTGCCGCCCCGGCATCGCCCGATCAGCAGCAGTAAGCTGACGGCGAACGCGGTCACCGCGTAGCACCCATGAAAGCGGCTGGCGATGTCCAGCCGCTTTTTTGTTTACACTGCCGGTCAGTTCGCCATCCGGTTCGCCTGCGACACGTGCGTCAGCAACGCCATCGCGCGCGATGCAATCCAAGACATTAATGAGGAGTCATCATGAAAGCCATCGAGATCCGTGAATACGGCGCCCCCGAAGTTCTGCAGGAAACGCAGCGTCCCGATCCGGAGCCGAAGGCCGGTGAAATCCTGATTCGTGTGGCGGCTGCCGGCATCAACCGTCCAGATGTGTTCCAGCGCACCGGCAACTATCCGGTGCCGCCCGGTGCGTCGGATCTCCCGGGGCTCGAGGTCGCGGGTGTGGTCGTTGGTGGAGACCTTTCGCATCCCGCCAATCGCTTCGGCCTGAAAGCTGGCGACCGTGTCTGCGCGCTGGTGCAGGGCGGTGGTTACGCCGAGCTGTGCACGGCGCCGATCGAGCAATGCCTGCCGGTACCCGAGGGCCTCACCGATATCGAAGCGGCTGCGCTACCCGAGACGTTCTTCACGGTGTGGAGCAACGTGTTCGATCGTGGTCAGCTTGGCAAGGGTCCGCGTGGCGCGGCCGAAACGCTGCTGATCCAGGGTGGGTCGAGCGGCATCGGTACCACGGCAATCCAGATCGCCAAGGCACTTGGCTTCAAGGTCTTCGTGACGGCCGGCAGCGATGACAAGTGCAAGGCGTGCGAGTCGCTCGGCGCAGATCGCGCGATCAACTACAAGACGCAGGATTTCGTGGCCGAAGTGAAGGCGCTGACCGAAGGGAAGGGCGTCGACGTGATCCTCGATATGGTGGCGGGGTCCTATCTCGCGCGTGAACTGTCGTGCATCGCCGATGACGGCCGCATCGTGATCATCGCGCTGCTTGGTGGCGGCAAGGCGGAAATTCCCCTTGGCGACATCCTGCGTCGACGCATTACCATCACCGGTTCCACGCTGCGCCCGCGTCCGGCTTCATTCAAGGGCGCCATTGCGCAGGCGCTGCATCAGAACGTCTGGCCGCTGCTGGCATCGGGCAGGATCAAGCCCGTGATCCACAAGGTGTTTCCCGCAGCACAGGCCGCCGATGCGCACCGCCTCATGGAGTCGAGCGAGCATATCGGCAAGATCGTACTGACCTGGTAAGCCATGCTTCTTGCTGTGGGCCCGTGATCACTGGCGGGTCCGGGATTACCTGCGATTGCCCGCACATGCTGGCGGGCCCCTCCTGACCACGCTACAATAGCCGGTTTGATTTAAAGAGGGGACCCTTGTGAGACAAAAGCTGGTCATCGGCAATTGGAAGATGCACGGCAGCCTGGCCGCCAACGCGGCGCTGCTTGAGGGTATCAAGGCTGCGCCTGCGCGCGCGAAGCTGGCGGTTTGCGCACCGTTCCCCTATCTTGCCCAGTGCCAGACGCTGTTGTCCGGTTCCCAGGTTGCCTGGGGCGCTCAGGATGTGTCGTCCGAGGCCCGTGGTGCCTTCACCGGTGAAGTAGCTGCCTCGATGCTGGGTGAGTTTGGTTGCGGCTATGCGCTCGTCGGCCATTCAGAGCGTCGTACCTACCATGGTGAAACCGACGCGGTAGTGGCTGCCAAGGCACTGCGCGCGCTGGAATTCGACATTGTTCCGGTGGTCTGTGTTGGAGAGACGCTGGCCGAGCGCGAAGCCGGTCAGACCGACGCCGTGGTTGGTCGTCAGTTGCAGGCTGTACTCGATGCGTTGTCTATCGAGCAACTGGGTCGCATTGTCCTGGCCTATGAGCCTGTCTGGGCGATCGGCACGGGCAAGACGGCCACGAGCGCGCAGGCCCAGGAAGTTCATGCGGCGCTACGTGCGCGGGTCGCGGCGAAGGATGCCGGTGTTGCAGCACGCATGGCCATTCTGTATGGCGGTAGCGTCAAGCCCGACAATGCGGCTGAATTGTTTTCCATGTCCGATATTGACGGGGGGCTTATTGGTGGCGCCTCCCTGAAGGCGGATGATTTCCTCGCGATCGGCAACGCCTGAATGCCGGACGCGACTGTCTGATCAGGCAAGTTCGAAACGACTTTAACCAAATGGCAATCTTCAAGACTTTGTTGGTAATCGTGCAGGTCCTGTCCGCGCTCGGCGTGATTGGTCTTGTTCTGCTGCAGCACGGCAAGGGTGCCGATGTCGGTGCGGCGTTCGGATCGGGCGCCTCTGGCAGTCTGTTCGGCGCTACCGGATCGGCGAACTTCCTGTCACGTACCACGGCCGTTCTGGCGGCACTGTTCTTCTGCTGCACCCTGGGTCTGACGCTGCTGGGCAACTACAAGCCCTCGGCATCCCTGGGCGTGATGGGCGCGGCGCAGCAGTCGGCGCCGGCCGCTGCGGCACCCGCTTCCGCGCCTGCCGCAGCTGCAGCATCGGCCTCCGCGCCGGCGGCTCCGGCCGTGCCGAAGTAATTGCAATAATTGAACAGTGTGTCCACGGATTCCTGATTTTATTTGCAGTTGTGCATTGAACAAATCGGGAATCCTAGTTAGAATGCAGGGCTTGAAACGATTCCCCAGCGACGGGGCGAAAGCCGAAGGACAAACTCCTCGGCAGACGTTCCAGAGGGTATAAAAACCCAGCGCAAGGCAACATTGTTTCTCCCCCAGCCGACGTGGTGAAATTGGTAGACACGCTATCTTGAGGGGGTAGTGGCGAAAGCTGTGCGAGTTCGAGTCTCGCCGTCGGCACCAAACAACTTGATCGGAGTTCGTGTTGCGTATCTTCAAGATGCGTCGACATGTCCTCCGGCAGTCCGCAGGGCGGCGCCGTAGCTATGACGGGATGGCGCTTGGGGTGGGCAACAGGACGCCGCTATAGCTGGTGCTGTTGACAACATTCCAGATAAGGCTGGCCGCATCTTGACTCTCGAAGCCTACTTCCCCGTCCTCATCTTCATCGTCTTTGGCGTCGTGCTCGGTGTGGCACTGATGGCCATCGGTCGAATTCTCGGTCCCTACAAGCCTGACGCAGCGAAGCTGTCGCCGTACGAGTGCGGCTTCGAAGCGTTCGAGGATGCGCGCATGAAGTTCGACGTGCGCTACTACCTCATCGCCATCCTGTTTATCCTGTTCGATCTCGAAACTGCCTTCCTGTTTCCGTGGGGCGTCGCCCTCAAGGACATCGGTTGGCCGGGATTCATCGCCATGGGCGTGTTTCTGCTGGAATTCATCGTGGGCTTCGTCTACATCTGGAAAAAGGGCGCGCTCGATTGGGAGTGATGTGAAATGGCAATCGAAGGCGTTCTCAACGAAGGCTTTGTCACGACGACCGCTGACAAGCTGATCAATTGGACCCGTACGGGTTCCCTGTGGCCCATGACGTTCGGTCTGGCCTGCTGTGCAGTGGAAATGATGCACGCCGGCGCCGCGCGTTACGACATGGACCGTTTCGGTGTGATTTTCCGCCCGTCGCCGCGTCAGTCCGACGTGATGATCGTGGCAGGCACGCTGTGCAACAAGATGGCCCCCGCGCTGCGCAAAGTGTACGACCAGATGGCCGAACCGCGCTGGGTGATCTCGATGGGATCGTGCGCCAACGGCGGCGGCTACTATCACTACTCGTATTCGGTGGTGCGTGGTTGCGACCGTATCGTGCCGGTCGACATCTATGTTCCGGGCTGCCCGCCGACGGCGGAAGCGCTGATCTACGGCGTGATCCAGCTCCAGAACAAGATCAAGCGTACCAACACTATCGCGCGCAAGGGCTGATATGGCGAACCTGGATACCCTCAAGGCTGCGCTCGAAAAGGTCCTCGGCAAGCGCGTGCAGAACCTGATCGAGGCCACCGGCGAACTGACGCTGATCGTCAAGGCCGCCGACTATCTCGAAGTCGCGCGTCTGCTGCGTGACGATCCCTCGCTGCGTTTCGAACAGCTACTCGACCTGTGCGGTGTGGACTATTCCGACTACGCCGAAGGCGCCTGGGACGGCCTGCGCTTTGCCGCTGTCTCGCAACTGCTGTCGGTAACGCACAACTGGCGTCTGCGTCTGCGCGTGTTTGCGCCGGACGATGATTTCCCGGTGCTGCCGTCGGTCATCAATGTCTGGAACTCGGTGAACTGGTTCGAGCGCGAAGCGTTCGATTTCTACGGCATCGTGTTCGAAGGCCATCCGGATCTGCGCCGTATCCTGACCGACTACGGTTTCGTTGGCCACCCGTTCCGCAAGGATTTCCCAGTCTCGGGCTACGTCGAAATGCGCTACGACCCGGAACAGAAGCGGGTCATCTACCAGCCGGTGACGATCGAGCCGCGCGAAGTCACGCCGCGCGTGATTCGCGAGGAAAACTACGGCGGCACGCAGCACTGAGATCGCGTCATGGCAGATATCAAGAACTACACCCTCAACTTCGGCCCCCAACACCCTGCAGCGCACGGCGTGCTGCGTCTGGTGCTTGAACTGGACGGCGAAGTCATCCAGCGCGCCGACCCCCATATCGGCCTGCTGCACCGTGCCACCGAAAAGCTGGCCGAGCAGAAGACCTGGATTCAAAGCGTCCCCTACATGGATCGTCTCGACTACGTGTCGATGATGGTCAACGAACACGCGTACGTGATGGCGATCGAGCGCCTGCTGGGCCTCGAGGTACCGATTCGCGCCCAGTACATCCGCGTAATGTTCGACGAAATCACCCGTCTGCTGAACCACCTGATGTGGATCGGCTCGCACGCGCTGGACGTGGGTGCGATGGCGGTGTTCCTCTACGCGTTCCGCGAGCGTGAGGACATGTTCGACATGTACGAGGCGGTGTCGGGCGCGCGAATGCACGCGGCCTACTACCGTCCGGGCGGCGTCTACCGCGACCTGCCTGACACGATGCCGCAATATCGTGCGTCGAAAGTCCACAACGAGAAGGCCATCAAGGTCATGAACGAAGCCCGTTCGGGCTCGCTGCTGGACTTCATCGAGGACTTCACGAACCGATTCCCGACCTATGTCGATGAATACGAGACGCTGCTGACCGATAACCGTATCTGGAAGCAACGTCTGGTCGATATCGGTGTGGTCACGCCGGAGCGTGCGCTGCAGATGGGTTTCACCGGTCCGATGCTGCGTGGCTCGGGTATCGAGTGGGATTTGCGCAAGAAGCAGCCGTACGAGGTCTACGACAAGATGGACTTCGATATCCCCGTGGGTACGGCGGGCGACTGCTATTCGCGTTACCTGGTGCGTGTGGAAGAAATGCGCCAGTCGAACCGCATCATCAAGCAGTGCATTGACTGGCTGCGTCGCAACCCGGGTCCGGTGATCACCGAGAACCACAAGGTGGCGCCGCCGTCGCGTGTGGACATGAAGTCGAACATGGAAGAGCTGATTCACCACTTCAAGCTCTTCACCGAAGGTATCCACGTGCCGGCAGGCGAGGCCTACGCAGCGGTGGAGCATCCGAAGGGCGAGTTCGGCATCTATGCGATTTCGGATGGCGCGAACAAGCCGTACCGTCTGAAGATCCGTGCCCCGGGCTTTGTCCACCTGGCCGCGCTCGACGAAATGGCTAGGGGACACATGATTGCGGATGCGGTCACGATCATCGGTACACAGGACATCGTGTTCGGCGAGATCGACCGCTAAGGGATACCGGAAGACGAGTATCCCGTCACAGGCCGTTGCCCGGACGACGTTCCGGGCGTGTTCGGCCGGCCCCGGCTGTAACGGTGGCGGCAGGCGATGCCTGCAACGGATCGGCAGGGACGCGAAGGGGCGTTCGGGCCGGCAGAACATGGCAGCGACGGCTGCAAACTAGCGGAGCCCCGCGCGGCTTCGCCGTATTACTGCAATGACCATGCTATCAGCAGAAGCTCTCAAGGAAATCGATCGCGCGATCGCGAAGTATCCGGCCGACCAGAAGCAGTCGGCCGTGATGGCGGCACTCGCCGTGGCACAGGGCGAGGTGGGCTGGGTTTCCCCCGAAGTCATGCAGTTCGTCGCCAGCTACCTCGAAATGCCGCCTGTGTGGGTGGAAGAGGTGGCCACGTTCTACAACATGTATGACACCAAGCCGGTGGGCAAGCACAAGCTCGCCGTCTGTACCAACCTGCCGTGCGCGCTGTCGGGCGGCGAGCGGGCTGGCGAATACCTGAAGCGCAAGCTCGGGATCGACTATAACGAGACCACCGCCGACGGCTGTTTCACCCTGAAAGAGGGCGAGTGCATGGGCGCGTGCGGCGACGCACCGGTGATGATCGTCAACAACACCCGCATGTGCAGCTTCATGAGCGAGCAGAAGATCGACGCACTGGTCGAAGAGCTCAAGTCCGAAGCCGCCGCCAAGGGGGACAAGTAACATGACCTCTCTGCATGACCGTCATATCAAGCCGCTGATCCTGGCTGGCCTGGACGGCAAGAACTGGCACCTCGAAGACTACGTGAAGCGTGGCGGCTACAAGCAGCTCCGCCGCATTCTCGAGGAAAAGGTAACGCCCGAGCAGGTGATCGCCGACGTCAAGGCGTCGGGTCTGCGCGGCCGTGGCGGTGCGGGCTTCCCCACCGGCCTGAAGTGGAGCTTCATGCCGCGTGCGTTCCCGGGTCAGAAGTACCTCGTCTGCAATACCGATGAAGGCGAACCGGGCACGTTCAAGGATCGCGACATCATTCGCTACAACCCGCACGCGCTGATCGAAGGCATGGCCATCGGCGCGTACGCGATGGGCATCACCGTGGGTTACAACTACATCCACGGCGAAATCTGGAATGAATACAAGATCTTCGAGGAAGCCCTCGAAGAAGCGCGCCGCGCCGGCTTCCTCGGCGACAACATCCTGGGTTCGGGCTTCAACTTTCAGTTGCACGCCCACCATGGTTACGGCGCATACATCTGCGGCGAGGAAACCGCGCTGCTGGAGTCGCTGGAAGGCAAGAAGGGCCAACCGCGCTTCAAGCCGCCTTTCCCGGCCAGCTTCGGCCTGTACGGCAAGCCGACCACCATCAACAATACGGAAACGTTCGCCGCGGTGCCGTTCCTGCTGGAAGTCGGCCCCGAGAACTACCTGAAGATGGGCAAGCCGAACAACGGCGGCAGCAAGATCTTCTCGGTGTCGGGCGATGTCGAGCGTCCGGGCAACTACGAGATCCCGCTGGGCACGCCGTTCGCAACGCTGCTGGAACTCGCGGGCGGCATGCGCGGTGGCAAGAAGATCAAGGCTGTCATTCCGGGCGGTTCCTCCGCCCCGGTGGTGCCGGGCGACCTGATGATGGCATCGGACATGGATTACGACTCGATCGCCAAGGCCGGCTCGATGCTGGGCTCGGGCGCCGTGATCGTGATGGACGAAACACGCTGCATGGTGCGTTCGCTCCTGCGCCTGTCGTATTTCTACTTTGAAGAATCGTGCGGCCAGTGCACGCCGTGCCGTGAAGGCACCGGCTGGCTCTATCGCATGGTGAATCGCATTGAACACGGAGAAGGCCGCCAGGAAGATCTGGACCTGCTCAACAACGTCGCGGAAAACATCATGGGTCGCACTATCTGCGCACTCGGCGATGCAGCGGCGATGCCGGTACGCGGCATGCTCAAGCACTACTGGAAGGAGTTCGAGTATCACGTCGAACACAAGCAGTGCATGGTCCCGGCCTATTCCTGAAGCGTGGCAGAACATGGTTGAACTCGAGATCGACGGCAAGAAGGTAGAGGTTGCGGAAGGCAGCCTCGTGATGGAAGCGGCCCAGAAGCTGGGCACGTACATCCCGCACTTCTGCTACCACCGCAAACTGTCCATCGCGGCGAACTGCCGCATGTGCCTGGTTGAAGTGGAAAAAGCGCCCAAGGCGCTGCCCGCCTGCGCCACCCCGGTGACGCCAGGCATGAAGGTTTTCACCAATTCTGAGAAGGCTGTGAAGGCTCAGAAATCGGTGATGGAATTCCTGCTGATCAACCACCCGCTCGACTGCCCGATCTGCGATCAGGGCGGCGAATGCCAGCTCCAGGATCTGGCGGTGGGCTACGGTGGTTCGGAGTCGCGCTACAAGGAAGAGAAGCGTGTGGTGTTCCACAAGAATGTGGGCCCGCTGATCTCCATGGAAGAGATGACCCGCTGCATCCACTGCACTCGCTGCGTGCGCTTCGGCCAGGAAGTGGCCGGCGTGATGGAGCTGGGCATGCTGAACCGCGGCGAGCACTCGGAAATCACGACGTTCGTCGGCCAGACCGTGGATTCGGAACTGTCCGGCAACATGATCGACCTGTGCCCGGTCGGCGCGCTGACCAGCAAGCCGTTCCGCTACTCGGCCCGTACGTGGGAACTGGCACGCCGCAAGTCGGTGTCGCCGCACGACGGCCTGGGTGCCAACCTCGTGGTCCAGACCAAGAACCAGCGCGTGATGCGTGTGGTACCGCTGGAGAACGAGGACATCAACGAATGCTGGATCTCCGATAAGGACCGCTTCGCCTACGAAGGCCTGAACAGCGCCGACCGTCTGACCCGCCCGATGCTCAAGCAGGGTGGCGAATGGATGGAAACGGACTGGCAGACCGCGCTCGAATACGTAGCCAATGGTCTGGCAAGCATCAAGCGCGATCACGGCGCCGACCAGATTGCTGCGCTGGCCAGCCCGCACAGCACGCTGGAAGAGCTGTTCCTGCTGGGCAAGCTCGTCCGTGGCCTGGGCAGCGACAATGTCGACTTCCGCCTGCGTCAATCCGATTTCTCGGCCGCACTGAAGGGCGCGCCGTGGCTTGGCATGCCGGTGGCCGACGTCAGCACGCTGCAACGCGCGCTGGTGATTGGTTCGTCGCTGCGCAAGGATCATCCGCTGCTGGCGTCGCGTCTGCGTCAAGCCGTGAAAAAGGGCACACGTGTGGCCGTGATCGGCGCGGGCGGTGAAGACCTGCTGATGCCGGTCGCCGCGCGTATCAATGCTGCCCCGTCGGGCTGGACCGCCGCACTGGCCGGCGTGGCCCGTGCCGTGGCCGCCGCCAAGGGCGTGACCGCTCCGGCCGGTACCGAAGGATTTGACGGTGGCGATGCCGCGAAGGCCGTGGCCGATATGCTGCTGTCGGGCGAACGCCGTGCGGTGTTCCTCGGCAACGAAGCCGTCCGTCACCCGCAGTTCTCGTCGCTGCACGCTCTGGCGCAGTGGATCGCATCGGAAACGGGCGCGACGCTGGGCTTCCTGACCGAGGCCGCCAACACGGTCGGTGGTTATGTTGCTGGCGCCCTGCCGCAGCAAGGCGGTGCCAACGCACAGGCCATGCTCGATGCGCCGCGCCGCGCGTACATCGTGCTGAACGCCGAGCCCGAGTTCGACGCCGCCGATGGCCGCAAGGCACTGGCCGTGCTGAACCAGGCCGGCACGGTCGTGGTGCTGTCGCCGTTCCGTTCGGAAGCCGCGCTGCAGTACGCAGACGTGATCCTGCCGGTCGCGCCGTTCACCGAAACCGCAGGTACGTTCGTCAATGCCGAAGGCAAGGCGCAGAGCTTCAACGGCGTGGTACGCGCGCTGGGTGAGTCGCGTCCGGGCTGGAAGGTGCTGCGCGTGCTGGGCAACCTGCTGGAAGTGCCGGGCTTCGACTTCGACACGGCTGAAGCCGTGCGCGACGCCGCGCTGGCCCGCCCGGTCGCCGAGCAACTGAACAACTCGACCGATGCCCCGATCCGCGTGACGGCTGCTGCCGCCAACGGTGTCGAGCGAATCGCCGATGTGCCGATTTACCACGCCGACCCGATCGTGCGCCGTGCCGACTCGCTGCAGCTCACCGCCGCCGCGCGCCGTGCGATGCAGGTGTCGCTGTCGTCGGATCTGTTCGCCAAGCTGGGCGTGCAGGCTGGTGATCCGGTGCGTGTGATGCAGGATGGTGCCAGCGTGGTGCTGCCTGCCGCTCTCGAAGCGACGCTGCCGGCAAACACCGTGCGCGTGCCGGCCGCCACTGAGGCTGCCGTGACGCTGGGTGCGCTGTTCGGCAATGTCACCGTTGAGAAAGCCATCGACCTGCCGGCCGGCAACAACGCGGCCGCGACGGCCACCGCATAAGAAGAGCGAGAAAGCAACATGATCGACTGGATTACCTCGCAAGGTCACGACATCTTCGGCATGTACTGGACGCCGCTGTGGATTCTTATCCGCGCGGTGCTCATCGTGGTGCCGGTGCTGCTGTGTGTGGCCTACCTGATTCTGTGGGAGCGCAAGCTGATCGGCTGGATGCACGTGCGTATCGGCCCGAACCGCGTGGGTCCGCTGGGCTTGCTGCAGCCGATCGCCGACGTGCTGAAGCTGCTGCTCAAGGAAGTCATGTTCCCGTCGCAGATCAACCGGGGCATGTACCTGGTGGCTCCGCTGATGGTGCTGATGCCCGCAGTCGCTGTCTGGGCGGTGATTCCGTTCCAGGCCGAAGTGGTGATGGCCGATATCAACGCCGGTCTGCTGTACGTGATGGCCATCAGCTCGGTGGGCGTCTATGGCGTGATTCTGGCTGGCTGGGCCTCGAACTCGAAGTATGCGTTCATCGGTGCGATGCGTGCCGCGGCGCAGATGGTGTCGTACGAAATCGCCATGGGCTTCGCCCTGGTGACCGTGCTGATGGTGTCGGGCAGCCTGAACCTGTCGCACATCGTGAACGCCCAGAACACCGGCTACTTCGCCAACATGGGCCTGAACCTGCTGTCGTGGAACTGGCTGCCGCTGCTGCCGATGTTCGGCGTGTACTTCATCTCGGGCGTGGCTGAAACCAACCGTCACCCGTTCGACGTGGTGGAAGGCGAATCGGAAATCGTGGCCGGCCACATGATCGAATACTCGGGCATGACGTTCGCGCTGTTCTTCCTGGCCGAGTACATCAACATGATCATCATCTCGACGATGACCTCGCTGATGTTCCTTGGTGGCTGGGCACCGCCGTTCTCGAGCGCGCTGACCAATGCGATCCCTGGCTTCTTCTGGCTGGTGATCAAGGTATTCCTGCTGCTGTCGGTTTTCATCTGGATTCGCGCTTCGTTCCCGCGTTACCGCTATGACCAGATCATGCGTCTGGGCTGGAAGATCTTCATTCCGCTGACCGTGGCTTGGCTGATCATTGTGGCGATCTGGATCAAGTCGCCGTGGAACATCTGGCACTAAGAGGCCAGGCGATGGTGCGTCACTGCCAGAGGCAGGGCGCGCCGCGCGGAAATACTTAGGAAGCAATCGTCATGCTGCTCGCCATCAAGGACTTCTTCAACAGCCTGCTCCTGAAGGAACTCTTCAAGGGTATGGCTTTGACCGGCCGCTATCTCTTCGCGCGCAAGATCACAGTCCAGTTCCCGGAAGAGAAGACGCCGATGTCGCCGCGTTTCCGCGGCCTGCACGCACTGCGCCGCTATCCCAATGGGGAAGAGCGTTGCATCGCCTGCAAGCTGTGTGAAGCGGTGTGCCCGGCATTGGCCATCTCGATCGAATCGGACGTGCGTAACGACGGCACCCGCCGCACCACGCGCTACGACATCGACCTGACCAAGTGCATTTTCTGCGGTTTCTGCGAAGAAGCTTGCCCGGTTGACGCGATCGTCGAGACGCACATTCTCGAGTATCACGGCGAAAAGCGCGGTGACCTGTACTTCACCAAGGACATGCTGCTGGCCGTTGGCGACCGCTACGAGCCGCAGATCGCCGCGGCCAAGGCTGCGGACGCGAAGTACCGTTAAGCGTATCGACGCAGGGCGGGAGCAGGGCGCTTGAGGCGCCGGCTCCCGAAAGCGAAATTGAATCGGTCCCGCAAGGGGCCAACAGAAGGATGCCGCGAGCACGCGTGGTCACCCCGAAAGGGAGGCTGTGTGCAAGCGGCCCAAAGAGGATCCGATAGGGACCATGGAACTCACGACCACCATCTTCTATGTCTTTGCCTTGGTGCTGGTGCTGTCCGCACTGAAAGTCATCACGGCAAAGAACCCGGTGCATTCCGCACTGTTCCTCGTCCTGGCGTTCTTCACCGCCGCAGCGATCTGGATGATCCTGAAGGCGGAATTCCTCGCCATCCTGCTCCTGCTCGTGTACGTCGGCGCCGTGATGGTGCTGTTCCTGTTCGTCGTGATGATGATCGATATCGACATCGAGCATCTGCGGCGCGACTTCTGGACCTACGTGCCGATGGCCTCGATCATTGGCGCGCTGATCATTGCCGAAATGGCGATTGTGCTTGTGCGCAACTTCATCGGCACGACCAACGCCGTGCTGCCCCCGGGCGCGCAGGATCCGAACTATTCGAATACCGCCGCGCTGGGCAAGCTGATCTACACCGACTACATCTACGCGTTTGAAGTGGCCGGCATCATCCTGCTGGTGGCCATCATCGCTGCCGTTGCACTGACGCTGCGCCGTCGCAAGGATGTGAAGGCACAGGACGTTGGCGCCCAGCTCCGCGTGCGCCGCGACGAGCGCGTGCGTCTGGTGAAACTGCCGGCCGAGGGCCGGGCCGAAGCGGATGCCGCGGCAGCCGCCAACAAGAACTAAAGCCCGGAGAAACCGCTGTGCTCTCTCTCGCCCACTTCCTCGTCCTCGGTGCGATCCTGTTTGCGATCAGCATCGTTGGCATCTTCCTGAACCGCAAGAACGTGATCGTGCTGCTGATGGCGCTCGAACTGCTGCTGCTTGCGGTGAACATGAACTTCGTCGCCTTCTCGCACTACATGGGCGACCTGGCTGGTCAGGTTTTCGTTTTCTTCATCCTCACGGTGGCCGCCGCCGAGTCGGCAATTGGTCTGGCAATCCTGGTTGTGCTGTTCCGTAACCTGGACACGATCAACGTGGACGACATGGATACCCTCAAGGGCTGATTCATGACCGCATCCACATTGAACCAAGACTGCTCCCCGATCGCACACCAATAAGCGTCCTATGGCAACCACGCTCAACCCCAACCTGCTGCTGGCGATTCCGCTGGCGCCGCTCGCCGGCGCCGCGATAGCTGGTCTGTTCGGTACCAAGTTCTTCGGCACGTTTTCCTCGGAGTCGCGCGGCGGCCGGATCGTGGCGCATTCGGCAACGATTCTCGGCGTTGCCATCGCTTTCGTCCTGTCGGTGATGGTGCTGCTCGACGTGCTCAACGGCGCGGGCTACAACGCCACCGTGTACGAGTGGATGACGATCGGCAGCCTGAAGATGGAGGTCGGCTTCCTGGTCGACTCCCTGACCGCGATGATGATGGTGGTCGTGACCTTCGTCTCGCTGATGGTGCACATCTACACCGTCGGTTACATGGAAGGGGACCCCGGCTACAACCGATTCTTCGCCTACATCTCGCTCTTCACCTTCTCGATGCTGATGCTGGTGATGAGCAACAACTTCCTGCAGCTGTTCTTCGGCTGGGAAGCGGTGGGCCTGGTGTCGTACCTGCTGATCGGTTTCTGGTATACCCGCCCGACGGCGATCTTCGCGAACCTGAAGGCGTTCCTGGTCAACCGTGTGGGTGACTTCGGCTTCATCCTCGGTATCGGCCTGCTGCTGGCATACAGCGGCAGCATGAACTACACGGATGTCTTCGCTACCCGCGAGCAGCTGGCCACCGTGATCTTCCCGGGCACTGACTGGATGATGATCACCGTGGCCTGCATCTCCCTGTTTATCGGCGCGATGGGCAAGTCGGCGCAGTTCCCGCTGCACGTCTGGCTGCCTGACTCGATGGAAGGCCCGACCCCGATCTCGGCACTGATTCACGCGGCAACCATGGTGACCGCCGGTATCTTCATGGTGGCGCGCATGTCGCCGCTGTTCGAACTGTCGGACACCGCGCTGTCGTTTGTGCTGGTCATCGGCGCGATCACCGCGCTGTTCATGGGCTTCCTGGGCATCATCCAGAACGACATCAAGCGCGTGGTTGCTTACTCCACGCTGTCGCAGCTCGGTTACATGACCGTCGCGCTGGGCGCTTCGGCCTACTCGGTGGCCGTGTTCCACCTGATGACCCACGCGTTCTTCAAGGCACTGCTGTTCCTGGCCGCGGGTTCGGTGATCATCGGCATGCACCATGACCAGGACATCCGCAACATGGGCGGCCTGCGCAAGTACATGCCGATCACGTGGATCACGTCGTTGGTCGGTTCGCTGGCCCTGATCGGCACGCCGTTCTTCGCGGGCTTCTACTCGAAGGACTCGATCATCGAGGCCGTGGCCGAATCGCATATCGCTGGCTCGGGCTTCGCCTACTTCGCGGTGCTGGCCGGTGTGTTCGTGACCGCCTTCTATTCGTTCCGCATGTACTTCCTGGTGTTCCACGGTGAAGAGCGCTTCGGCAAGGCCGACGACCACCATGGCAACCACCATGACGAGGAAGTCTCGCACGACCATCACCACGGTCTGGCCCCGGGCCAGAAGCCGCATGAGTCCCCGTGGGTCGTGACGCTGCCGCTGGTGCTGCTGGCCATTCCGTCGGTGATCGTTGGCGCCATCGCCATCGAGCCGATGCTGTTCGGCGAATTCTTCAAGCATGGCGTGGCCTTCAAGGACGTGATCTTCGTCGGCGAAAACCATCATGCGATGGAAGAGCTGAAGGAAGCGTTCCATGGCTGGGTGCCGATGGCGATTCACTCGCTGACGACGCCGGTGCTGTGGCTGGCTATCGCAGGCGTGGTGCTGTCGTGGTTCTTCTACATGAAGCGCCCGGACATCCCCGCAGCAATCAAGCAACGTTTCTCCGGTCTCTACAAGCTGCTGGACAACAAGTACTACATGGACGCGATCAACGAGGCGGTCTTCGCTCGCGGCGCGCGCCTGCTGGGTACCGGCCTGTGGAAGGGTGGTGACCAGAGCTTCATCGACGGCCTGTTCGTCAATGGTTCGGCCCGCGTGGTGGCGTCGTTCGCTGCGGCAAGCCGCTACCTGCAGTCCGGTTATATCTACCATTACGCTTTCGCGATGATCATCGGCATGTTGGTGCTCCTGACGCTGACGATCACTGGCGTGATAGGCACCAAGTGATAGGCACCAAAGCAAGGAAAACATAGAAATGGTTCTGTCTTTCGCAATCTGGCTGCCTATCTTCTTCGGGCTGGTGGTACTGATGTTCGGCTCCGACCGAAGCAAATGCTTCGTGCGCTGGATGGCGCTGTTCGGCGCTATCGTCAGCTTTGCCGTCACGCTGCCGCTGATCTTCCACTTCGACACCGCTTCCGCTGCGATGCAGTTCGTCGAGCAGGCGACGTGGATCGAGCGCTTCAACATCCAATACCACCTGGGTGTGGATGGCATCTCGATGTGGTTCGTGGTGCTGACCGCATTCATCACCGTGATCGTCGTGATCTCGGCCTGGGAAGTGATCACCGAACGCGTGGCCGAGTACATGGCCTCGTTCCTGATCCTGTCGGGCCTGATGGTCGGTGTCTTCTCGTCGCTGGACGGCCTGCTGTTCTACGTGTTCTTCGAAGCCACGCTGATCCCGATGTACATCATCATCGGTGTCTGGGGCGGCCCGAACCGCGTGTATGCGGCGTTCAAGTTCTTCCTCTACACGCTGCTCGGCTCGCTGCTGACCCTGGTCGCGCTGCTGTACCTGTACAACAAGACGGGCTCGTTCGACATCCTGACCTGGCACCAGGCCAAGCTGACGATGAACGAGCAGATCGCAATCTTCCTCGCGTTCTTCATGGCCTTCGCGGTGAAGGTGCCGATGTGGCCGGTGCACACCTGGCTGCCGGACGCCCACGTGGAAGCGCCGACCGGCGGTTCCGTGGTGCTGGCGGCGATCATGCTGAAGCTGGGCGCCTACGGTTTCCTGCGGTTCTCGCTTCCGATCGCCCCGGACGCCAGCCACTACCTGGCCCCGTTCATCATCACGATCTCGCTGATCGCCGTGATCTACATCGGCCTCGTGGCACTGGTCCAGGCCGACATGAAGAAGCTGGTGGCGTACTCGTCGATCGCTCACATGGGTTTCGTGACGCTCGGTTTCTTCATCTTCAATGAAATCGGCATCGAGGGCGGCATCATCCAGATGATCTCGCACGGTTTCGTGTCGGGCGCGATGTTCCTGTGTATCGGTGTGCTCTATGACCGCGTGCACTCGCGCCAGATCGCCGACTACGGCGGTGTGGTGAACGTGATGCCGAAGTTCGCGGCGCTGTCGGTGTTCTTCGCGATGGCCAACTGCGGCCTGCCGGCTACCTCGGGCTTCGTGGGCGAGTTCATGGTGATCCTGGGTGCCGTCAAGTTCAACTTCTGGATTGGCCTGCTGGCCGCCACGGCCCTGATCTTCGGCGCGGCTTACTCGCTGTGGATGGTTAAGCGCGTGATCTTCGGCGATATCGTGCACGAGCACGTGCGTGAACTGGTGGACCTGAACAAGCGTGAATTCTTCATGCTCGGTCTGCTGGCGATCATGACGCTGTACATGGGTCTGTACCCGAAACCCTTCACCGACGTGATGCACGCATCGGTGGTGAACCTGCTGTCCCACGTGGCACAGTCCAAGCTGTAAGCGGGGGAGAGAAATCAACATGCAATCGTCCTCTAGCCTGGCCCCGGTGGCGCCAATCATTTTCCTGGCGATCGCCATTGCGGCGATCAACTGGATCGACCTAGCCCGCGGCAAGAACCGCACCAGCGTGGCGTACCCGCTGTCGCTGCTGACTACGCTGGTGCTGACCGTATGGTTCGGCATCGACGCGGCAGGCGGCGAAACGCACTACGCGTTCGCCAACCTGGTCGTGATCGACCCGATGGCGAACGTGCTGGCTGCGTTCTGCTCGCTGGGTATGCTGCTGACGCTGATCTACACGCGTAGCTATCTGGCCGAACGGGACATGTTCGCAGGCGAGTTCTACATGCTCGCGCTGTTCACGCTCGGCGGTCAGATCGTGATGATCACCGGCAACAACTTCCTGACGCTGTACCTGGGTCTGGAACTGCTGTCGCTGTCGTCGTATGCGCTGGTTGCCCTGCGCCGCGACTCGCGCGTGACGTCCGAATCGGCGATCAAGTACTTTGTACTGGGCGCGCTCGCATCGGGCTTCCTGCTCTACGGCATGTCGATGATGTACGGGGCCACCGGTTCGCTGAACCTGGGTGAAGTGTTCCGCGTGGTCGAGTCGGGCCGCGTCAACACGACGATGCTGGCCTTCGGCGTGGTGTTTATCGTGGCCGGTGTGGCGTTCAAGCTGGGTGCCGCACCGTTCCATATGTGGATCCCGGACATCTACCAGGGTTCGCCGACCGCCGTGACGCTGCTGATCGCTGCTGGTCCGAAGGTTGCCGCATTCGCGCTGATCATCCGCCTGCTGGTGGAGGGCCTGCTGCCGCTGGCGACCGACTGGCAGGTCATGCTGGTGATCCTGTCGATTGCTTCGCTGGTCATCGGTAACCTGACGGCTATCGTTCAGACAAATCTGAAGCGGATGCTGGCGTACTCGACGATCTCCCACATGGGCTTCGTGCTGCTGGGCATGCTTTCGGGCGTGGTGGCCAACAAGGCCGACGGCGCAGTGAACGCCTACAGCTCGTCGATGTTCTACTCGATCACGTACATGCTGACCACGCTGGGCACGTTCGGCCTGATCCTGGTTCGCACGCGCAAGGGCTTCGAGGCAGAAACGCTCGATGACCTGAAGGGCATGTCGCGCCGTCATCCATGGTTCGCGTTCCTGATGCTGGTGATGATGTTCTCGATGGCCGGCATTCCGCCGACCGTTGGCTTCTATGCCAAGCTGTCGGTGCTGCAGGCGGTCGTGTCGGCAGGCATGAGCTGGCTGGCCGTGGTGGCAGTGGTGTTCTCGCTGATCGGCGCGTTCTACTACCTGCGCATTGTGAAGCTGATGTACTTCGATGCACCGGTTGGCGAAGAGCCGCTGGAAGCTTCGACTGGCCTGCGTTCGGTGCTGAGCCTGAACGGCCTGGCCGTGATCCTGCTGGGTCTGTTCCCGGCTGGCCTGATGGACCTGTGCTTCCAGGCCATCCGTGCTACGCTGGCGTCCTGATTTTTCAGGCAAGGTGACGCAATGAGTTCCTCGGCAGGTGGTTGGTTTGTCATCCTTTTGGCACTGGTGTGTGCCAACCTGCCGTTCGTCAACCAGCGCCTGTTCGCCGCGGTGGGCCTGAAGTGGGCCCGCAAGCCGTTGTGGCTGCGTCTGGTGGAACTATTCATGTGGTACGTGGTGGCTGGCCTTGCCGGCTTCGCAGTGGAGGCGAGCCTCGGCAACGCCTTCCCGCAAGGCTGGCAGTTCTACGCCATCACCGCCTGCATGATGCTGGTGTTTGCCTTCCCCGGCTTCACCTGGCAATACCTGGTCAAACATCGCACGGCCTGATTGCGGCCAGACCCTCGCGCCGGGGCCCGTGCCACACCCGGAGCGTTCATGATCGACAAGACCCCAGCCGTATCGTCCGAAGAGCGTGACGATCACCTCAGGGAAACTGCCGTCGCTTCCGCGACCATCCATCGCGGCAAATTCCTCACCCTCAAGCAAGACATCGTGCGCCTGCCCAATGGCAAGCAAGCCGGGCGTGAGTACGTGCTGCATCCGGGCGCAGTCATGATGATCCCGCTGTTCGACGACGGCACGGTGCTGATGGAGCGCCAGTTCCGCTACCCGATCGGTGAAGTGATGCTCGAATTTCCGGCGGGCAAGCTCGATCCGCAAGAGGGCGCGCAACGCTGTGGTGAACGCGAGTTGCTCGAGGAGACCGGCTACACCGCGCGTCGCTGGGATTACCTGACGCGGATCCACCCTGTGATCTCCTACTCGACCGAGTTCATCGATCTGTTCCTGGCGCGTGATCTGACCGCCGGCGAGGCGAAACTCGATGATGGCGAGTTCCTGGAAACCTTTATCACGCCGGTGGGCCAGGTGATCGATTGGGTACGTCAGGGCCGTATTACTGACGTCAAGACGATCATCGGCGCGCTCTGGCTGGAGAAGATCGTCTCTGGCGCCTGGCAGCCGGGCGAGCAAAGCGAGCCTCCGTTTCCTGACAATCGCAGCATCGGCTGAAACGGCGCATAACTGCTAAGCTACTGCGCCGCCTTGCAGGCTTGAGTCTGCCTCAGCGCCAGTCTCCGCATGGGGTTTTCCCTTGCTCCGGCGTAATTGTGTTTAGGACGCATCCTGCCAGGCAAAAACGGTCAGCGAAAAAATTAGCACGACCGTTCACAAAATTTCGATTCACGGCTAATATTGCCCGACGGGCTGGAAAGATCATGAAGGTGCTCGACCTGCGCTGTGCGCAAGACCATCGTTTCGAGGGTTGGTTTGCCTCGGAGGAAGATGCGCAATCGCAGATTTCGCGTGACCTCGTCCAATGCCCGGTCTGTGGTGACCATGCCGTCTCCCGCCTGCCCAGCGCGCCGCGCCTGAATCTTTCGGGTGCCACCGCCAAGCCGGCGCAGGCGCAGGTCCGGAATGCCGAGGAAGGCAAGGCCGACGCGCAGCAGATGATGCAGGCGCTGCAGGCCCACTATCTGAAGGCAGTCAGGCAGGTACTGGCGCAGACCGAGGACGTGGGAGAACGTTTCGCCGAGGAAGCGCGGCGCATGCACTACGAGGAAGCGCCGGAGCGCGGTATCCGCGGTTCGGCAACGCCGGAAGACGTGCAGGCGCTGGCCGACGAAGGCATCGAGACCTTTCCGCTCATCGTGCCGGATGCGCTGAAGCAGACGGCCCACTGAACAAGCATCCTGTGCCCGGTTTACCTCGCGCAGTGATGCGCGAGGTAAAACAAACGGCCGGCGCCCGCCGGCACCACCAATGGAGACGGGCATGGATCTCAATTACTCGGCGGCCGACATCGCCTTCCGTCAGGAAGTGCGTAGCTGGCTCGAAGCCAACCTGCCGGCGGAAATCCGCGAAAAGGTACTCAACCACCGCCGCCCCAACCGCGACGATCTGGTGCGCTGGCACAAGATCCTGGCTGGCAAGGGCTGGTCCGCGCCGCACTGGCCGGTCGAGTTCGGTGGCACGGGCTGGAACGCCACGCAACGCCACATCTGGGACGAGGAAAATGCCCGCGTCGGCGCGCCTGGCGTGCTGCCGTTCGGCGTGGCGATGGTCGCGCCCGTGATCATGAAGTACGGCAATGCAGAGCAGAAGTCGTACTACCTGCCGCGTATCCTCGACTGCACCGACTGGTGGTGCCAGGGCTATTCGGAGCCGGGTTCGGGTTCGGATCTGGCTTCGCTGAAGACCCGTGCCGAGCTGACGTCGGATGGCAAGCACTACATCGTCAACGGCCAGAAGACCTGGACCACGCTCGGCCAGCACGCCGACATGATCTTCTGCCTGGTGCGCACTGACCCCGAGGCCAAGAAGCAAGAGGGCATTTCGTTCCTGCTGATCGACATGAAGACGCCGGGCATTACCGTGCGCCCGATCATCATGCTCGACGAAGAGCATGAAGTGAACGAAGTCTTCTTCGACAACGTCAAGGTGCCGGTCGAAAACCGCGTCGGCGAGGAAAACCGTGGCTGGACCTATGCCAAGTACCTGCTCGGCCATGAGCGTACCGGCATTGCGCGCGTGGGTAACTCCAAGCGCGAACTGGGCTTCCTGAAGCGCGTTGCCCGCCAGCAGCAGAAGAACGGCAAGCCGCTGCTCGAGGATCCGGTGTTTGGCGCCAAGGTTGCCGCGCTGGAAATCGAACTGATGGCGCTGGAGATCACCGTGCTGCGCGTGGTGTCGAGCGAAGCCGCTGGCAAGGGCCCCGGCCCCGAGGCATCGATGCTCAAGATCAAGGGCACCGAGATCCAGCAGATGCTGACCGAACTGATGGTCGAAGCGGTCGGCCCGTACGCCCAGCCGTTCGATCCGGCGTACCTGGAGTGCGAACACGAGCACGCCGTGACCGGCTATGACGACGCCGCCCCGCTGGCCGCGTACTACTTCAACTATCGCAAGACCTCCATCTACGGCGGTTCGAACGAAATCCAAAAGAACATCATCAGCCAGATGATTCTGGGGCTGTGAGGAGACACGCAACATGAACTTCAATCTCAGCGACGAACAGAAGCAACTGGCCGACGCGATTCGCCGTTTTGTCGAGAAGAGCTACGACTTCGAATCGCGCAAGAAGAACATCAAGGGCGCGAATGGCTACGGCGAGCAGGCCTGGGGCGGTCTGGTCGAACTCGGCCTGACCGCGCTGCCGGTGCCCGAGGCGCAAGGTGGTTTCTCCGGTACGGCTGTCGACATGATGGTGGTGCAGCAGGAACTGGGCCGCGGCCTGGTGGTGGAGCCGTACTTCGCGACGGTGGTGGCCGCGCAGGCGCTCAAGCTGGCCGGTGGCCAGGAAGCGCTGCTCGAGCAGGTGGCTGGTGGCGAACTGAAGCTGGCCACGGCGTTCAATGAGCAGCAGGCACGCCATGAACTGAACAACGTGACCGTGACGGCCAAGGGCGGCAAGCTCAACGGTCGCAAGGTCGTGGTGACCCACGGCGCCCAGGCTGACAAGCTCGTGGTGTCGGCACGCACCAGTGGCGCCCAGTCGGACCGTGACGGCATCTCGCTGTTCCTGGTCGATACCAAGGGTGCCGGTGTCAGCGTCAAGGACTACCGCACGATCGACAACCTCCACGCGGCCGACGTGACGTTCCAGGACGCACCGGCCACGCTGATCGGCACGGAAGGCAAGGGCTGGGATGTGCTCGAGGCCACCGCCGACTACGCCGCCGTGCTGCTGTGCGCCGAAGCCGTTGGTGTCATGGATACGCTCAACGCCGCCACGCTCGAGTACGCGAAGACCCGCCAGCAGTTCGGCGTGGCCATCGCGCGCTTCCAGGCGCTGCAGCACCGCATGGTCGAAATGATGATCCACGCGGAGCAGTCGCGTTCGATCACGCTGCTGGCCGCGGCGCGCTTCGACGAGGCCAGCCCCGAGGAGCGCCGCCGCTACGTGTCCGCCGCCAAGGCGCGCGTCGGCGTGGCAGCCCGCGCGGTGGGCCAGGAAGCCGTGCAGATCCACGGTGGCATGGGTGTGACCGACGAACTGCCGGCCGCGCACATGTTCAAGCGCCTCACGCTGATCAATACGACCTTCGGCGATGTGGACCACCATCTGGGCCGCTTCGCCAGCCAGCCCGGCTTCCAGGAAGCTGCCTGAGTATTGCGTAAGTGTTCAAACCGCGCCGGTGACCCCGAGCGCGGTTTTTTCATTGGAGGACTTGATGTCCAAGATGTATTTCGAGGATTACGTTGTCGGCAGCGAGCACCCACTCGGGAGCTATACGGTCACCGAAGAGGAGATCATCAGCTTCGCACGCCAGTACGACCCGCAACCGTTTCACGTCGACAAGGCCGCGGCGGAGCAGAGCATCTACGGTGGGCTGATTTCCAGCGGCTGGATGACCTGCGGCATCATCATGCGTCTGCTGGTGCTGTCGATGGGGGATCGCTCCACAAGCATGGGGTCGCCCGGCGTGGATGAAGTCCGCTGGATCAAGCCGGTCTATGCCGGTGACACCCTGACTGCCGTGCTGAGAGTTCTGGACGTGCGTCCGTCGAGCTCCAAGCCTGACCGCGGCGTGGTGATGACCCAGTGGGTGGCTAGCAACCAGAAGGGCGAGGTTGTGTGCACGGTCAAGGGCATGGGGATGTACAAGCGCCGCCCGGCCTGACGCACGCCGTTTGTTCATTGCCCTCTGCCGCGCGTGGGAGAGGGAAGGGCTACCCAACCAGAAAAGAACGACAAGAACGACAAGGAGACAAGCACCATGCGTACCATCGCATCGTTGGAAGAACTGGAGTCGCTGCAGGGCGAGGAAGTGGCTGTCAGCGACTGGATCGAAATCACGCAGCAGCAGGTGAACCTGTTTGCCGAGGCCACGGGCGATCACCAGTGGATCCATATCGACGTCGAGCGCGCCAAGCGTGAGTCGCCGTTCGGCGCACCGATCGCGCACGGCTTCCTGACCCTTTCGCTGCTGCCCCAGCTCATGCAGAACGCGATCCACATGGAAGGCGTCAAGATGGGTGTCAACTATGGTCTGAATCGCGTTCGTTTCACATCGCCGGTGCCGGTGGGCAGCCGTCTGCGAGGACGCGTGAAGCTGCTCAAGGTCGAGCGGCTGGACCCGCTGCCGAATGGCCTGGTCGGTGCGCAGTCCACCTGGGAGGTGACGATCGAGCGGGAAGGTGCGGATCGACCGGTCTGCGTGGCAGAATCGATCAGCCGACGCTACTCCTGACGTATCCGATTCGTCAGTACTGTCGCTCGACAATGAGGGCCGCGAGATCGCGGCCCTTGTCGTTTGTCCAGCGAAATCGTGGAAAAACAAGCAACCACGAGATGACTGTTACCCCGTTGCGACAGGTCAAGGAATTGTCCGATTAAAAGAACAGTGTTTCTGTTGTGTCTGGGTTTACCCGTAATGTTGCGTTGCGGTACAGTCCCGCCCACGATGTTTTATGTAATGCGATATCCGCTCGGAGACCGTTCTCACTGCGCTGGTGAGGCGGTTGAAGCAAGTGGATATGGCGTGAACATCGTGACACAACGCTCGTTCCGGTGGCAGTTCCGAACCGGGACAGACGCAGTTCAGGCAGTCGGTCACCTCAGCGCACGCACCCGCCCCCTCAGGCGCGCGCACGCAGTCGTCAGTTGCTGTCCAAGCCGCGTTCATGGCGTTGCCCGGCCGCATGGTCCGCAGGCGTTTGCATCGCCCATTTCGCAGCGCCAGCTTTGGACACGTCCTCCGGTTTTCCCCAGCCCAGCCAGCCAGTTGCCACGTGCAGCAGGTAGGCGGTGCCACGCTTGTGCACAGGCGTGGCGCAACCAGACCGTCGTGACATGAAGAAACCAAAAATGCCGCCCCTGATGCGGTACCTGCCTTGCCTTGGCCTGCTCCTGTTGGCCGGCTGCGACTTCGCGCTGATGAACCCGAAAGGGCAAGTCGGCGTCGACATCAAGGGCATCATCCTGATCGCCACCTGGCTGATGCTGCTGGTCGTCGTACCGGTCATCATCCTGACGCTCGTGTTTGCGTGGAAGTATCGCGCCAGCAACACGTCTGCTGAATACGATCCGAACTGGTCGCACTCCACCCGCATCGAAGTGGTGGTTTGGCTGATCCCCTGCCTGATCATCATCGCGCTGGGCATCATCACCTGGAAGTCGTCGCACGATCTCGACCCGTACAAGCCGCTCGAGTCGAACGTCAAGCCGGTGACCGTGGAAGCCGTGGCGATGAACTGGAAATGGCTGTTCATCTATCCGGAACTGAAGATCGCGACGGTGAACCAGCTCGCGCTGCCGGTGAACACGCCGGTGAACTTCAAGATCACGTCGGATTCGATCATGAATTCGTTCTTCATCCCGCAACTGGGTAGCCAGGTTTACGCCATGGCTGGGATGGAGACCAAGCTGCACCTCATCGCCAATGAAGCCGGCACGTTTGACGGCATGTCCGCCAACTACAGTGGCGGCGGCTTCTCGGGCATGAAGTTCAAGGCCATCGCCATGTCGAATTTCGAGTTCGACAAGTGGGTGGAAAAGGTGCGCGCGTCCGAAAAGCAGCTCGCGTCCGAGGACTACAAGGTCCTGGCCAAGCCGAGCGAAGCGGAACCGGTGACGTACTTCGGCAAGGTCGAAGACGGTCTGTACACCGGCATCCTGCATCAGTACATGGGCGGCGACGGCCATGCAATGGCCCGCGAAGGTTTTGATGGCGGTCCGGTCTGCACGTCGCGTAACACGCTCGGTGAAGAGCGGGTGTCCATGGCCACGCCGGCCAAGCCGGCGCTGGGCGCGCAAATCTAGGAGCAATGATGTTTGGCAAATTGAGTTTGTCGGCGATTCCGTTTCATGAGCCGATCATCATGATCACGCTGAGCTGCGTGGCCCTTGGCGGGCTGGCGCTGCTCGGTGCGATCACGTACTTCAAGAAGTGGGACTACCTGTGGACCGAGTGGATTACCTCGGTCGATCACAAGCGCATCGGCGTGATGTACTCGCTGGTGGCGCTGATCATGCTGCTGCGCGGCTTTGCCGACGCCGTCATGATGCGTACCCAGCTGGCGGTTGCCACCAACGGCTCCACCGGCTTCCTGCCGCCTGAGCACTATGACCAAGTGTTCACGGCCCACGGCGTGATCATGATCTTCTTCGTGGCCATGCCGCTGATGACGGGGCTGATGAACCTCGTGGTGCCCCTGCAGATCGGCGCACGCGACGTGGCGTTCCCGTTCCTGAACACGCTGAGCTTCTGGCTGTTCGTGGCCGGCGCGATGCTCGTGAACGTCTCGCTGGGCGTTGGCGAATTCGCGCGTACCGGCTGGCTGGCCTATCCGCCGTTGTCGGGTCTGGACTACAGCCCGGGCGTGGGAGTGGACTACTACCTCTGGTCGCTGCAGATATCAGGGCTAGGGACATTGCTGACCGGCGTGAACTTCCTGGTGACCATCCTGAAGATGCGCGCCCCGGGCATGACGCTGATGCGCATGCCGGTGTTCACCTGGACGGTCCTGTGCACCAACGTGCTGATCGTGGCTGCCTTCCCGGTGCTGACGGTGTCGCTGGCACTGCTGGGCCTGGACCGCTACTTCGACATGCACTTCTTCACGAACAACGGCGGCGGTAACGCCATGATGTACGTGAACCTGATCTGGATCTGGGGCCACCCCGAGGTCTACATCCTGATCCTGCCGGCGTTCGGTATCTTCTCGGAAATCATCTCTACGTTCTCGGGCAAGAAGCTGTTCGGTTACAAGGGGATGGTGTATGCCACCAGCGCGATCATGGTGCTGTCGTTCATCGTGTGGCTGCACCACTTCTTCACGATGGGCTCTGGCGCCAACGTGAACGCGTTCTTCGGCATCACGACGATGATCATCTCGATCCCGACGGGCGTGAAGATCTTCAACTGGCTGTTCACGATGTACCGTGGCCGTGTGCAATTCACGTCGCCGGTGCTGTGGACGCTGGGCTTCATGATCACGTTCGTGATCGGTGGCATGACCGGCGTGCTGATGGCCGTGCCGGCTGCTGACTTCGTGCTGCACAACAGCCTGTTCCTGATTGCTCACTTCCACAACGTGATCATCGGCGGCGTGCTGTTTGGCTACCTGGCCGGCGTGACCTACTGGTGGCCGAAGGCCTTCGGCTTCAAGCTGAACGAGCGTCTGGGCAAGTGCGCCTTCTGGTGCTGGCTGGTGGGCTTCTACTTCGCCTTCATGCCGCTGTACGTGCTGGGCCTGATGGGCATGACCCGTCGTCTGAACCACACCGACAACCCGGCCTGGACGCCGTGGCTGCATCTGGCCGTGGTGGGCGTGGTGTTCGTGGCGCTGGGCATCTTCTTCCAGGTGCTGCAGATCGTCGTGTCGATCCGCGACCGCAAGAAGCTGGCAGACGTGACGGGCGACCCGTGGGGTGGCCGCACGCTGGAATGGGCAACCTCGTCGCCGCCGGCGTTCTACAACTTCGCGCACACCCCGGTGGTGCGTGACCTGGACGCGTTTGCCGATATGAAGGCACGTGGCGAGACGATCCGCACGGATGGCTTCGAGCAGATTCACATGCCGAAGAACACCGCGGCTGGTTTCTACATGGGTGCATTCAGCCTGGTGCTGGGCTTCGCGCTGACGTGGCACATCTGGTGGCTTGCCGCCGTGGGCCTGATCGGCATGGTCGTGGCGTTCATCCGCCGCGCCAACGATGACCACATCGATTACTACGTGCCGGCCTCCGAGGTCGAGCAGATCGAAACGCGCTACCAGCAGCGCATTGCTGCCCAGGGCTGATAACCATGTCGACAGAAGTTCTTGACCGCTTCGGGGCGAAAGCCCCCGCGCATGCGCACTCGCACGACGAGGCGCACGACCACGCGCATCACGACACCAGCGAGAACACCGTCTTCGGTTTCTGGCTGTACCTGATGAGCGACTGCATCTTGTTCGCGTGCCTGTTCGCCGCCTTCGCCGTCCTGCGCGGCGAAGTGGCGGGTGGCCCGTCGGGCAAGGAGATCTTCGAGCTCAACTACGTGCTCGTGGAAACCGCCATCCTGCTGTTCTCGTCGATCACCTACGGCTTTGCCATGGTGTCGATGCAGAACCATCAGAAGGGCCGCGTGATGTTCTGGCTGGGCGTGACGTTCCTGCTGGGCGCCGCGTTCATGGGCATGGAAATCAACGAGTTCGCGCACCTGATTCACGAGGGTGCCGGCCCGAGCCGCAGCGCGTTCCTGTCGTCGTTCTTCACGCTCGTGGGTACCCACGGTCTGCACGTTGCCAGCGGCATGCTGTGGATGCTCGTGCTGATGTGGCAACTGTCGAAGAAGGGCCTGACCCCGGTCGTGGCCAAGCGCCTGAACTGCCTCAGCCTGTTCTGGCACTTCCTGGACGTGGTCTGGATCGGTGTGTTCACCGTGGTCTACCTGATGGGAGCAATGTAAATGGCACAGCAACACGCTTCGACCGCCGCTCACGGCGCGTCGCATGGCCACAGCAGCGTCAAGTCGTATGTGATTGGCTTCGTGCTGGCGGTGATCCTGACCGTGATTCCGTTCAAGATCGTCATGGACGGCACGATGGAACGCGGTACCATGCTGTGGATCATCCTGGGCATGGCGGCCGTTCAGATCGTCGTGCACCTGAAGTACTTCCTGCATCTGGATGGTTCGAACGGTCAGCGCTGGAACGTGATGGCGCTGCTGTTCACGGTACTGATCCTGTTCATTGTGCTGGCCGGTTCGCTCTGGATCATGCACAACATGAACGCCAACATGATGCCGTGGATGAAGTAACGGTTCATACGGTCGTTTGAAAAACGGGGCCTTCGGGCCCCGTTTTTTATTGGCCACGGTGCGCAACGCACCGGCATCGGCCACGGCTGCACCGGTTCACGCCGGTCCGCACCCGAACGGCGCTGCACATTCGCGGTGCGCCTGCGGATTTCCCTCCGGCCCCACCGGCGGCACCAGCGTGGTGCGGCACGGTCCCCCTCCCGTCGATTTGTCACGTAATGGTGACCCGGTCACGCGTGTTTCCCTTGGCACGCTAGTTGCAGATGTGCTCTCCGGGGTGCGTAGTCCCTAATCACATACGACAAACTGGGAGCTGCAATGAAACGACGTGACATGCTGAAGCTGTCGGCGGTGGCCGCCGCGGCGATGATCGGTACCAGCCCGCTGATGGCGCAGACCAAGGAGCCGATCAAGGTCGGCATCCTGCATTCGCTATCGGGCACGATGGCCATCTCCGAAACGTCGCTCAAGGACGTGGCGCTGATGACGATCGACGAGATCAACAAGAGCGGCGGCGTGCTGGGCCGCAAGCTCGAGCCCGTGGTGGTGGACCCCGCTTCCAACTGGCCACTCTTCGCGGAGAAGGCGCGTCAGCTCATCACCAAGGACAAGGTGGCGGTCACGTTCGGATGCTGGACGTCGGTATCGCGCAAGTCGGTGCTCCCGGTCTATGAGGAAACCAACGCGCTGCTGTTCTACCCGGTGCAGTACGAAGGTGAGGAGATGTCGAAGAACGTGTTCTACACGGGCGCGGCACCCAACCAGCAGGCGATCCCGGCAGTGGAATACCTGATGAGCAAGGAGGGCGGCGGCGCGAAGCGCTTCTTCCTGCTGGGTACCGACTACGTCTATCCGCGCACTACCAACAAGATCCTGCGTGCGTTCCTGAAGAGCAAGGGCGTGGAAGACAAGGACATCGAAGAGGTCTACACCCCGTTCGGTCATAGCGACTACCAGACCATCGTCGCCAACATCAAGAAGTTCTCGCAGGGTGGCAAGACCGCCGTGATCTCCACGATCAATGGCGACTCGAACGTGCCGTTCTACAAGGAACTCGGCAACGCCGGCCTGAAGGCCAAGGACGTGCCGGTGGTGGCCTTCTCGGTGGGCGAGGAAGAACTGCGCGGCATCGACACCAAGCCGCTGGTGGGCCATCTGGCTGCATGGAACTACTTCATGTCGGTCAAGAACCCCGAGAACGAAGCGTTCAAGAAGCAGTGGGCCGCGTGGGTCAAGGCCAACAACCTGCCGGGCGGCGACAAGCGCGTGACCAACGACCCGATGGAAGCTACCTACGTGGGCATCCATATGTGGGCGCAGGCCGTGAAGAAGGCAGGCAGCACCGATCCGGACAAGGTGCGTGCCGCGATGTACGGCCAGACCTTCAAGGCGCCCGATGGCTTCACGCTGACGATGGGTGACAACCACCATCTCTACAAGCCCGTGATGATTGGCGAGGTCAAGGGCGACGGCCAGTTCTCGGTGGTGTGGAAGACGCCGAAGCCGGTCCGCGCGCAACCGTGGAGCCCGTTCATCGCCGGCAATGAAGGCAAGGCGGACAAGGTGGCGGGCAACTGACGGTCTGTTGCTCCCACTCCCGTGCTCGGGAGTGGGAGCAAACCACAGGTGAACGCCAACAACCCCAAGATGCGATCCATCGCGCGAACCAGGCTCCTGAATGCACCGACCCAATATCCGTACATGGCTGCGTGTCATGCTCGCCGCGCTGCTGCTGGCCGCGGCACCGTTGTGGGCCGCCACGCCGCTGACGCAGGCCGACCTCAAGCCATTGGCCGAGGATGACTACGATGCCAAGACCGCAGCGCTGAACAAGCTCACTCAGGCGCCGGCGGAGCAGGCCGGCCCGATCCTGAAGGCCTTGCAGGATGACGCGCTGCAGTACGCGCCCTCCGTCGGCATGGTGCGCCAGGATGGCGACAAGACCGTCGACGCGGTCACCGGCAAGCCGGTCACCGTGAAGGCGGACGAGCTCGAATCGCTGACGCTGAATAACAGCCTGCGCGCCATCGTCGATAGTGCCGCGAGCAGCCTGGAGCTGCAGTCACCGGACATCGCGGTGCGCACGCAGGCCATCAGTACGCTGTTCGATCAGCCGGAGAACGCTTCGCGTGCGGCGGTGGAGGCCGCGCGCAAGGCCGAGGCCGATGCCGGACTGCGGGCGAGGCTCGACGTGATCTGGGCCAACACGGTTCTCGCGCAAGGTGCCGAGGCGGGCCGGGACGCGCGTATCGAGGCGATTCGCATCCTCGGCCACGACAGCAATCCGCAATCGCGCCAGAAGCTGATGCCGCTGGTCGAGCGCGACGCGGGCGGCAAGTACAAGGAGGCCGACGAAGGCGTGCGTGTGGCCGCGCAAGTGGCCATTGACCAGTTGCGTACCGAACAGCGCCGCGCCGAACTGCTCGGCAACCTGTTCGCGGGTCTGAGCCTTGGCAGCGTGCTGCTGCTGGCGGCGCTGGGTCTGGCGATCACGTACGGGCTGATCGGCGTCATCAACATGGCGCACGGCGAGTTTCTGATGATCGGCGCCTATGCCACCTACGTGGTGCAGACGCTGTTCCGTGCCTACGCGCCCAATGCGTTTGACTGGTACCTCGTAGCGGCCGTGCCGGTGTCGTTCCTGGCTGCCGGAGCCGTTGGTTTCGCGCTCGAGCGAATCGTGCTGCGCCATCTCTATGGCCGCCCGCTGGAGACGCTGCTGGCCACGTTCGGTGTCAGCCTGCTGATGATGCAGGCCGTGCGTACGATCTTCGGCGCGCAGAACGTGGAAGTGGCCAATCCCGCGTGGATGAGCGGCGGCATCGAGGTACTCGCCGGGCTCGTGATTCCGTACAACCGCATCATCATCATCCTGTTCGCGCTGGGCGTGGTGACGGTGGCATGGGCGGTGCTGAATCGCACGCGCCTGGGCCTGTTCGTGCGCGCCACGACGCAGAACCGCACGATGGCGGCCTGCGTGGGCGTGCGGACGTGGAAGGTGGACAGCTACGCGTTCGCATTTGGCGCCGGCATCGCCGGGCTCGGCGGTTGCGCGCTCTCGCAGATCGGCAACGTGGGCCCGGACCTGGGGCAAGCCTACATCATCGACTCGTTCATGGTGGTGGTGCTGGGTGGCGTCGGGCAGCTGGCGGGCACGATCGTGGGCGCGTTCGGCCTCGGCATCATCAACAAATTCATCGAGCCGTTCTATGGCGCGGTGCTGGCCAAGATCTTCGTCCTCGTGCTGATCGTGCTGTTTATCCAGAAGCGGCCACAAGGACTTTTCGCGCTCAAGGGGCGCAGCGCGGAGGCCTGACATGAGCAGCTTTTCCTCGAAACCCGGCAAGTCATTCACGCTATCCGTGCCGGAACGCCAGCCGCTGTTCTCCACGCGCATGTGGATGGCGATGGCGGTACTGACCCTGGTCGTGGCGATCGGCGTGCCAGTCTGCGCGCTGGTCGTGCCGGAAGGCCACGCGCTGCATCTGTCGGCCTATGCGTTGACGTTGATCGGCAAGATCATGTGCTTCGCGCTGGCGGCCATTGCGCTCGATCTGGTGTGGGGCTATTGCGGCATCCTGAGCCTCGGCCATGGTCTTTTCTTCGCGCTGGGCGGGTATGCGATGGGCATGTACCTGATGCGGTCGATCGGTCGCGAAGGTGTCTACAAGAGCGATCTGCCCGACTTCATGGTGTTCCTGGACTGGAAGGAGCTGCCGTGGTTCTGGCATGGCACCGAGCACTTTCCCTACGCATTGCTGCTGGTGGTACTGGTGCCGGGCGTGCTGGCGTGGCTGTTTGGCTTCTTCGCGTTCCGGTCCCGCATCAAGGGCGTGTACCTGTCGATCATCACGCAGGCTATGACGTACGCCGCGATGCTGCTGTTCTTCCGCAATGAAACGGGCTTCGGCGGCAATAACGGCTTTACCGACTTCAAGCGCATCGCCGGTTTTGCCGTGGCTGCGCCGCAGACGCGTGCCGCGCTGTTCGTGCTGACGTTCCTTGCACTGCTGGCCGGATTCGTGGCCTGCCGCTACATCGTCACGTCCAAGCTCGGCCGGGTGGTGACCGCCGTGCGCGACGCGGAGATGCGCGTGATGTTCTCGGGCTACAACCCGCTCGGGTACAAGCTCTTCGTGTGGACGTTCTCGGCTGTGCTTTGCGGCATTGCCGGAGCGCTGTACGTGCCGCAGGTCGGCATCATCAACCCGAGCGAGATGTCGCCCGCGAACTCGATCGAAATGGCGGTGTGGGTCGCCGTCGGCGGGCGCGGCACGTTGATCGGGCCGGTAGTGGGGGCATTCCTGGTCAACGGCGCGAAGACGATGTTCACGGCCTATTTCGCGGAGTACTGGCTATTCCTGCTCGGCGCGATGTTCGTGCTGGTGACGCTGTACCTGCCCGATGGCGTGGTGGGCCTCTGGCGACGCCTGCGTGACCGTCGCACCTCGAAGGTAGAAACCGGAGCCGCCGATGAAGCGGAAGCGGTGGTGGCGTCGCAGCAAGGGAGCAAGGCATGAATTCGGTACTGGGTGAAGGCAAGGCGGAAAGCGGGGACGCCACCGGGCTGGGCCGGATCGTCGAACCCGGCGTCATCGACACCACGCACGGTCCGATCCTCTACATCGAGGACCTGACCGTGCAGTTCGACGGCTTTCGCGCGCTGAACAAGCTGTCGTTGTCGATCGATCACGGTGAACTGCGCTGCGTGATCGGCCCGAATGGCGCCGGCAAGACCACGATGATGGATGTCATCACCGGCAAGACCGGGCCGCGCAACGCCAACGTGACCGGGCGTGTGTTCCTGGGGCAGACCATCGACCTGATGCGGCTGACCGAACCGCGCATCGCGCAAACCGGCATTGGTCGCAAGTTCCAGAAGCCGACCGTGTTCGAGCAGCACGCGGTCTGGGAGAACCTGGAACTGGCGATGAAGGCCGACAAGCGCTGGTGGGCGTCGCTGCGTGCACGGCTGACGCTGGAGGGGCATCGCCGCATCGAGGAAACGCTGGCGCTGACCGGGCTCGAGGACGAAGCCTACCGGCCTGCGGGCTTGCTGTCACATGGCCAGAAGCAGCGGCTCGAGATCGGCATGTTGCTGATGCAGCAGCCTCAGCTCCTGCTGCTCGACGAACCGGTGGCCGGCATGACCGACGAGGAAACCATGCAACTAGCCGCGCTGCTCAACAGTCTGCGCGGTAGCTGCTCGATGATGGTGGTCGAGCACGACATGGAATTCGTCGCCGCGCTGGCCGGTGACGCTGGCACGGTGACCGTGCTGGCGGAAGGCAGCCTGCTGGCCGAAGGCACGCTCGACGCCGTGAAGCGCGACGAACGCGTGATCGAATCCTACCTGGGAAGATAACGATGCTGCAGGTCAACGCAATCAATCAGTTCTACGGCGGCAGCCATATCCTGCGCGACGTATCGTTCGAGGTGCCGCATGGCAAGCTGACGACGCTGCTGGGCCGCAATGGGGTGGGGAAAAGCACGCTGCTCAAGTGCCTGATGGGCGTGGTGCCCACGCGCAGTGGCAGCATCAGCTGGGACGGCAAGGCGCTGGAAAAGAAGGCGCCTTACGAACGTGTCTCGGCGGGGCTGGCCTACGTGCCGCAGGGCCGCGAGATCTTTCCTCGGCTGACCGTCGAGGAGAACCTGCTGATCGGCGCCGCCAGCCGGGCGAGGCCATCGGGCGTGCCCGACCGCATCTATCAGTTGTTTCCTGTGCTGCGCACGATGCGCCAGCGCCGTGGCGGCGATCTGTCGGGTGGTCAGCAGCAGCAACTGGCCATCGGCCGGGCGCTGATGAGCGAGCCGCAGTTGCTGATTCTCGACGAGCCGACCGAGGGCATCCAGCCGTCGATCATCCAGGATATTGGCCGTGCCTTGCGGTTGCTGGTGGACGAGTTCGGTATGACCGTGCTGCTGGTGGAGCAGTACTACGAGTTCGCGCGGCACCTGGCCGACCACTACGTGGTGATGAGTCGTGGCGAGGTCGTGGCCAAGGGCGATGGGGCAACGATGGAGCAGGACGGCGTGCGCGCGCTGATTGCGGTTTGAGCGTGCATTCGAACGACCCTGATGGTTGTCCGGGCACCTTTCTGTGACGGCTGCCACGCGCTATGATCTGGCGCACCGGCCCCCGCCTGAACCGTCTTGCCATCTTCGATGCGCCATCCGGATTTTCCATCGCAACTCGCCATGACATCAGCCTGGCATGCCAGCCTGCGCCTGCGCTTTGCCGCGCGCGCCGGCCGGACCGCCATGGTCGAGCGGCGCCACGAGGGGCCGCTGCGGGTGCAGAAGCCGCTCTATCCCGAAGGGGAGATTTGCCACGGGGTGGTGCTGCATCCGCCCGCCGGCGTGGCGGGCGGCGATCGTCTCGACATCGACATTGCCGTGGCATCGGGCGCCCATGCCGTGCTGGCCACGCCGGGTGCTACCAAATGGTACAAGTCGCTCGGTCGCGATGCGGCGCAACATGTGCGGATCGAGGTGGCAGCCGGCGGGAAGCTCGACTGGCTGCCGCAGGAGAACATCGTGTTCGACGATGCCCGTGCCCGGATCACGACGGATGTGGTGGTGGCGCCCGGTGGCAGCGCGATCGGCTGGGACGCCGTGGTGCTGGGTCGCCAGGCGTCGGGCGAGCGATGGGCCAGCGGCGCGTTATGGCTCGACACTCGCGTGGGTGACCCGGACCGCGCGCTGTGGATCGAACAATCGCATTTCGATGGCGCATCACCGCTGCGTGGTGCCGTGGCCGGCATGGATGGACTGCATATCCTCGGCACACTCTGGGCGATCGGGCCGGGCGCCACGCAGGAGCTGGCGGAAGCGCTGGCCGAGCGTCTGCCATATCGTGCCGATCTGCGCGCCGGCGTGACCTGCCTGGCTGGACATGGCGCGACCACGGCGCAGTCGATGCTGCTGCTGCGCGTGCTTGGCAGCGATATGGAAGCGGTGCGCCACCTGATGATCGATGCGTGGACCGTGCTGCGCCAGCCGATGCATGGCGTGCCGGCAAGGCCGCTGCGCCTGTGGTCGACCTGAGAACCCAATACCTCGAACAACAAGGAATCCGATCATGGAACTGACGCCGCGCGAGAAAGACAAGCTGCTGATCTTCACCGCCGCGCTACTGGCCGAACGCCGTCGCGCGCGCGGTCTCAAGTTGAACTACCCGGAAGCGGTGGCGCTGATCACCGCCGCCATCATGGAAGGCGCGCGCGATGGCCGCACCGTGGCGGAACTGATGCACGAAGGAACCACCGTGCTCGCACGCGAGGACGTGATGGATGGCGTGGCCGAAATGATCCCCGAGATTCAGGTGGAAGCCACGTTCCCGGACGGCACCAAACTGGTCACCGTGCACCACCCGATCGTCTGAATCCGCGTCACCGTCGCAGCCATTCACAAGAAGAGGAAAACCCTATGCACCGCATGCTCCGTTCCCGCCTGACTGCAGGCGTAGCGATGTCGCTGGCCTCCGTCTCTGCCTTCGCGCATCCCGGCCACGACGCCGCCACCGTTGGTGCCAGCCTCTGGGCCGGCCTGGCCCACCCGTTCACGGGCGCCGACCACCTGCTGGCGATGGCCGCCGTGGGCGTGTGGAGCGCGCTGGCAAGTTCGCCGCGCAGCGCCTTCGGTCAGACATCGAAGATGGATCTGATGCGCTTGCCGCTCGCGTTCGTGGCAATGATGCTGGTGGGTGCCGCGCTCGGTCTGGCTGGCGTGACGCTGCCGGCCGTCGAGCCGATGATCGCCGTCTCGCTGCTCGTGATCGGACTGCTGGTAGCCGCACGCGCGCGTCTGTCGGCATGGGCAGGCATGGCGATTGTCGGCGGCTTCGCGCTGTTTCACGGCTATGCGCACGGTGCTGAGTTGCCGGCCACGGCTGCGGCACTGCCCTCGGTGCTGGCGTATGTGGGCGGTTTTGCCGTGGCCACGATGACACTGCACGTGCTCGGCATCGGCGCGGGGGCGTTCCTTCGTCGTCACGCCGGCTGGCTGGCGCGCGTGGCTGGCGCTGGGGTGGCGCTGTACGGCGTCGGCCTGCTGGTCGCCTGATCTTCCCCCCAGGAGCTTTTGCGATGATTCCCGGTGAACTGATGCCGCTCGACGGCGAGATCGAACTGAATGCGGGGCGTCCCACGGTCACCGTGACCGTGGCCAACACTGGCGACCGGCCGGTGCAGGTCGGCTCGCACTTCCATTTCTACGAAACCAACGCCGCGTTGTCGTTCGACCGCGAGGCCGCGCGCGGCTATCGCCTCGATATCGCCGCCGGCACGGCTGTGCGCTTCGAGCCGGGGCAGTCGCGCACGGTGCAACTCGTGGCGCTGGACGGTGACCGCATCGTCTATGGTTTCAACGGCAGAATCATGGGAGCACTCTGATGAGCGTGAAGATCTCCAGACAGGCCTATGCCGAGATGTTCGGCCCGACCACGGGCGACAGGCTGCGCCTTGCCGACACGGACCTTGTGATCGAAGTCGAGCGCGATTTCACGATCTACGGCGAGGAAGTGAAGTTCGGCGGCGGCAAGGTGATTCGCGATGGCATGGGCCAGAGCCAGCGCATGTCGAAGGACTGCGTCGACACGGTGGTCACCAACGCACTGATCATCGACCACTGGGGCATCGTGAAGGCCGATATCGGGCTGAAGCACGGGCGCATCGCGGCAATCGGCAAGGCGGGTAATCCGGATATCCAGCCGGGGGTGACGATCATCGTCGGGCCGGGTACCGAGGTCATCGCGGGCGAGGGGATGATTGTCACCGCTGGCGGCATCGACACGCACATCCACTTCATCTGCCCGCAGCAGATCGAAGAAGCGCTGATGAGCGGCGTGACGACGATGATCGGCGGCGGCACCGGGCCGGCGACGGGCACCTATGCGACGACCGTGACGCCGGGTCCGTGGTACATGGAGCGGATGCTGCAGGCGGCCGATGCGTATCCGATGAACATCGGCTTTCTCGGCAAGGGCAACGCCAGCCTGGCGGCGCCGCTGACCGAGCAGGTGGAGGCGGGCGCCATTGGCTTGAAGCTGCACGAGGACTGGGGCACCACGCCGCAGGCGATCGACACCTGCCTGTCCGTGGCCGATGCCACCGATACGCAGGTGGCGATCCACACCGATACACTTAACGAAGGCGGCTTTGTCGAGGCGACGATAGCCGCGTTCAAGGGCCGCACGATCCATACGTATCACACCGAGGGCGCAGGTGGCGGCCATGCGCCGGACATCATCAAGGTTTGCGGCGAGGCCAATGTGCTGCCGTCGTCGACCAATCCGACGCGCCCGTACACCGTGAACACGCTGGACGAGCACCTGGACATGCTGATGGTCTGCCATCATCTGGATCCGGCCATTGCGGAGGACATCGCGTTCGCCGAGTCGCGTATCCGTCGCGAGACCATCGCGGCCGAGGACATCCTGCATGACCTGGGCGCGTTCTCGATGATCTCGAGCGATTCGCAGGCCATGGGCCGCGTGGGCGAGGTGATCATTCGCACGTGGCAGACCGCGCACAAGATGGCCGCGCAGCGCGGCAAGTTGCCCGGCGATCCACACGATGCGCGCGGCGGGCACGACAACTTCCGCGTCAAGCGCTATATCGCCAAGTACACAATCAATCCGGCGCTCACGCACGGTATCGCGCACGAGGTGGGGTCGATCGAAGTCGGCAAGTGGGCGGATCTGGTGTTCTGGAAGCCGGCCTTCTTCGGCGTGAAGCCGAGCCTGATTCTCAAGGGCGGCATGATCGCGGCGGCGGCGATGGGCGATCCGAATGCCTCGATCCCGACCCCGCAGCCAGTGCACTATCGTCCGATGTTCGCTTCGGCCGGTGGGGCGCTGCCGAGATCGTCGCTCACCTTCGTCTCGCAGGCGGCGCTGGCGGCGAATGTCGGCGAGCGCTATGGCCTGGCCAAGACGCTCACCGCAGTGCGCGGCACGCGTACCGTCAGCAAACGCGACATGGTGCACAATGACTGGCAGCCGCACGTCACCGTGGATCCGGAGACTTACCAGGTGGTAGCCGATGGTCAGCTGCTGACGTGCGAACCTGCCACTGTGCTGCCTATGGCGCAGCGCTATTTCCTGTTCTGACCCGTGATCAAGATCGACAAACACCTGCCCGCTCCGCACGGCATCGCGCCGGTACTCGTGCGCCGCGCGCCGAAGCTCGTCCTGCCGTTCGGCGAACGCAGCAAGAGCCGCCTGCGCGCCATCCTCGACAACGGCGCCGAGGCTGCGTTGTTCCTGCCGCGCGGCACCGTGCTGCGTGGCGGCGATCTTCTGGTGGCAGAGGACGGTACCTTCGTGGAAGTGCAGGCCGCGGCGGAGTCGGTGCTGCAGGTCACCGCGACCGACCCGCAGGCGCTGATGCGCGCAGCCTATCACCTGGGCAATCGCCACACGCCGGTGGAGGTCGCGCGCGATTATCTGCGGCTGGAGTATGACCCTGTGCTGGCCGACATGCTGGCCCGACTGGGTGTGCAAGCCGAGCGCGCGGACCTGCCATTCGAGCCCGAGGCTGGCGCCTATGGCGGCGGCCACAAGCACGGGCATGATGCGACGTTCGCGGAGGATTACGCGGCGGCGCAGGCAGTGTTCCACGAGCATCATGGGCACTCGCACTCGCACTCGCACTCGCACTCGCACTCGCATGACCATGACCATGACCATGACCATGGTCACGTGCATGACGAGCATTGCGGTCACAAACATTGAGTTGCGCCTGACAGCGTCAGCAGAGCCATCCCCATGACCGCGCTCCCCCAGCTCATCTCCCTGCTGCACCTTGCCTCGCCGGCGCTCCCCATCGGCGGCTTCAGCTATTCGCAGGGACTGGAGGCGGCCATCGATTGCGAGTTGGTGCGGGATGCGGCGACTGCCGAACGCTGGATTCGCGACAACCTCCTGCATGTGCAGGCCCAATGCGAGGCGCCTGTCTGGCTACTGCTGCATCGCGCGTGGCAGACGCAGGACCACGCCGCCGTGCGGCAATGGAACGACTGGTTTCATGCCACCCGGGAAACATCCGAACTGCGGCTCGAGACCGAGCAGATGGGCTGGTCGCTGGCGAAACTGATCGCGCAGATGGGTTGGGGTGACGATGCGTCCCGCGACCTGCTGCGCGACATGCGGCCGGTCTGTCTGCCCACGGCGTTTACCTCGGCGTGCGTGGCGCTAGGTATCGCTGCGCGTGAAGGCCTGGCCGCGTATCTCTTCAACTGGGCCGAAAACCAGGTGGCAGCCGCCATCAAGGCGGTGCCGCTCGGCCAGGTGGCGGGCCAGCAGATGCTGCTTGGCTTGCATCAGGCGGTGCTCGGCACCGTCGATGAAGCAGTGTGCCGCGCCGATGCGGTGCCACCATTGCTTTCCACGTTCTCCCCGATGCTAGGCGTACTGTCGGCGCGTCACGAGACGCAGTACTCCCGGCTGTTCCGATCCTGAGATCCGATCATGACTCGTACCAAGAAAAATCCTCCGTTGCGCGTTGGCGTGGGCGGCCCCGTCGGCTCCGGCAAGACCACGCTGCTCGAGATGCTGTGCAAGGCCATGCGCGACCGCTATGACCTGGTGGCGATCACCAACGATATCTATACGAAGGAAGACCAGCGCCTGCTGACGATCTCGGGCGCGCTGCCGGCCGAGCGGATCATGGGTGTGGAAACGGGCGGGTGTCCTCACACCGCGATCCGCGAGGACGCTTCGATCAACCTCGAGGCCGTCGATCGGATGCTGGCGAAGTTTCCCGATGCCGATGTGGTGTTCATCGAATCGGGCGGAGACAATCTGGCTGCGACGTTCAGCCCGGAACTTTCCGACCTGACGATCTATGTGATCGACGTGGCGGGCGGCGAGAAAATCCCGCGCAAGGGCGGGCCGGGCATCACGAAGTCCGATCTGCTGGTTATCAACAAGACCGATCTTGCGCCCTATGTTGGTGCGTCACTGGAGATCATGGAGAGCGACGCCCGCAAGATGCGCGGCGAGCGGCCCTTTGTGATGGGCAGCGTGAAGTCGGGGCAGGGACTTGATCAGGTGATTGCGTTCATCGAGCGGCAGGGCATGCTCGACGTGTAGCCGTGTAGCCGTGTAGCTAGGCGGCTCCTCCCCTCATCCCTTCGCGCTGCTGGCTAGGCGATCTTGCGCAATTGTTTTCGCGCGAGCGCTCTTGCCACGCCAGCCACGACATCGCGGTCAGTGTCGCTGAGTTCCGTCATATAGCGCAGCGTGGCCTGTACCGCTGGCGATATCTCCGGGTTGAATGGCGCGCGTGCCGGCTCGACCGGCGCGTCCGCGCAATGACTGGAGAAATCCAGCATCACACTCGGCGCGACACCCAGCGTGTCGGCAAGCGTGCAGATGTTGTACAGCGCAACATTGCGCGTGCCGCGTTCGATTCCGCTGAGGTACGATCGCGCGAGTCCGCTTTCGAGCGACAGCGCTTCCTGAGACCAGCCGCGCTGCTTGCGCAACCAGGTCAGATGCCGCCCGAACAGCTTGAGTGGATCCCCGGTCATAAGGTGCATTGTGGATATTAGGTCGCTACGTCGCCCGAGGCTAAAGGGTTTGACCTGTCGATCACGACAACTTATAGTTCGTCGTTCTATCGGTGCCAGATCTGCATTTCAAGGGATGCGCCCACTCAAGGGTGCGGCGCCGATCGCATGGACCGGACGGTTTCACGCCGTGCCGAAACGGGGCAGTAGCGCATTGGCGATCGGGCGGAAAGCCGCGTCGTACCGCCGTTGCGCATTCAGGGACCACTCGCGTCCCAGACTCCGTTCAGAGGGAATGCCATGCGGATCTACACGTTCTTCCATCCTCACCAGCGCGGCGATCTGCCGCACCTGAAGACTGCCACGACAAACGGTTTCGGTCACTGCTTATGTGTCATTCCGACAACGGCAGGGCTCGGTCATTCGTGCGATTACATCCATCTGCATGCCGGTGATCGCTATCCGGTCACGGTAGCCGGGCACCCGGAATGGTGGGCTTGCCTGCAAGGCGGCCTGCGCGTGCTCGATGGCGATGATGAGCGCGCGGTGCTGGCCTGCGGTGATATTCATACCCCCAAAGTGCACCAGGCGGTCGAGTTACAGGCCGTGGTCGACAGCGTGCTTGTTCGCGCCATCCCACAAGCCGGCGAGGCCGGGCACTGCAATGCCGGCGCCGCCGAATTCATTGCGATCGATGCGGGCGAGGCCGAGTGGGCGCAGCATCTTCACGCGCGCGGGCTGGTCTGGGGTGTCTGCCATCGGGGCGTGCTCAACCTGCAATGGCGGGGCGGGGCGAGCGGCGGCGAAGTTCAATCGACCTACCTTCAACCGGGCATGGCCTTCGCGCCAGAGCCTGATGACGACTACTGCATCGATGCGATGCTGTCCGGTGCCGGGCTGCTCTGCTGCATGCAGTCGGCACCGGCACCGGCATCGGCACCGTCAGGCGCATACGCCCCGCAGGGCGAACGACAGGCCGCCTGACGCCGGCATTAGCGGCGCTGGTATTGCGTGGCGCCGAACAGGACCTCGCGCTCCTTGTCGCCCTGCAGCGGCTTGCGTGCGCTGGCCAGGACCTCGACGCCGCGCTTGACCGCCGGGCGTTCCGCAATGTCGTTGAACCAGCGCTTCAGGTGCGGATAGTCGTCCAATTCCACGCCCTGGTTCTGCCAGCTACGCAGCCACGGGAACGTCGCGATATCGGCCACGGTGTAGGTGTCGCCTGCCAGATACTTGTGCGTCGACAACTGCTTGTCGATCACGCCGTAGAGGCGCTTGGCCTCGTTGGTGTAGCGATTGACGGCGTATTCGATCTTCTCCGGCGCGTAGATGCGGAAGTGGTGCGCCTGACCCAGCATCGGGCCGACACCTCCCATCTGGAACATCAGCCACTGCAGCGCCTCGTACTTGCCGCGCACGTCCTCGGGCAGGAACTTGCCGGTCTTGCCCGCCAGGTACAGCAGGATCGCACCCGATTCGAACAGCGAGATCGGCTGGCCGTCCGGGCCGTCGGTGTCGACGATCGCCGGGATCTTGTTGTTCGGGCTGATCTTGAGAAAGTCCTCGCCGAACTGGTCGCCGGCGCCGATGTTGATCGGATGGACCCTGTACTCGAGGCCGCACTCCTCGAGCATGATGTGGACTTTATGGCCGTTCGGTGTGGGCCAGGTGTAGGCGTCGATCATCTGCAACTGTCTCCGTGGAAGATTCGCCGGGGCATTAGAGCACGAAAGAAATAACCCTGTTGGGCATGGATGATCTGTTCGTGGGATGGCACTTCGGTGTCACGCCCGGCAAGAAAAAAAGCCCGACAGTGACCTGTCGGGCTTTCCTGTTTCAGCAGCAGCGCATCACGAGCCGCGCGTGATCGGCATCTGGATGCTGTCCGGGTTCAGCTTCATGTGCTTGGCCAGTTCCAGCTTGGCGATCGCATTGCGGTGTACCTCGTCCGGACCATCGGCCAGACGCAGCGTGCGCTGGTGCGCCCACCAGTTGGCCAGCGGGAAGTCGCCCGACACACCCGCGGCGCCGTGCACCTGGATGGCCCAGTCGATCACGCGCAGGGCCACGTTCGGCGCCACCACCTTGATCATCGCAATCTCGGCCTTGGCAATCTTGTTGCCGACCGTGTCCATCATGTACGCGGCCTTCAGCGTCAGCAGGCGCGCCATCTCGATGTCGCAGCGGGCTTCGGCGATGCGTTCCTGCGTCACGCCCTGGCGGGCGATCTGCTTGCCGAATGCCACACGCTCCAGACTGCGCTTGCACATCAGTTCCAGCGCGCGTTCCGCCACGCCGATGCTGCGCATGCAGTGGTGGATACGGCCCGGGCCGAGGCGGCCCTGGGCGATCTCGAAGCCGCGGCCTTCGCCCAACAGGATGTTGCTGACGGGCACGCGCACATTCTTCAGTTCGATTTCCATGTGGCCGTGCGGCGCGTCGTCGTAGCCGAACACCGGCAGGAAACGCTTGATGGTGATGCCCGGGGTATCGGCCGGCACCACGACCATCGACTGCTGCTCATGACGGCCAGCATTCGGATCGGTCTTGCCCATCACGATGTAGACCTTGCAGCGGGGATCGCCGGCGCCCGACGACCACCACTTGGTGCCGTTGATCACGTAGTGGTCGCCATCGCGTTCGATGCGGCACTCGATGTTCGTGGCATCGGACGAGGCCACGGCCGGCTCGGTCATCAGGAACGCCGAGCGGATCTCGCCACGCAGCAGGGGCTCCAGCCACTCGTCCTTCAGTTCTTCCGAGGCGTAGCGCTCGAGCGTTTCCATGTTGCCGGTATCGGGCGCGGCGCAGTTGAACACCTCGGCCGACCAGGGCACACGGCCCATGATTTCGCACATCGGCGCGTATTCGAGGTTCGACAGGCCTTCCGGCGCGCGCTTCGAACGCGGCAGGAACAGGTTCCAGAGCCCGGCTTCACGCGCCAGCGGCTTCAGTTCCTCGATCACCTTGGTCGGAATCCACGCGTTGCCGGCCGCGCGATTGGCCTGGATCTCGGCGTAGAAGCGCTTCTCGTTGGGGTAAATGTGCTGGTCGAAGAACGCCAGCAGCCTGGCCTGCATTTCCTTGACCTTGGGCGTGTACTCGAATTGCATGAGGTCTCCTCGGTTACCTTTTGGGTGTGGTACCAGGCACGGTGTGCCGACGTTGGTTACTCTAGCGGAACCTGATCAATAAGAAAAATGAATTTTCTGGATTGGTCAGTATCAATATCCTGCATTCCGTGACAGAATGCATTCACTACAAACTGACGTCGTGTCGATCGGTTGCCGGCTGGCCCCAATGCCCAATGCCCGCTGCGCGATCTGGCGTGCGTCTCGTGCCAGTCAAGCATTCGCGCAGGAAGGTGCCATGCAGCTCAGCCGGATCGATCTCAATCTCTTCGTAGTATTCGACGCCATCTACAGCGAGGGGAGCATCACCGCTGCCGCGCGCCAGTTGAACCTGACGCAGCCGGCCGTGAGCCACGCGCTGGGCCGTCTGCGCACGCTGTTCGACGATCCGCTGTTCGAGCGCCGGGGGCAGGGCATGGCGCCGACGCCGCTGGCCCGTTCGTTGGCCGGGGAGGTGCGCGGGGCGTTGCAGTCCTTCGCGCGGACGCTGCAGGACACGCCGCATTTCGATCCCACCAACACCACGCGCCGGTTCACCATCGGCATGCGCGACGCGCTCGAATCCACGCTGCTGCCGCCGCTGATGGCGCGCGTGACCGCGATGGCGCCGCACGTGGAGATTGCGGCGATTCGCTTCGACCGGCGCGAGATGGAGTCCGAACTGCTGGCCGGCACGCTGGATGCCGCGATCGACATCCTGCTGCCGGTATCGCCGGCGATCCATCACGCCGCGTTCATGTCCGATCCGATGGTGGTGCTGGCGCGGCGCGATCATCCGCTGGTCAAGAAGGAACTGACGCTCGAGCGCTATCTCGCGGCCGAGCACGTGCACGTGTCCTCGCGGCGACGAGGCGCGGGGCTGGAGGACCAGGCGCTGCATCGCATGGGCCTGACGCGGCGGGTGCGCCTGCGTTGCCAGCACTATGCCGCCGCGTGCCGGGTGGTCAGTTGCACCGATCTGCTGGCTACGCTGCCGCTGCGCTACGCGCGCATCGCCAACGAGCCCTATGCCAACCGCCTGCTGTCGCTGCCGTTCAAGGTGCCGTCGCTCGAACTGCATCTGTACTGGCACGCGGGCGGCGAGAACGACGGCGCGAACCGCTGGCTGCGCGAGCAGCTGATGACGGTGATGGAATCGCTCGGCAGTGGCATGACGGATGTCACGTCGGCTGCCGAGTAACCCCGGGTTAACGTTGTCAGACAAACGCCGATTTCACCGGCGGGTGTGATCGCCAAGAATCGCCGGATCTTCTCGACAGGAGGGACGGCATGGCTGACACACTCATAGCGACTTCAACAGGATCTTCCGAGCAATCTGTCTCGCAGCGTGCCGCGAGCCGGCACTGGCGCGGCGCGCTGGCCGGGGCGATGGTTTCCCTGCTGGCCGCATCGCTTTCAGGCTGCGGCACGGTGGACAAGGAGGCGGGGACGTCCGCCGCATCGACCGGCCCGGCCACGGGGACGGGGACGGTGCCGGCGTCTACCGGGGCCGTGGCGTCAGCCGGGTTGCCGCCCGCCGCCGAAGTTGCCTCGGGCTACCGCCCGGGGATGACCACGACCTACGCGCAGAAGCATATGGCCGCGGCCGCGAATCCACTGGCCACGGAGGCAGGTCGCGAAGTGCTGCGTGCTGGCGGGTCGGCCATCGATGCCGCCGTGGCGATGCAGGCAGTGCTGACGCTGGTCGAGCCACAGGCTTCCGGGATCGGTGGCGGCGCCTTCATCATGTACTGGGACGGCAAGCGAGTGCAGACCTACGACGGCCGCGAAACGGCGCCCGCCGGCGCCACCGAGAACCTGTTCATGCGCGCCGATGGCAAGCCGATGGAGTTCTCGGCAGGGCAGATCGGTGGGCGTTCGGTCGGCGTGCCGGGCGTGTTGCGCGCGCTGGAGCTCGCGCATCGCCAGCACGGCCGCTTGCCGTGGGCACGCCTGTTCGAGCCAGCCATCGCGTTGGCCGACAAGGGCTTTCCGATCTCGCCGCGCCTCTATACGCAGGTTGCCGCAGACAAGTTTCTGACCGGCTCCCCCGAGATGAAGGCGTATTTCCTCGACGATCAGGGCAAGCCGAAGCCGGTTGGCACGCTGGTCAGGAATCCGCAGCTCGCGCAGACATTGAGGGAGATCGCCAGACACGGGCCGAACGTGTTCTACAACGGCCCCATCGCGCATGACATCGTGGCCAAGGTCAACGCTCATGCGAATCCTGGCAGCTTGTCCGTGGCCGATCTGAAGGGGTACAAGGCCAAGGAGCGCCCGCCGGTCTGCACGAACTACAAGGCCTGGAAGGTCTGCGGGATGCCGCCGCCTTCGTCGGGTGGCATCGCGATCGCGCAGATTCTCGGCAACCTCGAAGCACTCGAAAAGCGCGATCCCCGCTATGCGCTGGCAAAGCTCAAGCCGACCCAGGTCAACACGCCGGCGGGGTTCGAGGCCAATCCGCTGGCGGTGCACGCCATCTCGGAGGCTGACCGTCTGGCCTACGCGGACCGTGGGCTCTACGTGGCCGATGCCGATTACGTGCCGGTAGACGTGAGCGCGCTCGTGAATCCGCAATACCTGGCCGAGCGTGCCGAACTGATTGGCGAGAAGAGTATGGGCAAGGCCGAACCGGGCACGCCGCCCGGGGTCAACGTTGCCTTCGCGCCTGACCGCTCGCCACCGCGCATTTCCACGTCGCAGGTGGCGGCGGTGGATGACCGTGGTGGCGCGTTGTCGATGACCACGACGGTCGAGTCGTACTTCGGCTCGCACATCATGGTGCGCGGCTTCATGCTGAACAACCAGCTGACCGACTTCTCGTTCAACCCGACCGAGAACGGCAAGCCTGTGGCCAATCGCGTACAGGCTGGCAAGCGGCCGCGCTCGTCGATGGCGCCGACGCTGGTGTTTGACCGCAAGAGTGGCAGGCTAGTGGCGGCGCTTGGCTCTCCGGGCGGTTCGCAGATCATCGAGTATGTCTCGAAGACGCTGGTCGGCCTGCTCGACTGGAACATGGACGTGCAGCAGGCCGTGAGCATGGCGAACTTCGGTAGCCGTAACGGCCCGACGGAGGTCGAGCGCGGGCTGGTGACGCCTCAACTGGTGCAGGCGCTCAAGGATCAGGGCCATCAGGTGGCCGAGATCGAGATGACCAGCGGCACGCAGGCGATCATGCGCAAGGCGGGCCCGAATGGTCGGCCAGTCTGGGCTGGCGGCGCTGATCCACGGCGTGAGGGCGTGGCGCTGGGCGATTGAGTGCGTCGCGGATGCGCCCCTGTCCCGCGCGGGTGAGGGGCCGGGGAACAACGCTGGCGCTTCAGGTTCCTGTCATGACTGCCCAATGAAGAACGGGCGCGAATATCGCGCCCGTTCTTCATGCATAAGCCTTTCGCGGTAATCAGGCGTCCAGCTTCACCCCGGCCGCCTTCACCACCTGTGCCCAGCGCTTTTCCTCCGTCCCGAACCACTTGCCGGTCTCGGCCGGCGACATGGTCACGACTTCGGCGCCTTGCCCGGCCAGTTGGGCGCGGATCTCCGGTGTGCGGATGATGCGGATCAGCTCGGCATTGATCCGCGAGACGATGGCATCCGGCATTCCGACTGGCGCCATCACGCCTTGCCACGTTCCCGACTCGAAATTCGCCACGCCGCTCTCGGCGATGGTGGGCGTCTGGCTGACCAGGGCCATGCGCGAGCGTTTCGACACCGCCAGCAGCTTGAGTTTGCCGGCCTGCACCTGCGGCCAGGTGGCCAGCATCCCGTTCATCAGCACCTGCGCGGTGCCACCTACGGTATCGGAAATGGCCTGCGATCCGCCCTTGTAGGGCACGTATTGCCACGCCGCGCCGGTGGCCTGCTGCACGGCCACGCCGGCCAGGTGCGGCGCGCTGCCGATCGCCGTGACCGCGAAGTTCAGGGTCTGCTTGTGCGATAGGGCAACCAGTTCCTTGAGATTGCTGACCTGCACGGATGGGTGTACGACCAGAAGGTGCGGGGAGTAGGCCAGCATGGCCACGCCCTTGAGGTCCTTGTTCGGATCGAAGGTGAGTTTCGTGTAGACCGACGGGCTGATCGCCAGCGCGCCGACATCGCACAGCAGCAGCGTGTGGTTGTCCGTGCCGGCCTGCGCGACCATCGCCGCGCCGATATTGCCATTGGCGCCAGGACGGTTGTCGACCACGATCGGCTGGCCCAGTGCCTCGCCGAGTTGCTTGCTGATCAGGCGCGCGATGATGTCCGACGAGCCGCCGGCCGGGTAAGGCACCACCAGCCGGATTGGCCGGCTAGGCCACTTGTCCTCGGCCCAGGCGGAGGTGGGGGCGAGGATGCCAGTGGTACCGAGGGTGCCAAGGGCGGCCAGGCCCGAAGCCTGGCCAAGGAATTGGCGGCGAGAGGTCATGCTGTGTCTCCAGTCAACACTTATCATAAGATGTCGTACAACTAGAGCCAAGTGTAGACAGGATTCTGGTGAGGGTCTATCAGGAAAATACGGAGATGGGCCGGATTTTCGGCCTCGAAGCGGCTAGGCGACGGGCTGCGTACTCAGTCGTCGGATGACTTCGGCGCTGCTTCACGCACTGGTTTTTCCCGGGCTGGCCCCTCTTGTACCGAAGGAAGAGGGGCCCCGGATGCGCATCGGATCAAGTGTTTCCTATGTTCTTGAACACTTGTGGCCGATGTGCAGGCCGCCATCAGGCGCCCGACTTCTGCGCGTAGGCCCAACCCATCTCGGCCATCGGTCGGGCGCGCTTGCCGGCGTCCGTGGCCTGTGCCGACGATGCGGTGCCATCGACCACGCGCTTCATGATGCCCTGCAGGATGCCGGCGATGCGGAACATGCTGAACGCCAGATAGAAATTCCAGTCGCCCGTGATCTGGCGGCCCGTGCGCTGCTCGTACAGGCGGCGATAGGCGGCCTCGTCAGGGATGCCAAGTGCCTGGTAGTCGAGCCCGGCGATGCCGCGGAACTGGCCCGGCTGGATATGCCAGCTCATGCAGTGGTAGCCGAAGTCGGCCATCGGATGGCCCAGCGTGGACAGTTCCCAGTCCAGCACCGCCAGCACCTTGGGCTCGGTCGGGTGGAACATCAGGTTGTCCAGGCGGTAGTCGCCGTGGACGATGCTGGTCAGGTCCACATCCTCCTGCGGAATATGGTCCGGCAGCCAGGCCATCAACTGGTCCATGGCCGGGATCGACTCGGTTTCCGACAGCTTGTACTGCTTGGTCCAGCGTTCGATCTGACGCTGGAAGTAGTTGCCCGGCTTGCCGTAGTCGGCCAGCCCGATCGCCTTGTAGTCCACCGTATGCAGCGCGGCGATGACGCGGTTCATTTCGTCATAGATCGCACCGCGTTCGGACTTGGTCATGTCCGGCAGGGACTGGTCCCACAGCACGCGGCCACCGACGAACTCCATGATGTAGAACGCGCGGCCGATCACCTCTTCGTCCTCGCACAGCGCGAACATGCGGGCCACGGGCACGTCGGTGCCGGCCAGCGCCGCCATCACGCGATACTCGCGCTCGATGGCGTGCGCGGAGGGCAGCAGTTTCGCCTTCGGCCCCGGCTTGGCACGCATGACGTAGGTCTGGCCCGGTGTGATCAGCTTGAAAGTCGGGTTTGACTGGCCGCCCTTGAACTGCTCCACGGTCAGCGGGCCCGCGAAGCCGTCCACATGCTCCCGCATCCAGGATTCGAGGGCGCCGACGTCGAAACGCTGCTGGTCGGCCACGGGGCGGGTGCCTTCAAAGTGCGATACGTTGGTGCTCATGCTGTCTCCGGGTGTCCTTATGTGTTGTGTCTTCTCGGGGGCTTAGCGGTAGTTTGGCTTGCGCTTCTCAAGGAACGCGCTGATGCCTTCTCCACCGTCCTTGTGATGCAGTGCGGCCACGAAGCTGTCGCGTTCGGCGGCCAGGTGCTCGGTCAGGGTCGCGGTGCCCGCGTGGTTGATCAGCGACTTGATGCCGCTGACCGCGTTGGGCGATTCCTTGGCCAGGTTTTCGGCGATGCGCAGCGCTTCAGTCAGGGCCTGCCCCGGGGCCGCCACGCGATTGACGATGCCGAAGTGCGCCAGGCGCGCCGGATCCACCGGCTTGCCTTCCATCATGATCTCGCTGGCAAGCTGGCGCGGCAGCATGCGCGCGATCTCGTAGGAGCCGCCACCGTCGGGCGTCAGACCGACCTTGACGTAGGCCATCACGAACTTGGCATCGCTGGCGGCCACGACGAAATCGCAGGCCAGCACCAGCGAGAATCCCGCGCCGGCGGCCGGGCCCTCGACCGCCGCGATGATAGGCTTGGGGAAGGCGTGGAACGACTCGATCCACTGGTTGAGGACTTCGATGCTGTCCGCCTGCACCGAGGGTGGCTGCGAACGGTTGCCGAGCAGCCGGTTCAGATTGCCGCCGGCACAGAACACGCCATCGGCACCCGTCAGGATCACGGCGCGGATCGAATCATCGCGGGCGGCGACTTCGAGCGCTTCCGCCGAAGCGGCGTAGATGTCCGGATGCAGCGCGTTACGCGCTTCGGGGTTGGAGATGGTCAGTACGAGCGTCGAGTCGACGCGTTCGGAAAGTAGTTGGGCGGTCACGGCAGCCTCTTGATCTGGCGGAAATGAAAAAGGCGCCCCGTGTCTCGTCGGGGCGCCTGCGTGGGGTCAGGCTTCTTCGGTCAGCAACGACAGGCCAAGTCCGGCGCGGCGCCACAGCCACGGGCTCGGGCGGTAGCGCATGTCGCCGGTCAGGCGGTTCAGGTTGCGGAGGACTTCAAGGATCAGATCGGCGCCGATCGTATCGCCGAGTGCCAGCGGGCCCTTCGGATAGCCCAGGCCCAGGTGCACGGCCAGGTCGATATCGGTCGGGGTGGCGATGCGTTGCTGCGCGATGTCGCTGGCGATGTTGACGATGCAGCTGATCACGCGCTGTGCGACGAATCCGGCCGAATCGCGAATCACCGTCACCGGCACGCCGTCGCTGGCGAACAGGCCGTGCGCGGCGTCGCGTGCGGCGGCGCTGGTGGCCGGCGTGGTCATCAGCGTGCGGCGCTTGGTGGCTTCGAACGGCATCAGGGTGTCGATGGCCACCACGCGCGTGGCGTCAAGGCCTTCCTCGAGTGCAGCGGTGGTTGCGTCCAGACCCAGCGGCGTCACCACGATCAGCGCGTCAGCCGGCGGTTGGTTGCCAGCCTCGACCGTGACACCCAGGGCGGTCAGCAGCTTGACGGTCATCGCATGGCCACGCTCGTTGGCGCGGCTCACCCACACGCTGGCAGGGCGCGCAGCCGGCACCGGCGCGGCGGCGGGTACCTGCTTCTGGCCGTTGGGGTAGGCGTAGAAGCCCGCGCCGGTCTTGCGGCCGAGCAGGCCACCGACCGAACGCAGCGACGTGATCGGCGACGGACGGTAACGGGGCTCCTGGTAGAACTGGTTGTAGATCGACTCCATCACCGGGTGCGACACGTCAAGACCGGTCAGGTCCATCAGCTCGAACGGGCCCATGCGGAAGCCAGCCTGCTCGCGCATGATGTTGTCGATGTCGACGAACTCGGCCACGCCTTCCTGCGCAACCTTGAGCCCTTCGATGTTCATGCCGCGGCCGGCGTGATTGACGATGAAGCCGGGCATGTCCTTGCAGCGCACCGGCGTATGGCCCATGCGGCGCGACAGTTCCATCAGGCGGTCGCCCACGGCCGGGTCGCCCGAGATGCCATCCACGACTTCCACCACCTTCATCAGCGGCACCGGATTGAAGAAGTGATAGCCGACTACGCGACCGGGCTTCTTCGCGCCCACGGCAATGGCCGTGATCGACAGCGACGAAGTGTTCGACGCGATCACGGCATCTTCGCGCACGACGGCTTCGAGCTTGGCCACCAGGTCACGCTTGACCTCGAGCCTCTCGACGATGGCTTCCAGCACCATGTCGCACGCGGCCAGGTCTTCCAGCGCGGCGCAGGCCTTCACGCGGGCCAGCGCGGCCTCGCCGTCGGCGGCGCTCATCTTGCCTTTCTCGGCCAGCTTGGTGAAGGTATCCTGCAGATACTGGCGTGCTGCCGCCACGGCCTGGGCATTCGTGTCGAACAGGTTGACGGTCAGGCCAGCCTGCGCGGCGATCTGGGCGATGCCTCGGCCCATGGCGCCCGTGCCGACGATGCCGAGCGTTTGGATGGTGGAATTGCTCATCGTTCGTCCAAAAAAGATGTGGTTAAATTAGCACGATCGTACGTTTTTTGCACTTGCCGCGACAGACGGGGCGCGCACGCCGCGTGCGCTGATCGGACAGAAACGGCAGTGCGGGGAACGATGAGGCGACTCCGGGTCGACTCCGACGATCTCACACTACTACGGAGAGAGACAACATGCTGAAGCTCTGCGGCTTTGCGGCCAGCAACTACTACAACAAGGTCAAGCTGGCGATGCTGGAGAAGAACCAGCCATTCGAGGAAGTGCTGGCCTGGCTGGGGCAGACCGACCTGCAGGCCTCGCCGCTCGGCAAGGTCCCCTACATCATCACCGATGCAGGCCCGCTGTGCGAGTCCGAGGTGATCGACGAGTATATCGAGGCGGCCTATCCGGGGTCGCCGCTGCTGCCGAAAGACCCTTATCAGGCTGCCAAGGTACGCGAGGTCATCACGTTTCTGGAGTTGTACCTGGAACTGACCGCGCGTGAACTCTACCCGGAAGCGTTCTTTGGCGGCAAGGTCAGCGACAGCGTCAAGGAGCGCCAGCGCAAGCTGCTCGACCGGTACATCCCCGGCTTCGCGAAACTGGCGAAGTTCTCGCCCTACATCGCGGGGGATACCTTCACGCTGGCCGATTGCGCCGCTATCTGCCACCTGCCGCTGATCTCGTCGTGCACGAAGATCATCTACGGCGAAGACCTGCTGGCCGGACTGCCGGCCAAGGACTACCTGAAGGCGATGGCCGAGCGTCCGTCCGTGCAGAAGGTCAACGCGGATCGCAAGGTGAATCTGGAACAGATGGTCGCCCGGAACAAGTAAGCAGGGTGATCCCCCCACTTCCACGTTGTGGGGGTGGGGCGCGCAAACCTCCGATTCGGATCAGAGCTTTGCCAGACGATCCAGCGCCAGCTTCAGCGTCTCTTCCTTCTTCGCGAAACAGAAGCGCACGACACCCGATTCACGCGGCGTGGAGTAGAACGCCGAGACCGGAATCGCGGCAACGCCGATTTCGCGCGTGAGCCACATCGAGAAATCGGCCTCGCTCATATCGGAGATCGCCGAGTAGTCGACGCACTGGAAGTAGGTGCCGTCCGATGGCAGAAGCTTGAAGCGCGTGCCGGCCAGACCGGCGCGGAAGTAGTCGCGCTTGGCCTGGTAGAACCCGGAGAGGTTCAGATACGGAGCCGGATCGGCCATGTAATCCGCCAGCCCGTACTGCACCGGCGTGTTCACCGTGAACACGTTGAACTGGTGGACCTTGCGGAATTCGTTAGACAGCGCGGCCGGGGCGGCCACGAAGCCGACCTTCCAGCCCGTCACGTGATAGGTCTTGCCGAAACTCGACACGACAAAGCTGCGTCGCGCCAGTTCGGGATGGCGAGCCACCGACTCGTGCCGCTGGCCATCGTAGACCATGTGTTCGTAGACCTCGTCGGACAGCAGCAGGATGTCGGTGCCGGCCAGCAGGTCGGCCAGTTGCTGCATGTCCTCTTCGCGCCAGATCGTGCCCGTCGGGTTGTGCGGGGTGTTGATCATGATCATGCGCGTGCGCGGCGTGATCGCGGCGGCCAGCTTGTCGAACGGAATGCGGAACAGCGGCGCTTCCAGCGTCACGGGCACGGCCGTCGCGCCGGCCAGTTCGATCGCAGGCAGATAGCTGTCGTAGCACGGTTCCAGCACGATCACTTCGTCACCCGGATGCACCGCGCAGAGGATGGCGGTCAGCAGGCCCTGCGTGGCGCCCGCGGTCACCGTGATCTCGGTATTCCAGTCGTAGGTGTGTTCGTACAGCTTCGCGATCTTGGCGGCGATGGCCTGGCGCAGTTGCGGCACACCGGCCATTGGCGGGTACTGGTTGTGACCGGTGCGCATTGCGTGTGTCACGGCATCGACGATGCGCGGGTCGCAGTCGAAATCCGGGAAGCCCTGACCGAGATTGACGGCGTTCTTTTCGGCCGCCAGCGCCGACATCACGGTAAAGATCGTGGTGCCCACCTTGGGTAGGCGCGACGGAGGCGGATTCAGCGGGGCGAGATTGGATTCAGCCATGACGGAGCTTGAAAGAGTAGAAGCGGGGCAATCAGCCAGAGCGACATTCTAGCCGCGATCATCGGGCGGCACCCATGCCGCCAGCCAGCCGCCGAATGCCAGCGGCGGCAGCACTTCCACCCCGCTGGAGCGGCGCAGGCGGCTGCGGAGCTTGAGCACGGCCTTGTCCTTGGACACCAGCAGCGCCGCGCGCGAGAAATGGGCGAGTTCGATGAACTTCTGGTCGTCGGTGTCCTTGCACTTGGGCAGGCGGATCGCGTCGGCGTCTTCCTGGGTGGGCGCCGGTTCTAACGTGGTGAAGCGGTCGACCTCCGCGAGCGCCGCGTCGATATCGACGGCAAAGCGGGCGAACTGGGGATAGGCCAGCACCCGGCGCAACTCCTCTCGGCAGTCGGCCCGGATCACCGGGGCGATGGCGCCGGCTGCCAGCGCGGCCCGGATCGGCTCCACATGCGGGTCGCGGAAGACCAGCAGGTCTACCCAGATATTGGAGTCAAGGACTACCCGGGGTGCGGAAGTGACGGAGAGGGCGCCGGCATCGGGGTCGGTGCTGGAGTTGGCATCGTGGCCGGTGTGGGTGGTGTGCATTCGCTACAATCTGGTCTTTGTTTCTGCCCGCGATTTTGCCATGCTCATCGTCCTGTCTCCCGCCAAGTCCCTGGACTACGAGACACCCCCACGCGTCAAGACCCATACGCTACCGCGTTTCATCGACCGCTCGGCCACGCTGATCGAGCGCCTGCGCAAGCTGGCCCCGCAGGATGTGGCGTCGCTGATGGATATTTCCGACAAGCTCGCGGTGCTCAATGTCACGCGTTACGCCGACTGGTCGCCCGAGTTCACGACGGCCAACAGCAAGCAGGCCGTGCTGGCCTTCAATGGCGATGTCTACGACGGCCTCGATGCGAAGACGCTGTCGACCGACGACCTTGCCTTCGCGCAGAAGCACATCCGCATCCTGTCCGGCCTCTACGGCGTGCTCCGGCCGATGGACTGGATGCAGCCGTATCGCCTGGAAATGGGCACGCGGCTCGACAACGCCGCCGGCAAGGACCTCTACGCGTTCTGGGGCGACGACGTCACGCAGTTGATCAACAAGGACATGGCCGAGCTCAAGCACGAGGGCTCGCAGACGCTGGTGCACCTGGCGTCCGAAGAATATTTCAAGGTGGTGCGCCCGAAGGTGCTGGCCGCACGCGTGATCACGCCCGTGTTCGAGGACTGGAAGGGCGGCCGCTACAAGATCATCTCGTTCCACGCCAAGCGCGCGCGTGGCACGATGGCCCGTTACGCGGTCACGCATCGCGTGACGGATCCCGCGCAACTGAAGCGCTTCAACGAAGACGGCTACGCCTTCGACAAGGCCGCGTCGGACGATGCCCGCTGGGTATTCCGCCGCCGTCTGGAAGACTGAGAACCAAGGAGCTACTTCATGACCTCAGCGCTGCATATCTCCACGCTGTTCGATTCGGGTGCGATCGAAGTCGAAGCCCTCGATCGTGCCGACGACATCCGCCTGCGTATCCGCGCCGATTCGCACGCCGATTTTCGCCAGTGGTTCCATTTCCGGCTGCAGGGCACGGCCGGGCAGGCCTGCAGGCTCCAGTTCCTGAACGCGGGCGAATGCACCTATCCGGACGGCTGGCGTGACTACAGCGTCGTGGCCTCCTATGACCGGGCCTACTGGTTCCGCGTGCCGACGCGCTACGACGGCACCACCATGACCGTCGACTTCAAGCCCGAACACGACAGCGTCTGGTTTGCGTATTTCGAACCGTATCCCGAGGAGCGGCACCTTTCGCTGCTGGCCTCCTGCCAGCGTTCGCCGCTGGCGAAGCTGTCGCACCTTGGCAGCACCGTCGATGGGCGCGACCTGACCTGCGTGACGCTGGGTCAGCCAGGGCCGGGCAAGAATACGGTCTGGATGATCGCGCGCCAGCATCCGGGCGAAAGCATGGCGGAGTGGTTCTGCGAAGGCGTGCTGCAGCGCCTGACGGGCACCGGCATGTGGGCGGGCGATCCGGTGGCGCGCAAGCTGCTCGATCGCGCCGTGTTCCATATCGTGCCGAACATGAATCCGGATGGTTCGGCGCGCGGCAACCTGCGCACGAATGCCGCGGGCGCCAACCTCAATCGCGAATGGATGCAGCCGAGCCTCGAGACGAGCCCCGAGGTGTACCACGTGCGCCGGGCGATCGAAGCCACTGGTGTCGATCTGTTCTTCGACATTCATGGTGACGAGGCGCTGCCGTACAACTTCGTAGCCGGCAGCGAGATGCTTCCTGGCTTTACCGCAGCCCAGCGCGACCAGCAGTCGCGCTTCATCGAGGCGTTCAAGCGGGCCACGCCGGACTTCCAGGACGTGCACGGCTACGCTGCAAGCAAGTACAACGCGGACGCACTGAAGCTTGCCTCGAAGTACATCGGCCATACCTTCGGCTGCCTGGCCCTGACGCTGGAGATGCCGTTCAAGGACAACGCCGACCTGCCAGACCCGGTGCTGGGCTGGAACGGTGCGAAGAGCGGCCTGCTTGGTACGTCGATGCTGCAGGCGGTGCTGGAGTATCTGGGCTGACGGACGTGATCAGGGTTTGAAGCGCCAAGCGCTCCCTTTCCCGCAAGCGGGAGAGGGAGGCGGGCCTGCGTCTCAGTCGCAGTCGGCGCAGGGCCTTACTGCTTCTTCTTGGTTGTCGTCTTGGAAGATGTGCTCTTCGAAGACGATGTCGATTTGGACGTCGAGCTTGCCTTGCTGGACTTCGACGACGTCGAAGCCTTGGCGGTGCTCTTGCCTTTTTTCTTCTTCGAGTGCGACGTGGCCACGGCGGGTGCCGCAGCCGGTTCGCTGATCGTTTCGCCGCTGCTGTTGAGCAGTTCGTACGCGAGCATCATGCCGTTGTCGTAGCCGCAGCGGACCTTGACCGGTTGCCATTGCGGTTCCCCCGAGCGGCGGTGCGCGCTGGCAGCGAACGTCACGACGGAGCTGACGACGACGGACTGCTTGCCCGGCGAGAACCGGCTTTCCCAGCGCTCCTCGGTGGCCTGATCCTGGGCGAGCGCGCCCGTGGGGATCTTCAGCGCGTCATAAGTCGCCGACCGCGGCACCACCCAGCTGGCGTGCGCGGCGCAATCGGCCACGTCGGCCGATGCATTCTCCGTCTTCATCAACTGATCACGCATTTGCGCGCGATATTCGGCCAAGCTCACGCGGCCCCTGTCGGGCAGCGTGACTGTCGTCGTGGGCGGACTCTTGCCGTTGGTGGTCGGGGTCTTGGCGGCCGTCGCCGAGGCGGGGCCGGGGGCTACGGGGGTGGCGGTGCTGGCAGCGGGCGAGCCGGGCTGGCCAGCCACGGCTGCGGTCTCGTCCGTCGGTGCGGTGGCGCAACCGGCGAGTGCGATCGCACCGGCCACTGCGGCAGACAGCATACGCAGCCGGCTGCCGAACAGTTCGGAAATTCGTCGGATCACGGGGTCGTCTTTGCTCGGTGAAGCAAGGAGGGGTTAGTGAAGGATTGCCATGATAGAGGAATCCCCCGCGGCAAAGTTCCTAAATGTTGTTACCCTTCATTCTAATTGCTCGCAACCGTCGCGATCCCCGTGGATTTGGGTGTGTGCGATAGCAGAGAATTGCCGAGTCACGCAACTCTGGCGAACCCCGAGGCACGCGTGCTGCGTGCCTCGGGGCAGGGCGCCATTGCGGCAGCCCTTTGATCCGTCGGTCAGATCGTGCGCGCGAAGCGCAGCAGCTCGTCCATCAGCGCGTTGAGGTCGCGCTTGAGCTTGTCGAACCCGGCGCTGTGCGTCAGGCCGACTTCATCCATGTACAGCTTCCGGTTGACCTCCAGCTGCAGGCTGTGGCGGTTGGCCTGGGGCTGACCTACCACGCGCACGATTTCCACGCCCTTGTAGGGATGGTTGCGCCACACGCCGTAGCCCATTTCCTTGAGTACGCTCTCCACGCGATCGGTGAAGCGCGTGTCGCAAGTCGTGCCGTCGCGGTCACCCACCACGAAGTCCGGATGCTGCAGGCCCGGGTGCTCGGTCGCGTATTGCGCGGCCTCGCTCGGCATCGAGTGGCAGTTGATGTGCCACACGCGGCCGTGGCGGGCGACGGCCTGGTCGGACAGTCGCTGCAACTGCGCGTAGTAGGGCAGGTAGTAGTTGTCGATGCGCGCCTGCAGTTCGGCCACGCCGAGCTTGCGATCGTAGATCGGCTCGCCGGTGTCCAGCACGCGCCAGACCAGGCCCTTGCCGAGGCGCGTCTTCGAAGTTTCCTGCTTGGCGCCGGGCCATGGCGTGTCGAGCAGGGCTTCGTCGATTTCCTCGAGGCTGCGATTGGCGTCCAGGTAGCTGCGCGGAAAGCCCGCGCAGAGCAGCGGGATGCCGCGCGCGGGCGCGTCGGCATAGAGCTCGTCCACGAACGTGTCTTCCGCCTGCCGCAGCAGCGGCAGGGGCAGGTTGCCGGCGAAGCGGAAGTCCGCCGGGTACGTGGTGCAGCTATGGGGGGAATCAAGAAAGAGCGGGCCGCACTCGCCTTCCGGCATGTGCAGGAAGTACGGGCTTTCCGCGGTCTTTCGGTCTGCTTCGGTCATGCTGGGTTACCGGTCCGTAATTAGTCCAGGGAGATCTTGGCGGCAGCGGCCACGCGCTTGTTCTTGGCCACTTCGGTGGCGATCTGCTGCGCGAAGTGCTGCGGCGTGTCGCCCACCGGCGTGGCGCCGAGTTTCTCGAGCTTGGCGCGCACGTCCGGCATGGCCAGCACCTTGATGGCGGCGGCGTTCAGCTTGGCCTGGATGTCGGCGGGCAGCTTGGCCGGGGCGATCAGCCCGAACCATGCGGCGTCATTGACTTCGGGCAGCCCCAGTTCGGCGAAGGTCGGGACGTTCGGCAGCGCGGCCACGCGCTTCGGCGCAGCCACGGCCAGCGCGCGCAGCTTGCCGCCTTCGATGAACGGCAGCGACGACGGCAGGTTGTCGAACAGCACCTGCACCTGGCCGGCCAGCGCATCGTTCAGCGCGGGGCCCACGCCCTTGTAGGGCACGTGCAGCAGTTCGGTCTTGCTGCTCATCTTGAACAGCTCGCCCATCATGTGCGACACGCTGCCGTTGCCGGCCGAGCCGTAGGCGATCTTGTTCGGTTCCGATTTGGCCAGCGCGATGAACGACTTCATGTCGGTGGCCTTCACGTTCGGGTTGATGCTCATCACGTTCGGCACGGAGGCCAGGTTCGTGATCGGCGTGAAGTCCTTGGTGGCGTCGTATTGCAGGCGCGGGTACACGGCCGGGTTGATGCCGTGCGTCGATGCCGTGGCGATGCCGAGCGTGTAGCCGTCCGGCGTGGCCTTGGCCAGGTAGCCGGTGCCGATGCTGCCGCCGGCGCCGCCGCGGTTGTCCACCACCACGGCCTGGCCCAGTTGCTGGCCGAGCTTGTCGGCGACGATACGCGCGACGATGTCGGTGGTGCCGCCAGCCGGGAACGGCACGACGAGCGTGATGGGCTTGGTCGGGTACGTGCCTTGCGCCAGGGCGGGCAGGGTCAGGCCGGCGGCCGCGAAGGCGGTGGCGGCGGCGAGGATCTTGAGCAGGGGACGGCGTTGCATCGTCGGGATTCCGGTGGGGATTCAGGGAGCGGAACTCAGCAAAAGCTGAATTCTTTGGCTCTCATGATTCTGCTTGCCGATGCAAGATGCTTGCAAACGAAATAAAATCCCCAGGTCATTCCAAATGGTATTGAATTAGAGGTGACCTATGCGACGCTTATGTCCGTCGCTGACGGAATTGCAGGCATTCGAAGCCGCTGCGCGGCACAACAGCTTCACGCTGGCAGCCCGGGAGCTCCACGTCACACAGGGGGCGGTTAGCAAGCAGGTGCGCAGTCTCGAGGCGTTCCTGGGTGTCGAACTGTTCGAGCGCGTACGCCAGCGCCTGATGCTGACCGGCGCGGGGGAGCGCTATCTGGAGCGCATCCGGCCGAGCCTGAACGAGATCGAGGCGGCCAGCGTGGAGCTGATCGCGCGCAAGGGGCGGGGCGGCATCCTGCATATCGCCAGCATGCCGACACTCGGCGCCAAGTGGCTGATTCCGCGGCTGCCGCAGTTTTTCGCCCGGCATCCCGAAGTCACGCTGGAGTTCGTTCCCCATGCGCAGGGCTACGATTTTTCCCAACCTGATCTCGATGCGGCGATCCGCTTCGGCGACGGCGTCTGGCCGGGAAGCCTCGCCGACTACATGACCGGACGCGAAGTGCTGCCGGTGTGCCGGCCGGGATTGCTCGCGCAGGAGCCTGGGGGCGCGGTTGCATCAGCCGAGGGTTTGCTGCGTTATCCGCTGCTGCATCACACCACGGTGCCGGAGGCGTGGCCAGACTGGCTGTCCGAACTGGGGGTGTCCACGCGCCAGGCATGGAGCGGGGCGCGTTTTGATCAGTTCTCGTTGCTGACGCAGGCGGCGGTGTCGGGGCTAGGCATCGCGCTGATTCCGCGCTGCCTGATCGAAGAGGAGATTGCCACCGGCACGCTGGTGGTGGCGCATGCCGCGCGCGTGCTGGCCAAGAAGGGGTATTACCTCTGCTATCCGGAACAGAAGGCTCACCTGCCGGCGCTGCAGACGTTCCGGGCCTGGCTGATGGAGGGTGTCGACGTGGTGGCGTAGCGGCCCGGCAAGCGCTCATTCCAGGCGCTAACTCCGGGCGCTACGTCGATGCATGGCATCCGCTATTTCTATTTCGACAGCACTTTCATCGCTGCCTCGAGCCCCGCGATCGTGACCGGATACATGCGGTTCTTCATGATCTGGTTGATCACGGTGATCGACTGGCGGTACTGCCAGAGGCCTTCCGGCTCGGGGTTCAGCCACACGAAACGCGGGAACTGCTCGATCATGCGATTGAGCCACACGGCGCCGGCCTCGGCATTGTTGTACTCGACCGAGCCGCCCGGCTGCAGGATCTCATAGGGGCTCATCGTCGCATCGCCGACAAAGATCACCTTGTAGTCCGGCGTGTACTTGTGAATGAGATCCCACGTGGCGATCTTCTCCGCATGGCGGCGGCGGTTGTTCTTCCACACATAGTCGTAGAGACAGTTGTGGAAATAGTAGTACTCGAGGTGCTTGAACTCGGTCTTGGTGGCCGAGAACAGTTCCTCCACGCGCTTGATGTGGTCGTCCATCGAGCCGCCGACATCCATCAGCATCAGGACCTTGACCTTGTTGTGGCGCTCGGGCCGCAACTTGATGTCGAGCATCCCCGCGTTGGCGGCGGTGGAGTGGATCGTATCGTCGAGATCGAGTTCGGTGTCGGCGCCCTCGCGCGCGAAACGGCGCAGGCGGCGTAGTGCCACCTTGATGTTGCGCGTGCCGAGTTCGACCTGGTCGTCGTAATCCTTGTACGCGCGCGTCTCCCACACCTTGATCGCGGTGCGGTTGCCCTTGGACGGGCCGCCGATGCGGATGCCCTCGGGGTTGTAGCCGCCGTGACCGAACGGCGAGGTGCCGCCCGTGCCGATCCACTTGTTGCCGCCCTCGTGCTTTTCCTTCTGCTCCTCGAGCAGTTGCTTCAGGCGTTCCATCAGCTTGTCGAGGCCGCCCATGGCCTCGATCTTGGCCTTTTCCTCGGCCGACAGCTCGCGCTCGAGCGTCTTCTGCAACCAGTCGAGCGGGATGTCGCTCTTCCAGTCGATCAGGCTCTCCACGCCCTTGAAGTAAGCGGCGAAGGTCTGGTCGAACTTGTCGAAGTGCTTCTCGTCCTTTACCAGCGTCATGCGCGACAGGTAATAGAACTCGTCGATCGACGGCGCGATAACCTGCGCGCGCAGGGCTTCCAGCATCGTCAGGTACTCCTTGACCGATACCGGCAGCTTGGCGTGGCGCAGCGAGAAAAAGAAATCGATCAGCATGGGAAACTCTCCCCGGTCAGCGCGGGCGGTCGAGCTGGAACTGCAGGTGCGCACGCACGGTGGGCCATTCGCTGGCGATGATCGAGAACACGACCGTATCGCGGAACGAGCCATCCGGCATGCGTTGATGGTTACGGAGCACGCCGTCCTGCTTGGCGCCCAGGCGTGCGATGGCGGTGCGGCTCTGGTGGTTCATCCAGTGCGTACGGAATTCCACGGCGATGCAGTCGAGCGTCTCGAACGCATGGCGCAGCAGCATCAGCTTGCATTCGGTGTTGAGCGCGGTGCGTTGCACGCGCCGCGCGTACCATGTCGAGCCGATTTCAACCCGCCGGTTCTTGCCGTCGATGTTCATGTACGTGGTCATGCCGGCCGGGCGGCCGTCTGCATCGAGCACGGTGAACGGTTGCATCGAGTCCTGCGTCTGCAGGTCGAGCCGGCGCTTGATCTCGGCTTCCATGCCTTCGGGCGAGGGCACCGAGGTGTACCAGAGCCGATGGAGTTCGCCATCGGCCGCGGCTTCGCGCAGGCCTTCGGCATGGTCCATCGACAGCGGTGCAAGCGTGGCGTGGCTGCCGGACAGCGTCACGGGTTGAACGAACCTCGACATCGTGCTGTCCTCAGCGGTTGGCGCGGTTCATGAACACGAGACGCTCGAACAGGTGCACGTCCTGTTCGTTCTTGAGCAGCGCGCCGTGCAGCGGCGGGATCGCGGCCTTGCGGTCCGGGCTGCGCAGTGCCTCGGCGGGAATGTCCTCGGCCATCAGCAGCTTGAGCCAGTCGATCAGCTCCGACGTGCTCGGCTTCTTCTTCAGGCCCGGCAGGTTGCGCATCTCGTAGAACGATTCCATCGCGGCCGCTACCAGCTCGCGCTTGATGCCGGGGTAGTGGACGTCGACGATCTGCTGCATCGTCTCGGCATCCGGGAACTTGATGTAGTGGAAGAAGCAGCGGCGCAGGAAGGCGTCCGGCAGCTCCTTCTCGTTGTTCGAGGTGATGATCACCAGCGGGCGATGCTTCGCCTGGATCAGTTCGCGCGTCTCGTAGACGTAGAACTCCATGCGGTCGAGTTCGCGCAGCAGGTCGTTCGGGAATTCGATGTCGGCCTTGTCGATCTCGTCGATCAGCAGCACCACGGGCTCGTCGGCCTCGAACGCCTGCCAGAGCACGCCCTTGACGATGTAGTTGGCGATGTCGTGCACGCGGTTGTCGCCCAGTTGGGAGTCGCGCAGACGCGACACGGCGTCGTATTCGTACAGGCCCTGCTGGGCTTTGGTGGTTGACTTGATGTGCCATTGCAACAGCGGCATACCCAGTGCTGCGGCCACTTCCTCAGCCAGCATGGTCTTGCCCGTGCCGGGCTCGCCCTTGATCAGCAGGGGGCGCTGCAGCGTGCGTGCGGCATTGACGGCCAGCTTCAGATCGTCGGTGGCAACGTATTGGGCACTACCTTCGAACTTGACCTGCTGGGACGGATTGGCGTTGGCGGTGGTGGACATGGGCGGTCTGATCGTATTGCAAGGGGCGTGGTTGGCAGACAATCGGAAACAATGACTCAGGGCCAATGATCCGGTCGGGCAACAACCGGCATGAACAATCGGAATTTCGGTCGGAATGGGCCAGTATAAGAGCAGATCGGGATTCGCGTTCAGTGGGGGACACCCCAAGGCCGTTCTGTGGACTGGCGCGTGCACGCTGCGGTACAATGCGCCGGTTTGACGCGCCCCTGGTCACAATATCTCCCCCTCATACCCGGCAGTTCTGTCACTGAGACATGGCAGTTCACCGGGAGGCGGCGACAGCGCGAGATGGTTGCAGAATGGTGTGGAAGCACCCGCGGCACATCAGCACTTACCGCGATTTCAGATCCCCGTTCCCAAAGCCGTTTCGCCCTGCAGGGCAGTCACACGCGGTTTAAACACTTCCCACTCAGCTAAGACAATGAAAAAGCTCCTCACGATGGTGGTGTTGGGCGCGGCCGCAACGGCTGCGCAGGCCCAGGACAAGGGCAACGTGGACGCCGCCAAGGACAAGGTCGCAATGTGCATTGGCTGCCATGGCATTCCTGGCTACCGTGCATCGTTCCCCGAGGTATATCAGGTGCCCATGCTTGGCGGCCAGAGTGCCAAGTACATTGAGAACGCGCTCAAGAGCTACCAGAAGGGTGATCGCAAGCATCCGACCATGCGCGGGATTGCCGACAGCCTGTCCGACAAGGACATCGCCGCCGTGGCTGCGTACTACTCGCAGCAGAAGCGCGACACGCAGAACAATCCGCTCAAGTAAGAGGCCCCTGACCATGAAGATGCTGAAAGCTGTTTCGTTCACGCTGGGTGCTGTCGCGCTTGGCGCCACTGCCATGTCCGCCTCGGCGGCAGATATCGCCGCTGGCAAGGCGCTGGTGGAAAAGGGTGGATGCGTGGCGTGCCACGGCAAGGATCTGAACGCGCCGATCTCGCCGGACTATCCGAAGCTGGCCGGCCAGCACCAGGACTACATCTATCACGCCCTGTTGTCCTACCAGATCAGCGGCAACCCGCTGGTGGGCCGCAATAATGCGATCATGGCCGGTCAGGTCAAGAGCAACCCGGCAGTCACCGGCAAGGACGGCAAGCCACGGGAGTTTACGCGCAAGGAGTTGAAGGATATTGCCGCGTATATCGAATCGCTGCCGGGTGATCTGGTGCTGAAGAAGTAAGTCGGAAGACGTCAGCCGCTTCGATTCCGTCGCAAGGGAATCGAAGCAAAAAAAGCCGCTCGAATGAGCGGCTTTTTCGTTCTGCAGTGCGGATCAGTTGCCGCTGCCGGTCACCAGACGGCGCTGTTTCACGGCGTTGGCCAGCGTCTCCAGCACGGCCACGGAGTCATCCCAGGCGATGCAGGCGTCGGTCACCGACTGGCCGTAGGTCAGGTTCTCCACCGGAGTGCCCTGCACATGGTCCTGTCGGCCGGCTACCAGGTGCGATTCCACCATGACGCCGACGATGCGCTGCTCGCCGCCGGCGATCTGCTTGCCGATGTCCTCGCAGACCGGGATCTGGTTCTCGTGTTTCTTGCTGCTGTTGGCGTGCGAGGCGTCGATCATCAGGCGTGCGGCCAGGCCGGACTTCGAGATCGCGTCGCAGGCTTCCTGCACGCTGGCGGCGTCGTAGTTCGGTGTCTTGCCGCCGCGCAGGATGATGTGGCAGTCCTCGTTACCCGAGGTCGACACGATGGCCGAGTGGCCGCCCTTGGTTACCGACAGGAAATGGTGGGGCTGCGAGGCGGCCTTGATCGCGTCGACGGCGATCTTCACGTTGCCGTCGGTGCCGTTCTTGAAGCCGACCGGGCACGACAGTCCGGAAGCGAGTTCGCGGTGCACCTGCGACTCGGTGGTGCGCGCGCCGATCGCGCCCCAGCTCACCAGATCGGCGATGTACTGCGGGCTGATCATGTCCAGATATTCCGTCCCCGTCGGCACACCCATTTCGCTGATATTCAGCAGCAGCTCGCGGGCGGTGCGCAGGCCGTCGTTGATCTTGAAGCTGCCATCCATGTGCGGATCGTTGATCAGGCCCTTCCAGCCCACGGTCGTGCGCGGCTTTTCGAAGTAGACGCGCATCACGATCTCGAGCTCGCCCGCGAAGCGGTCGCGCTGCACCTTGAGCAGCTTGGCGTATTCCAGGGCCGCGCGCGTGTCGTGAATCGAGCACGGGCCGATGATGACGATCAGGCGGTCGTCCATGCCGTGCAGAATGCGATGCATGGCCTGGCGGGCGCCATAGATCACGTCGGACGCAGCCTCCGAGCAAGCAAACTCGCGGATCAGGTGCGCGGGCGGCAGCAGTTCCTTGAGTTCTCGAATACGCAGGTCGTCGGTGTTCTTCAGCATGATGGCTCCGGGTTTGTGAGGTCGTGAGTCTGATCTGGAATTGCGTTGCGGCGGTGGCGGGGATAAAAAAAGCCGCCAGGGTCGCTGGCGGCTTTTTTTAGTATTCGGGGCTACTTGCAGCTATCCCTCTCTATCCGCCAGCGGTGTGAGGTGCCAAAAAAAGTAAAAGTAAAACTTGGCGGACATGGCGGAAATCGGATCGGCTGTAGTCAGCTTGTGTTGGTTATGCGGTAATGCGTGAAATTTATGCTGCGGTGCGCGATCAAAAGGCATTTTATTGCGCACTCGTGGGAAAAACCACGGGGTGCAATCGCCGCTCGCACGACAACGAAGCATCTTTATATCGCTTTTCAAGGAAGATGGCAAGCGGCCAATCGATAGATTTAAGCAATTGCAGAGTACCCATGCTTCCTATAGTGGAATCACAAGAACAAGGTGGAGGGAGGGTACCCATCATGCCAGTCGATGAAGCAAGGCTGAATGCCTTCATGGAGAAATTCGTCCATGACATCGGTGCCGTGATGCACGCGGCGACGGTGGTGTTGGGCGACGAGCTTGGGCTGTACAAGGCGCTGGCCGAAAAACCGATGACCGCCGACGTGCTGGCGGCAAAAACCCGCACGGATGCGCGGTACCTGCGCGAGTGGCTGTCGGCGCAGGCCGCCAGCGGCTACGTCGAATACGACGCGGACACCGACAGCTTCTCGTTGAACGAGGAACAGGCGCTGGCGCTGGCGCAAGAGGGCAGTCCCGCGTTCATTCCCGGCGCATTCCAGATTGCGGTGGCACAGTTTCGCGCGATTCCGAAGATGGTCGACATCTTCCATAACGGCAGAGGGCTTGGCTGGCACGAACACGACCCGGCGCTGTTCCATGGTACCGAGCGGTTCTTCCGCCCCGGCTACGCGGCACATCTGGTCGGCGAATGGATTCCGTCGCTGGAAGGCATCGACGCCCGGCTCAAGGCGGGGGGCATGGTGGCTGACGTGGGGTGCGGGCATGGCGCCTCGACGATCATCATGGCGCAGGCCTATCCGGCTTCCACGTTTCGCGGCTTCGACTACCACGAGCCGTCGATCCGGTATGCGATCGAGTCTGCCAGACGTGCCGGCGTGAGCAACCGCGTGACGTTCGAAGTGGCGGCGGCCAAGGATTATCCCGGTAGCGGATATGACCTCGCGACGGTCTTCGACTGCCTGCATGACATGGGCGACCCGGTTGGCGCCGCGCGGCACATCCGCGAATCGCTGAAGCCCGACGGGTGCTGGATGATTGTGGAGCCGTTTGCCAATGACCGGCTGCAGGACAACCTCAATCCGATCGGGCGCGTGTTCTATTCGGCGTCGACATTCATTTGCACGCCGGGATCGCGGTCGCAGGAGGGGGCAATGTGCCTGGGAGCGCAGGCCGGTGAGGTCCGCATGCGTGGTGTGACGGAGCAGGGCGGCTTTGGCAGCTTCCGCCGAACGGCGCAGACGCCGTTCAATCTGGTGTACGAGGTGAGGCCGTAGTCTTGACCAGGCGCCCCTCTCCCGCAGGCGGGAGAGGGGCGAACTCCGGATGTCAGGCCGTGCCACCCACCGTCATGTTCTCGATCCGCAGCGTTGGCTGACCCACGCCCACCGGCACGCTCTGGCCTTCCTTGCCGCAGACGCCCACGCCCGAATCCAGACGCATGTCGTTGCCGATCATCGTGACGTCCTTGAGCGACTCGGGGCCATTGCCGACCAGCGTCGCGCCCTTGACCGGATACGTGATCTTGCCGTCCTCGATCATGTATGCCTCGCTGGCCGAGAACACGAACTTGCCGTTGGTGATGTCGACCTGACCGCCGCCGAAGTTCACGGCATAGAGGCCGCGCTTGACGCTGGCGAGGATTTCCTGCGGATCGCGGTCGCCGTTAAGCATGTAGGTGTTGGTCATGCGCGGCATCGGCAGCGCGGCGTAGCTCTCGCGGCGTGCGTTGCCGGTGACCGGCATCTTCATCAGACGCGCGTTAAGCGTGTCCTGGATATAGCCGCGCAGGATGCCGTCCTCGATCAGCGTGGTGCACTGCGTGGGGTTGCCTTCGTCATCGAGGTTCAGCGATCCGCGGCGATTGGCGATGGTGCCGTCGTCGACCACGGTCACGCCCTTGGCCGCCACGCGCTCTCCCATGCGGCCGGCAAACGCCGAGGAACCCTTGCGGTTGAAGTCGCCCTCCAGGCCGTGGCCCACGGCCTCGTGCAGCAGCACGCCGGGCCAGCCCGGTCCGAGCACCACGGTCATCGCGCCAGCCGGGGCGGGACGCGCCTCCAGGTTGACCAGCGCCGACGACACCGCTTCGTCCACGTACTTGCGCAGCAGGTCGTCGGTAAAGTAGCCGTAGGCATAGCGGCCGCCGCCGCCCGAGGAGCCGATCTCGCGCCGACCGTTCTGTTCGGCGATGACGGTCACGGACACGCGCACCAGCGGACGCACGTCGGCGGCGATCACGCCGTCGCTGCGCGCCACCAGCACCACGTCGTACTCTCCGGCAAGGCCGGCCATGACCTGCACCACGCGCGGATCCTTGGCGCGTGCCAGCTTTTCGATCTTCTCGAGCAGCGCCACTTTCTCGGTGGCGGTCATCGAGTCGAGCGGATCGTTCGGCGCATAGAGGTTGCGGCCCGTGTGCGAGGCGAGCGAGCCCGCCACCTTGACGCGCCCGCCGCCGCTCTTGCCGATCGTGCGGGTAGCCGCGGCGGCCTGGCTCAGGGCCGGCAGGCTGATGTCGTCGGAGTATGCGAAGGCGGTCTTGTCGCCCGAGATGGCGCGCACGCCAACGCCCTGGTCGATGCTGAAGCTGCCCGACTTGACGATGCCTTCCTCGAGGCTCCAGGCCTCGTTGCGGGTGTGCTGGAAATACAGGTCGGCGTAGTCGACCTTGTGCGTGAAGATGTCGGCCAGCACGCGCTGGAGCTTGGCTTCATCGAGCCCGTACGGCGCCAGCAGCAGTTGCTGGGCAGTGGCCAGGTTGCGGATTCCGAGATCGCCGGCGTTCATGATTGTCCTTTTCGATACCCCGTGGCGGTCTGCCACGGCGGCCTGCAATGTGAATTTCCGTCAATCCTACAGCACGCGGTGACGCAGTGCCGGCAGGTTCTGACGCACTTCGGCAAGACGGGCTGGGTCGACCGTACCCGACACCACGCCTTCGCCCTCGGGCAACACGCCCATCAACTCGCCCCACGGGTCCACCAGCATCGAGTGACCCCAGGTGCGGCGGCCATTTTCGTGCTTGCCGCCTTGTGCTGCGGCCAGCACATAGCATTGGTTTTCGATCGCGCGGGCGCGCAGCAGGATCTCCCAGTGAGCCTGGCCCGTGGTGTAGGTGAAAGCCGCCGGCATCAGGATCAGGCTGACGTCGTTCTTGCCGGCCAGCCCGCGATAGAGCTCCGGAAAGCGCAGGTCGTAGCAGACCGACATCGCCACCCGTCCGCACGGCGCATCGAAGGCCACCGGCGTCTTGCCGGCCAGGATCGTGCGCGATTCGTCGTAGCTCTCGGTGCCCTTGGTGAAGCCGAACAGGTGGATCTTGTCGTAGCGCGCGACGCGGCGGCCATGCGGATCGAAGGCGAGCGACGTGTTGTAGACGCGCGCATCGTCGTTGCACCACATCGGCAGCGTGCCGCCCACAAGCCAGACGCGATGGCGCCGCGCGGCATCGGCCAGGAAGCTCTGCACCGGACCGTCGCCATCCTGTTCGCGGATGGCGACCTTGTCGGTCTCGTGACGGCCCATCATGCAGAAGTACTCGGGCAGCAGCACCAGTTCGGCGCCGCCGCGCGCGGCCTCGGCGATCAGCGCATCGGCACGCGCGAGGTTGTCGTCGAGCGTGATGCCGGTGACGGTCTGGATGGCGGCAACGCGCATCGGGGCAGTGGCAGTCATCTTGGCTTCCTTCTCTGGAGCAGGGGCTTCAGCGCGGATAGGCGCCGGAACGCTCCTGGATCGGCGGTTGCGTCTTATTGTCTTCCACTTTGGTGACCTTGGGGTCGGCCCACGATCCGGACACGCGGTAATGCTGCGTAAACACCTTCGAGATCTCGTCGGCGAACATCAACTGGGCGGCCAGCGTGCCGATGCCCAGCACCGGATTGATGAACGCGGCGGCCACCGACGTGGTGGTGGCGTTGATGCGCGGCGTCACGGCCACTTCCAGGTCCTGCGTCTCGTGCAGCAGGTCCGCCGTGCCAGACATCGAGGCCATGGCCTGGCCACTCTTGAACTTGAACTCTTCGATCTTGCCCACGCCGTTTTCGATCGTGCCGGTGCCGTTGAGGCTGTCGAACACCATCCCCCGGCTCGAGAGCGAGCGGAAGTCGAGCGTGGCGAAGCGCAGCAGGCTTTGCAGGCTCAGCACGCCGAGCAGCCGCGCGGCACCCGGGTCGACGCTCAGGATCTGGCCGTTCTCGATATTCAGTTTCAGGCGACCCGAAAGCGTGGGGTAGTCGATCGACATCGGCGAGCCGCGCCAGGCGATGCGACCCTCGAACGTGCCCTTGCCGTCGCGCAGCGTGTGGGGCAGGCCCATACGTTCGAGCACGTCGCCTCCGTTGCGGATGTCGAGCTTGAAGTTCAGCAGCGTGCGGCGGCCTTCGGTCGAGGAAGCATCGCCCTGAGCCGCCGCTTCACGCAAGCGCCTTGGCAGGCGCCAGGAGCCATTGCCGGTGAGCTTGGCGCCCGGCTGTTCGATGATCAGGCTGTCGAGCGTCCAGACCGGCTGGTTGTCGTCATGGCTCGTATGGGCCTTGACCTCGAGCTTGCCGAATTCCCGGCCGTGCAGGACGAACCTGTCGACGCTCAGGTCGAGCGCCGGCATTTCCTCGACGCTGCGCGTGATGGCTTCGGTCATGTGGCCGTCATCGGTGGCGTCGGGGATGTCCAGATGCGCGAGCCGCACGGTGAGCATCCCGGACGGATTGCTCGCGTTGCGGCGCCACTGTCCGGTGCCGGCGATCTGGCGCGAATTGATCTGCATGTTCCAGCCGCCGTCGCCGCGCTCCCGGCTGGCATCGAGCGAAACGTCATCGAGACTGCGGCCGAACGCATCGAGCACCTTGGCGCGCACCGTCATGCGATCGGGCAGGAATGGCGACGAACGCCCTATGTCACCGGCGGGTTTGTCGCCGCCTTTGTTATCCGGGCCGCTGAGCAAGGCGCGCCAGGCATCGACATTGAGCCGGTCCGTGGTCATCGCCACCGTGACGCCGCTGGCAGGCTGGGGCGCCGATTGCCCAAGGCCGATGCCGCCGGACACGACTTCCAGCGCATCGCCGCCACGGCGCAGCACATAGCGCGCACTGGCCGCATTGCCGAGTTGCACGGTGACTTCGTCCTGGCCCGCGCGGCCGGGCGCGGTCGACGGTCGCAGGTCGAAGCGCAGTGGCATGTCCTGCGCGGCGGTCTTGGCCAGCGGCGCAGGCAGGTCAAGCGCGAGTCCGTTGAGATTGGATGCCAGTTCCACCTGCAGATGCTTGTCGTGAACGCCGACCACGGCGCTATAGGCGGTGGTCCCGTCGATGCGGCTGCCGAGGGCTGACATTTCCGTGCCGAGCGCCTCGCGCAGGCCCTGGGCCGTGGCCGTGCCGCTGACTGTCACGCGTGTGGTGCCGTCTGGCTGCGTGCCGCCGCCGAGGCGAGTCTCGCCACCGACAAATCGGCCACGCACGTTGTCGAGTCGGAAGCCGTGTTCGTCGAAGGCCACCGCGCCGGTGGCGCCGTAGAGCGTCGGCAGTTCCGGGAACAGGGTCACGTCGTTGCCGGGGAAGCGGAACTCGCCGTTGACCTTAGAACCTGCCGCGTGATTAAGCGGCAGGTCCAACTTGAGCTTGAGCTCGCCATTGCCCGGCGCGTGCGACGTCTCGGTGACGTTGGCCGTCCATTCCTTGACCGGGCTGGTAGCCACGAAGCGCAGGAAGCTCTGCACCGGGCCGCTGGCGCTGCCGTCGACCTGCAGATGGCCGTGGTCACCCATGTCCTCGATGCGCCCGCTGACGTCGCGCAGGGTTACGCCCTGGATACCCGCCACGCCCGCGCGCTTCGCCAGGAACGACATGCTGCCCCGTTCGAACATCACCGTGCCTTCGATGTCCGTGAATTCGGGCCATGCCGTGCCGGCCTTTTGCCCGCTTGCGCCATTGGGGCCGGTTTCGTCTGGTGCGATCTGGTAGTTCACGCGGCGCACCGGCACTTCCACGCGGAAGTCGCCAGCCTTGGCCAGCGGCGGATGGAAGGGGAAGTGAGTGAGGTCGCCCTTGACCAGAAACTTGACGTCGTGCGCTTCGCCGCCGACCAGCGCGCCCGCCAGATAGTGGCGGGTAGCTGGCAGCGTGAGCGGCATGTAGCGCGGGACACGGTTGGCCTGGGCGCGTTCGAGTTCGCCAGTCAGATCGGCCACGCCGGCGTGGCTGTCGCCTCCTTGGCGCCAGGTGCCGCGCACGGCGCCGGCAGTATCGGCGTTGGCGAACTGGATACCATCGGTACGGACCACGAGCTTGTCGCCCTCGTGCGTCCAGCGCACTTCGCCGCGCAGCGTGTCGAACGGCAGGCGTGGATCCTCGAACACACCCGGGAAGATCAGGGCGCCGCCGGTAGTGTCGACCCTCGCCACGCCCTGCTTGTCGTCGAAGTTGAAGCTGCCCGAGAGCTGGCTGAAGCCGGGCGTGCCGGCGCGCGGGAGGCCGTCCGCATCCACGGCCGGCACGGCGGGCTGGCCATTCACGGAAACGTTGCGCAGCGTGCCCTGCACGTTGTAGTGCTGGGTGCCCGGGGCGCGCGACAGCAGGCCGGCGCGGTCGCGCGACCACGCGACGTCGAGATTGTCGATATGGCCCGCCGGCTGCAACGCGCGGAGCTGGCGCAGCACGGCGGTGTCCAGCGGCATCGACGTAGCCAGCGCGCGCAACGTGTTGAGGTCGAAAGTCGGCGCGCGCAGTGCGAACTTGCGCAACTGGCCGGAGCTGTCACGGTTCCAGTCGATCGTCACCTTGCGCATCCCTTCGCGCCACGACGCGTCCGCGTTGGACGGCGGGCCCGCCTGCGGCTCGGCCTGCCAGAGCAGGGTGTCGATGGTCAGCTGGTGGTTGCCGTTGCGGTCGCTCTTGTGCAGTAGCAGAGCCTGGGCGTTGGCCAGCTTGAGTGGCTCCGGCGCCCCAGCCAGATGCAGGTCGACGCCAGATGCACGCAGCCGCATCTGGCTGCGCTGTACCTGTCCGCCACGGAAGTCGACGGTGCCGTCGGTGCTGAAGACGCCATCCTGCACGCTGTCGAAGATGGCCAGGTAGCGCTGCACGACCGGCAATTCGAGCTGGTTGAAGGCCCAGCTTGCCTGACCGGTCCAGTGCTGCCAGTTGCCCGTGCCGTGCAGGTAGTCGTGGCGCAGGTTGGCCTGGAATACCAGCGGTCGCGGCGCCAGCGCGGCGCTGCGCGCCTCGAGCCGCACAATGTGCTGGGCGCCATCGCGCTCGGTGGTGAAGTGGATGTCCGCCACGTCAAGCTGAGGCAGCCGGGCCTTCTCGTCCAGCCAGCGCAGGTTACCGCTGACCAGATCGATGCGTCCCTGGGACAGCAGCCAGTGCAGGAAGGGATCGTCCTGCGCGCCGGTCCTTTGTGGTTCCACAGGCACACCGGCTACCAGCAGCTTGCCTTCGGGAGTGCGGCGGATCAGCACATCGGTACGGTCGGCCGTCAGGCTGACGAACTGCAGCGCCATCGTCGGCACCGATTGCCACGACAGCTTGCCGTCGAGCGACCCGGCGGCCAGCAGCACGCGCTGCTGCGCGTCCACCGCGCGTACGTCGCGGGCACGGAACGCCGGATGCCAGCCATCCCAATAGGTGTCGAGTTCGCCGATCGTGAGGCGCGCGGAGAGCGCGGTCGACCCCTGGTGTTCGAGCCATTCGCGCGCGGTGTGGGCCTGCGGCCAGAGCACGAAGCGGATCAGCAGCACGGCGACGATCGCCAGTGCGAGCAGCGCCGCCACGATGCGCACGATCATCCGCCAGAGTCGGGGCCAGACCGGATGGCGGATGGCTGTCCACAATCCGATCCAGAGCCCGCGCAGCGTGGCGCGGACGAACGCCGCCGCCCGGCGACCAGCGCCAGGTGTGGGCATCGAACTCCGGGGAGCAACGGCAAGCGCGACTTGGTCTTCGCCACCCGCGCGCGGAGATGCGGAACCGTCGTGTGGAGCGGTAGGGCGGCTGGACATGGGCAGATTATCCGACAATACTAGCCGCTCTCCAAAGTGGTGCGCACGCGAATGCCGCGTGTTGTCACGGCGCCTGCTGCGAAATTGCAAAAAGTAACTGGAATGACTGTCCCTGATCCGACGAGTTCCGCCGAGGGCAATGCCCCGGCTTCGACTGACCTGCAGCGCATGGCGGATGGCGCAGGAACCACTTCGAATGTGACATTGCCCGGCGAGGCCGGTCCGATCGGCAACATGGCCCAGGGGGCCTATGCCACGATCGCGGCTCAGGGGCTTGCCGCCGCGGATTGCGAAGGCCATGTATTGTACTCGGCTGCGTACTCTCATTACGCACGTCGGGTGCTCGCGGCACGCCCGGGCCTGCCGGCGATCGTCGGCGAGGCCGCCGCGACACCGGTATCCCGCGCATGGATGGAGTCGCGGCTGCAGGCGCTGGTCGCGCCGTCCGCCGATGCGGAGGCCGCCGCGGCCCAGGCACTGCGCCGGTTGCGTGCCGAGGTCATGTGCGTGCTGATCGAGCGCGATCTGCGTGGTCTGGCCACGTTGGCGGAGATCACCGGCGCGATGACGGACCTGGCGGAGCTGGCGATTCAGTTCGGCCTGCGCGTGCTCGGCGCGGACCTTGGCGCGACCTATGGGCGCCCCATCGGCGACCAGAGCGGCGAGGCGCAGGAACTGGTGGTCGTGGGCATGGGCAAGCTCGGCGGGCGCGAACTGAACGTCTCGTCCGACATCGACCTGATCTTCCTCTATGACGAGGATGGCGAGACGCAGGGCGGACCGCGCAGCCTGTCCAATCACGAGTACTTCATTCGCCTTGGCCGCCGGCTGATCACGCTGCTGTCCGAGGTCACGGCTGATGGCTACGTCTTCCGCGTCGATATGCGCCTGCGCCCCAATGGCGACGCGGGGCCGCTCGTCTGCAGCTTCGGGATGCTCGAGGAATACCTGGTGGTGCAGGGCCGCGAGTGGGAACGCTATGCCTGGATCAAGGGGCGTGTGGTGTCGGCCTGCGATACGCCGCACGCCGAACGCGTCGCGTCCATGCTCTCGCGCCTGACCACGCCGTTCGTATTCCGACGTTACCTCGACTACGGCGTGATCGCGGCGATCCGATCGCTCCATGCCCAGATTCGCGCCGAAGCCGCCAAGCGCAGCGGTGGTCTGGCCGGGCACGGTGTGAACCAGCGCTCGTTCAATATCAAGCTCGGCCGTGGCGGCATTCGCGAAATCGAGTTCATGGCGCAGGTGTTCCAGTTGATTCGCGGTGGCCAGGACCCCGCGCTGCGGGTGCGGCCCACGCTCGAGGTGCTCGACGTGGCCCTGGAACGCAACCTGTTGCCCGCCGGGCAGGCACTGCAGCTTGCCGATGCCTACCGCTTCCTGCGCCAGCTCGAGCACAGGCTCCAGTATCGCGACGACGCCCAGACGCATCACCTGCCGACGTCGGACGAGGAGCGCGTCGCCGTGGCGCAGATGATGGGCTATGGCGACTGGGAAGCGCTGGTCGCGCAGATGAACGCGCTGATGGACCCCGTGGCGCAGCAGTTCGAGGCGACGTTCACCAATCCGGATACGCCGGAGTGCGAGGCGCTGTGGCCCGCGCTGGTGCGTGAGGAGCAGAGCTCCCGCGCCTCGCAGGACACCCCGGGTGATGGCGAGGAGACCGATCCCGAATCGTCACCATGCCAGCGCCTGCAGGCCGCGGGCTTTAGCGACTGCACGGGCCTGTACGACCGGCTCCGCGCGATCGCCACGTCGATGCGCTATCGCGCATTGTCCGAAACCAGCCGCTCGCGCTTCGACCAGCTCGTCAACCGGGCGCTCGATCTCGCGGCCAAGCAGGACGATTCGGACAGCACGATCGCGCGCTTTCTCGATTTTCTCGATGCGATCAGCCGGCGGGCGTCGTATCTGTCGCTACTGTCGGAGTATCCGCAGGCAATGGACCGAGTCGCGCAGACGCTGCACGCATCGCGCTGGGCCGCGACCTACCTGACGCGTCACCCGCAACTGCTCGACGAACTGCTCGATGCGGACGCGCTGGCCGGAGCGCCGGACTGGCCCGCTTTCCGCGCGCGGCTGAGCGAGCGGCTGCAGGCGTCGGACGGCCAGATCGAGACGCAGATGGATATCCTGCGTCGCGAGCACCATGCCGAAACGTTCCGCATCCTGTTGCAGGATCTGCAGGGGATGCTCACCGTCGAGCAGGTGGCCGACCGTCTTTCCGATCTGGCCGATGCGATGCTCGACGTCACGCTGCAGGCCGTGTGGCGCCAGTTGCCGACGCGCCACTGCGACACCCCGCGTTTCGCCGTGATCGCCTATGGCCGGCTCGGCGGCAAGGAGTTGGGGTATGCGTCCGATCTGGACCTGATCTTCCTCTACGACGACGACGATCACGAACGTGCGCCCGACGTTTATGCGGCCTACGCACGCCGCCTGATCACCTGGCTGACCAGCCATACCGCGGCGGGCATGCTGTTCGACGTGGACACGCGTCTGCGGCCCAACGGCGCGGCCGGGTTGCTGGTGACCAGCTTCGACGCGTTCCGACGCTACCAGTTGCGTGAGGGTGACAACGCCGCATGGGTCTGGGAACACCAGGCCCTGACGCGCGCGCGCTTCTGCGCTGGCGCCCCGGAAATCGGCGCCCGTTTCGAGGATCTTCGCGAAGAGATCCTGCGCCAGCCGCGCGATGCCGCCGCGCTGCGCGGCGAAATCGTCGAGATGCGCGCCAAGGTGTCGGAGGGGCATCCGAACCCGACCGACCTGTTCGACCTCAAGCATGATCGCGGCGGCATGGTCGATATCGAGTTCACCGTGCAGTACCTGGTGCTGCTGCACAGCGGCGCGCATCCGGAACTGACCCGCAATGCCGGCAACATTGCGCTGCTGCGCATGGCGGGCGTGCTGAACCTGATCGACGCCAATCTCGCGCAGGCCGTGGGCGACGCCTACCGGCTGTTCCGCGCGCGCCAGCACAAGCTGCGGCTCGATGGGTTCGACCATGCGCGGGTGCAACCGGAGAGCGTGCGCGAACAGGCCACGCAGGTGCGCACCCTGTGGCGCGCGGTATTTGGTGAAGGCTGAGCGCGCCTTGCCGGGCTGGCCGGCCATGCTCGCCGCAGTGGCGGGTGTGGCGGCGCTGGCCGCGTTGTTCACGTTCGTGCCGTGGATGCACGCGCACGGCCTCTATCTGCGCGATGCCGTGCGGATAGAGGGTCAATGGTGGCGTCTGTTCACCGCGATGTGGGTGCACCTCGACACCAGACACTATCTCTCCGATGTTGCCGCCACCGCCGGGCTCATGCTGCTGGCCGGGCGCGAGGCGCGGGTGCGTGAGTCGCTGACGGTGCTGGTGATCTGCGGACTGGCCGCCCAGTTGGCGTTGCTCGCGATGCCGGCGGTAGGTTGGTATGGCGGGCTGTCCGGGGCTGCACACGGGCTTGCGCTATGGACGGCGTTGCGGCTGCTGCAGGCACCCGGCTGGTCGCGCCTGATTGGCGTGGTGACGTGCGTGATCGTGCTGGGCAAAGTCTGGCTCGAACAGTCGTGGCTCGCGGCCGTGGTGTTCGATCCGTCGTGGGGGTTCGGCGTGGTGCGCGGCGCGCACGCGGCCGGCGCCGTGGCGGGATTGGGCTGCTGGTTGCTGCAGGAATGGTGGGTGGCGCGCGGGAAGCGTGAAGGATAGTTGAGCGGTTGTCGCCCTTCCAGCCAGCCGGCGAGCAGCGCAAATCGCCAGCCTTCGATTTTGATACTCCCGCGGTGTTCTGCCCCGACCCCACTAGCAGGAAAGGGGAAGGGGCGGGGGAAGGGGCAGAGGGCAGGCGCCCGCTACGCGGTCATGCCCGCTTCACTCCCACCCGTCGCCGTATCGCGAACCCCATCACACCGATCACCAGCAACAAGGCAGCGCTCCACGGCACCATCGCGCCGCCACCACCCCCGCCGCCACCGCTGCCAGTCGACGTCGATGTGGAACTGGCCGGCGTGCCAATTGCCGCCGCTAAGGCAGCGTCGGCATCCAGCAGTCCCGCGCCACATTTGCCGACATTGCTGCCGGTGGTGCAGAACGTGTTGGCCGGGTGCGGACGTGCCGAACTCTGCAGGGCAGTCGTGACCTGGGCCGGCGTCAGTGCGCCGTTCACCGCGAACATCAATGCGACGACGCCCGACACCATTGGAGTCGCGAAACTCGTGCCTTGAGAACTGACGATCGTGTAGTTGCCGATGGTCGTCGCGCCATCGTTCGAGAGCGTCCGGATGTATGACTGGCCGCCCACCGCCGTGCAGACTGGCTGACCCGCGATGGTGCCAACCTTTGAGTTGCCGCAGCCGCCGCCCGGCGCGCTCAGCGTTACCTGCGTCCCGAAGTTGGCGTAGCTCGCGTTCTCGCCATCGTTTGCGTGCGCGGTCACGGCGACCACGCCGGAGCAGTCGGCGGGCGCTTCCACGGCGCCGGCCGAGTTGCCGGCGGCAGCCACCACCACCACGCCCGCTGCATTGAGATCGTTGATCGCCTGTTGTTCAATCGTCGAGCACGTGCCACCGCCCAGGCTGACATTGATCACCCGTGCCGGGGTCGGGTTGTTCGGCACATTTGGCACGCTCAGGCCGCCGGCCCAGCGCATGCCGTCGACGGTGTCGGACAGTAGCGCGCCGCAGCGCCCCGATACCCGCACGGGCTGAATCCGTGCCGACCAGTCCACGCCGGCGATGCCGAGGCCGTTGTTGGTCAACGCGCCCAGCGTGCCGGCCACGCGTGTGCCGTGCCAGGTGCTGGCCTCTGGGCCAGCGGAGCCGTCAGGGCAGGTGACGCCGGATGGGACGTAGTCACCGGGGTCCGTGGCGTCGCTGCTGCGCGTCGCGCCGTTCGACGTGACGAAGTTGTAGCCGGCTATTATCCGGCTGGCCAGATCTGGGTGTGGCAGATACCCGGTGTCGACCACCGCGATCACGACGCTGCTACTGCCGCGCGTGCGGTCCCACGCCTTCGGCAGGTTGACGCCGCCAACTACCTGCGATGGCGGGCCAAGATACGTCTGGTTGGTGGCGAATTCGGGGTCGTTCGGAATCGTGTCATGCAACCGCAGCCAGCGATCCGGCACGGCGTCGGCGATGCGCGGATCGTTGCGCAGCCGCTTTGCGACGATCTCGGGATCGTCGCCACGACTGTCTTTCACAGTCAGCAACTGCATGGCGCCGGACATCGGACGCTTGACCGACAGGCCTAGCCCCGTGCTGGAAGCCACCTGGCGCATCCGGGTGGTGTCCGCAGGGGTGTCGACGGTCTGGCTGCCGTCGCGCCAGCGCACGATGTAGTTGCCGGTGTAGACCGGGGCGGGGCGCGCTGCCGTGCCGGTATCGGCATGGGCGGCAGGAGCGTGGGCAAGGGCCGCGCCGATGACCAACAGCGCGGCTGGCGCGGCGGACGTGAGCCGGGACTTCAGCAACCTGTACGGCATCATCGCTCCTTAAGGGGCTTTGTCGGCTAGAGCTTGGCGAGGCAACCGGCGATGCGAACTGCTGAGGTACTCGGCTCTCAGATTAGGCGATGCTGAACCTTATTGCTGGGGCATGTCGCGGCCAACCGGCATGGACCGGTGCGGCTTCAACATGCGGTCGGGTGTTGCCGATTCCACGCGCGGCGCGGCCTGCAGCGTGGCGACGGCCTGGTCGGCGGTGATGTCGGGGGATTTCGTGATCGCGGTGACCAGCCAGACCCCTCCCGACATTGGGCGCTTGACCACATAGCGCACCGGCCCCTCGACCGCTGCCAGCAGCTTGCCGGCGTCTTCCGAGGTTGTCACATCCGGCGGCGTGAACTTGACGAGGATGTCCCCGATCGCGCGGTCGTCCGTAATGCTGCCGCGCGGCGGCGCGAATGACTTCGATTCCGAGGCGCAGCCCGACACTGCCGTCACAGCCAGCGCGGCAAAGGTGGCCGCGACGACGCGGCGGTGGAGCGATGGCGACTTGCCATGGGGCATCGGTTTGAAACTCCTGTGTGGTTCGGCGTGCCGGAATCAGCCGGCGGCGCGGCGCGGGCGCTTGCCACTGGCTTCGCGCGGCGAGTTGGCCGCTTGTGCAGCCTTGGTGCCTTGCGCCAGCATTTCCTCGGCATGTTGCATGGTCGTGGCAGTGACCGTGGTACCACCAAGCATACGCGCGGTTTCCTGGACGCGACCATCTGTATCGAGTGTCCGGATGCGCGACCGCGTCACCGGTCCGCCATTGTCGCCTCCGGCCTTTTTGTCGTCCTTGCTGGTTTCCTTGCTGACCAGCAGGTGGGTCCCGGCCTGCGCCGCCACCTGTGGCAGGTGCGTGACGCAGAGTACCTGTCGCGAACGTCCGAGCTCCTGCAGGCGGCGTCCGACCACCTCGGCTACCGCGCCGCCGATACCGGTATCCACTTCGTCGAAGATCAGCGTTGGCGTGGGCGCCGCCTCGCTCGTGATGACCGAAATTGCCAGGCTGATCCGCGCCAGTTCGCCACCCGATGCCACGCGGGCGAGCGGCCTGGGGCTCACGCCGGCGTGGCCCGCCACCAGGAACTCGATCTGCTCGAGCCCGTGGCTCTGGCCTTCCTCGAGCGGATGCAATGCCACGGCGAACGTGCCGCCGGCCATCGACAGGCCCTGCATCGCATTGGTAACCGCGGTGGACAAGGCTTCGGCTGCCACCTTGCGCGTTCCTGACAGATGCTGGGCGAGGGTCAGGTAGGCAGCGCGCGACGCGGCTTCACGCGCCAGCACCTTGTTGATGTCCTGGGCGGCCTGGAGGTCGTCAAGTTGCTGGCGGCGGGCCAGCAACTCGTCGGATAGCTGTTCCGGCGGCAGACGATACTTGCGGGCGGTGGCGTGCAGCGCCTGCATGCGCTCTTCCACGGTCTGCAGCCGTTCCGGATCGAGTTCGAGCCGGTCGACATAGCGGTTCAGGGAGTGCGCGGCTTCCTCGACCTGCACCAGCGCCGGCTCGAGCGCGGCCAGCACGTCGCGCAGGCCCGGGTCGACATCGGCCAGTTGCTGGAGCCGGTGCACCACGCCGTTGAGCACGGAGGTCACTGCGCCGTCCGATTCGGATAGCGCGTCGAGCGCGGCGCGGCTGCCGTCGATCAGGCCCGCCGCGTGCGACAGGCGGTTGTATTCGCCCTGGATCTCTTCCCATTCGCCCGGCTGCGGCGCGAGCTTGTCCAGCTCGCCAACCTGCCATTCGAGCCGCTCCCGCTCGAGTTGCATCTCGCGCGACTGGTGCTCCACCGCCTCGCGCTGCTTGACGCAGGCGCGCCACACACGCCAGGCCTCGGCCACGGCGGCGGATTGTTCGGTCAGACCTGCGTGGGCGTCGAACAACTGGCGTTGGGCATCCGGGCGCAGGAGCAACTGGTGCGCGTGCTGGCCGTGGATATCGACGAGCTGGTCGCCCACCTCGCGCAACTGCGCCAGCGTTGCCGCGGCGCCATTGATGAAGGCCTTGCTGCGGCCGCTGGCGTCGACAGTCCGGCGCAGCAGCACGGTGCCGCCATCGTCGTCTTCCATGTCGCTCGACAGTTCGCGCTCGGCCAGCCACGCATCCAGCGCTGGGTGGGTGTGGAAGGTGGCACTGATGCTGGCACGTGCCGCGCCTTCGCGGACCACGCCTGCGTCGGCCCGTTCACCCAACACCAGGGCGAGCGCGTCGATGAGGATCGACTTGCCCGCGCCGGTTTCACCCGTGAAGACGGTAAAGCCGGCGGAGAAGTCGAGGTCGAGCGTGTCGACGATGACGAAGTCGCGGATCGAGAGGCTGCGCAGCATCGTGGGCGGTGAGCGGTGGCGGGTAAGGGCGGTAAGGGTGGTAAGGGCGGGTAACGAGGATCAGGACGGAACGTTAAGGCGTCTGCGGATCAGAGCCGGTTGTCTTCAGTCGGATACTCGTGCCAGTGCAGCTTCTTGCGCAGCGTGGCGTAGTAGTTATACCCCACCGGGTGCAGCAGGTTGATGGTCTTGGCCGAACGGCGTACCACGATGCGGTCGCCGGGCAGCAGCGAGGCCAGCGCCTGCATGTCGAAGTTGACGCTGACATCGCGCGCGCTGGCCACTTCGATCGTGACTTCGGCGTCGTACGGCAGCACGATGGGCCGGTTCGACAGCGCGTGCGGCGCGATCGGCACCAGCACCAGGCCGGACAGCGTTGGGTGCAGGATCGGGCCCCCCGCGGCCAGCGCGTAGGCGGTGGAGCCGGTGGGCGTGGAGACGATCAGGCCGTCCGAGCGCTGGTTGTACATGAAATAGCCGTCGACCGAGACCGCCAGTTCGACCATGCCGGAGATCCCCGAGCGGTTCACCACCACATCGTTGAACGCCAGCGCGGAGAAAATCACCGAGTCGTCGCGGATCACGCGCGACTCCAGCAGCATCCGGGTTTCGGCCTCGTACCGGCCAGACAGCATCTCGGGCAGTGCCGTGGAGATGGCATCGAGCGGGATGTCGGTCATAAAGCCCAGCCGGCCGTGGTTGACGCCGATCACTGGCACATCGTGCCCGGCTAGCTGGCGGGCCAGCCCGAGCAGCGTCCCGTCGCCGCCCAGCACCACCGCCACATCAGCTTCGCGGCCGATCTCGTCGGGGGTCAGCACCGGGTAACCTGTCAGCCCGGTAGCCATTGCGGTTTCGCGTTCGAACACCACATCCTGTCCGTTGCGGGAGATGCAAGATGCGAGCTCTTCCAGCGGACCTTCGATGCCAGCGGTCGAATGTCGGCCCACCAGGGCTACAGTCTTGAACGGGGGGCGCGCGGCGCCGGTCTTGTGGGGGGCAGACATGCCGGGATTAGACCATACCGGCATGATCGTTGTCAGCACTGGGCCGCCACCGCTCCAGGTGACGCCTGAACCGCCAAAGTTTGATTAAAATCGGGGCATCATGGACGAACGTTCAAAAAAGCTTCTCAAGACCCTGATCGAGCGATACATCGTCGAGGGGCAGCCCGTGGGCTCGCGCACCTTGTCGAAGTTCTCGGGGCTTGATCTCTCGCCGGCCACCATCCGCAACGTGATGTCGGACCTCGAGGAGATGGGTTTTATCGCCAGCCCACATACCTCGGCCGGCCGAATCCCCACGCCGCGCGGGTACCGGCTGTTTGTCGACACGATGCTGACGGCGCGCCCGCTGGAGCGCGCGCCGGAGTTCAGTGCCGAGTTGGCGGAGCTGACCGGCCAGATCCAGGGGCAACTGGGTGGCCAGCAGTTCGGGCCGCAGCGCATGATCACGGCGGCAGCGCATACGCTTTCGAATCTTTCTCATTTCGCTGGCGTGGTGATGACGCCACGGCGCGCGCAGTCATTCCGTCAGGTGGAATTCATGCGGTTGTCTGACAAGCGCATCCTGCTGATCATCGTCAGCCCGGAAGGGGATGTGCAGAACCGCATCATCCAGACTGACCTGGCGTACACGCCGGGCCAGCTTATCGAGGCGGCGAATTTCTTCAACTCTCACTATGCGGGCATGAGTTTCGACGCCGTGCGCGACCACCTGCGCGTGGAGTTGCAGGACCTGCGCCGCGACATGTCCGCGCTGATGCAGGCGGCGGTCGAGGCGGGCAGCAGCGCGATGGCCGAGGACAACGAGCAGGTGTTCATCTCTGGCGAGCGCAAGCTGCTGGAAGTGGAAGACCTGTCGTCGAGCATGGACAAGCTGCGTCGCCTGTTCGACGTGTTCGAGCACAAGACAAGCCTGCTGCAGCTGCTCGATGTGTCGAGTCACGCGCAAGGCGTGCAGATCTTCATCGGCGGCGAAAGCCAGCTTGTGCCGATCGAGGACATGGCCGTGATCACCGCGCCATACGGGGTGGATGGCCAGATCGTTGGCACCCTGGGCGTGATCGGCCCCACGCGGATGGCCTACGAACGGGTGATCCCGATCGTCGATATCACCGCGCGGCTCCTGTCCAGCGCGCTCAGCCAGAGCTGAGCCACGAACTATTGACACGGTGGACGTGTCTGTCCTGGGTCGGCCGCCTGCAACGGCTTGCGGCCGGCCCCTGATTCGCCAGCGCCCCCGGCAGTCCCAACGGAAACCCTATGACGTTTTCGCCTGAACCGGCACACCAGCACGGCCAGCCGCCGCGCACCGCGATCCTGCTGATCAACCTCGGCACCCCGGACGCGCCCACGCCTAAGGCGGTGGGGCGCTACCTGAAGGCGTTCCTGTCCGACCCGCGCGTGGTAGAGATCCCGCGCCTGGCCTGGCTGCCGATCCTGCACGGCCTGATCCTGCCGTTCCGCTCGCGGGCGTCGGCCATGAAGTACGAGTCGATCTGGCTGCGCGAGGCGCATATGACAGGGTCGCCGCTACTTGTGTATACAGAGCGCCAGGCGCATGCGCTGCAACTGTTGATGCAGCAGCAGGGTCACGACGTAACGGTGGCCTGTGCGATGCGCTATGGCAATCCGTCGATCGAATCGGTCATGGAAGCGCTGCGCCGGCAGGGTACCGAGCAGATCCTGTTGCTGCCGCTGTATCCGCAGTTCTCCGGCACGACCACGGCCACCGCCTTCGACGAGGCATTTCGTGTCCTGTCGACATGGCGCAACCAGCCCGAGTTACGGCTGGTCAAGCATTTCCACGATCACCCGGCGTATATCTCTGCGCTGCACAAGCAGGTGGGCGGCTATTGGGCCCAGCATGGCAAGCCGGACTTCGCGCGCGGTGACAAGCTGATCCTGTCGTTCCACGGCCTTCCGCGCCGGTTGCTGGACCTGGGTGATCCCTATCACTGCGAGTGTCTGAAGACCGGTCGTCTGCTCGGCGAGGCGCTGGGTTTGCAGCCTGGCCAGTATCAGGTGACGTTTCAGTCTCGTTTTGGCAAGGCGGAGTGGTTGCAGCCCTACACAGCGCCAACGCTGGCCGAACTGGGCAAGGTCGGGACGCAGCGCGTGGACGTGTTCTGTCCCGGCTTTCCCGCCGACTGCATCGAGACGCTCGAGGAGATCGCGATGGAGGGGCAGTCGGAATTCCGCGTGGCCGGCGGCCAGGATTTCCATTTCATCCCGTGCCTCAACGATGCCGAGGCGTGGATCGCCGGATTGGCGGATATTGCGTTGCAGCATTTGCAGGGGTGGCCGCTCAATGTTCCACATCCCCACGAACTGGAAGCAAGACGCTCCCGCGCGCAGGCGCGTGGCGCGGGAGCCTGAGGCCGTGATGGCAGTCACGGGCAGTAACGGACGGTAATCATGCAAGTCGATTTCGAACCCGATGCGCGGCTGCGCATCGACAAATGGCTCTGGTGCGCGCGCTTCTTCAAGACGCGCTCGCTGGCTGCCGAGGCGGTGGAGCGGGGCCGCGTGAGTGTCAACGGGCAGCCCTGCAAGAACTCGCGCGAGGTCAAGCCGGGCGACACCCTGATATTGGAGGCGCATCAGCAGCGCTGGGAGGTGGTGGTCAAGGGCGTGGCCGCGTCACGCGGGCCGGCGCCGGTCGCCCAGACGCTCTATGCGGAGACCGAGGAAAGCCAGGTCAGGCGTCAGACAGACGCGGAACGGCGGCGCTTCCAGCACGAGCCGGCCGAGCAGATGCACGGGCGACCGACCAAGCGCGACCGGCGCAGAATCGACGACTTCAAGGGGTGACGGTTGCGGCTAGCCGGGGCGGGGCGCTCCGGCTGGCCGTAATGTGGCGGGTTAGCGGACGTACTGGACGAGGTAATGCTTGAATACGGCCTTGCCGCTGCCATACTCGGTGTCGCGCGGGGCAACCGTGTCGGACAGGCAGATGAAGACCGTCATCGCCGAGAGCGCGGCAATCAGGCAAAGGGTAACGACTGGCAGCTTGTGCATGGCGAACCTTCCGAAGGATGCACCAAAATGATCCACCTCTCTGCTCCCGTTATTTTTGACATTTTTTATTAAGTGAATCTTAGTGTGTGCGATGCAGCAAAGCAATGACGGCTCGATTTCATCGGGCAAGGCTTTGTAACGACGTATTTCCGCGTCTCTGAACCTCCACACTTGAAAAATCGGGGACTGACACCAAGTGCAGCTAGACTTGCCGGTTTGACACCCGACTCACCCGATGGCCTGCCGCCAGAGCGGGCCGTGCTTTTGTTTTGATACGAATCGACATGGAAGAACAGAACCAGACGCCAACCCCCAATACGCAGGCAGCCGAGGACGCCGCCCGCACGCCGGAAGCCGGTGCCGATGAGGTGGTCCGCCTGACGCAACAGGTGGCCGAACTGGAAGCCAAGGCGAAGGAACACTTCGACATGTTCCTGCGCGCCACGGCGGAGGGCGAGAACATCCGCCGCCGTTCGCAGGACGAAGTGGCCAAGGCCCACAAGTTCGCCATCGAGAGCTTTGCCGATAACCTCGTGCCTGTGATGGACAGCCTGCAGGCCGCGCTGGCCGACGGTACCGGTGACCTCGGCAAGCTGCGCGAAGGTGTGGAACTGACCGCGCGCCAACTGGCCGCCGCGTTCGAACGTGGTCGCATTGTCGAAGTGAACCCAGTGGGCGAGAAGTTCGACCCGCATCGCCACCAAGCCATCTCGATGGTGCCGTCCGAGCAGGAACCGAACACCGTGGTCAACGTGCTGCAACGCGGCTACATGATTGCCGACCGCGTGCTGCGCCCGGCGCTGGTGACCGTCTCGGCGCCGCGCTGAGCGCGGGTCGTCCACATACGGCAGTACGAAACGCCCGGGCCATTGGCGCCGGGCGTTGTCGTTTCAGGAGCGATTGAAATGTCCGAAGAAAACCAGGCGCACCTCGATCACCGCGCGTTCGAGGCGCTCGACATGGCCGAAGTCGATGGCGAGAACATCGACGCGGCAATCGCCAATGCTGGCGACGATCTGGTCTGCGTGTTCTTCTGGGGTGTGGACTGCTTCAACTGCGAGATGGCCAAGAAGGCGATCCTGGCCAATCCCGAACCGATTCGCGCGCTCGACCTGCGCTGGCTACATGCCAATGTCTATGCCCATCCCGAGTTGGGGCGGCGCTTCGGCCTGCATGGTATCCCCGTGTTCATGTTCTTCCACAAGGGCAAGAAGCTCGGCCGCGCCACGGGCTGGCACGGCCATGGGCAGTTCTCGGCGGCCGTGGGCAATGCGCGGCTCAAGGCCAGCGGCAAGCCGCTAGCGGGATAGCGCGTAGCCCAGGCGGATCTGCCAGGGCGTCTTCTGGTTGTAGTTGAGCAGGCTTTCGCCATAGCCATAGAAGTAGCCCAGCATCAGGTAGCCAGCCGTGCCCGGAATCAGGCGAGAAAGCGGGTAAGAGGCCTGCGCGTCGACGCTACCGTACATCTGCCGCGTGCCCTTGCGCAGCGTGGCGGCGAATTCCCATGAGTCGGGCTTCCCGTAGGCCACGTTCAGGTCCATGTAGCCACGATAGTGCGCGATGTCCTCGTTCTCGCTTTTCTCCAGGTACGCATAGACCTTGGGCGCCACGCGCCAGTGCCAGTCGTTCTGGTCGCCAAAGTACATCGTCGGCTTGAGGAACAGCGTGTTGATGCTGCGCGAGTCGGCACCGGCCCGGCCATTCGACTCGTGCTCGAAGCCCGAAGCGATCGACAGCCGGCTGATCACGCTGTTCTTCACACCCGTGTCGGACAGGTAGTAATACAGGCTCGGACGATAGTTGGTGTCCTCGAACGGCTTCGAGGCGCTGTGCAGGTCCCATAAAGAGAACTGCGTGTAGGCGAAGTAGAGGTTGTCGATGAAACGCTTCGACGCCGGATCCTTGCCCTCGTAGATCCGGAACTTGAAGCTGAGCTGGAACTTGGCGTTGGCCCCGTCGTGCGCGCCGAACATGATGTACATCGGCTCGTTGAAGGAAAGCCGTTGCGCGTCGCGCAGATCGGCTGGCGCTGGGGTGGATGCGGGAACATTCTCAGCCGATACGACCGGGGTGACCTGACCAGCGCTGACCGGCACGACGGCCGCCTTGGGTTCGGCCGGCGTGCCGGCGACCACTGGCGCAGTAACGGTGGCCGGGTTTGCGCCGGGCGCCTGGTTCAGCGTGATCAGGACCGGCGCGGCATCGATCCCTGAGATGTCCAGCCGGACCACTCCACGCAATGTCGTAGGCCATTCCCCGCGGAAGCTGACTGTCTGGTGCTCGCCTTGCCGCAGATTCAGGATGGTTGGCCCCTTGCCGATACGCCTGAGCGTGATGGGTGCCGGCGCCACAAGGTCTCCCGAGGCTGACACCTCGAGGGTGTCGGGCACGGCATAGCGGCGCGTGTCCCGATCCCCGGTGATCAGCAGGGTCAGGGTGAGCGGCTGAGTGGCATCAACGACACGCGGTGGCTGCAACACGGATACCGCGGCGGCGGCTGGCGTGGCGTGGAACAGGACGGCCGACGAGGCCAGCGCAGGCAACAGCAGGCGGAAGGCCGTGCGTGGAAGTGCAACACGGCCTGACACGTAACGTGGCATCGGGAGCAATAAGCGCCGCACCGGCGGGATATCGACAGCACTCCGGTGACGTGGACGCGACAAGAGTTGCGATGCCCGCAAGCGTACCATGTGTGGCGCGTGCGGCATGTGACGAATGGTTAGCCACGGGGCGTGGCCAAACCGGGTGGGTGCGGATCAGCCGGCGGCCCGGCGTCGGATATCGTCCACGTAGGCCTGCCCGTCCGGCGGCATACCATTGCGCTGCGCGTTCCAGAGCATCTGGCCGAGCGCTTCCATGATCTGGTGTTGGGCCTCGTGCGGCGAATCGAGCCGGCGGCTCAGTGCCTCGTAGGCGGTGCGGATGCCGGGCGGCTGGTCGATCGAGACCTGTTCGGAGATAGACAGGTGCATCGCCAGGTGCAGGAACGGGTTGGTCTGGCCGCCTTCCGGTGTGTAGTCGCGCGCAAGCGCGCCTTCAGTATCGGTCAGCAGGGACTGGTACTCGGGATGCTGGTCGATCCAGTCGACCGCGATCGCTTCAAGCGGCGTGAGGACGTTGCCCGCGACGCGCTTCTGCCAGGCTTCGCAGAAGAACCGGCGGACTTCTTCTCTTGAGGGATTGAACATGATGGCCGCTATTGTAGTGCAGCGGTCGCGGCTCTGCCGACGGGGCCCCGCGCATTAGTAGAATGCGGAAGTTTGTTCGCCGCCGTTCAATACGCTGACAAACTATCGCGAACAAACCCATCGCGAACAAACCTCAGTCCCTGCCATTTTTCCGATTCGCCACCGATGACTGCATCCGCCTCCGGCACCCTGGGCCACGCCCGCGACAAGCTCGCGGGCGTGTTGCTGATCGCGCTCTCCGCCAGCGCCTTCGGCGCCATGGCCATCTTCGCGCGCTTTGCCTATGCAGCGGGGGCGGACGTTTATGGCCTGCTGGCCGTGCGCTTCCTGCTGGCCGCGATTGCGATGGGCTTCGTGATGCGTGCCAGGGGGATCAGCCTGCCGCCGTGGCGTCGCGTGCTGGCGCTGGCGGCGATGGGCGGCATCGGTTATGTCAGCCAGTCGTACTGCTTTTTCACGGCGTTGAACTACGCGCAGGCCAGCCTGGTGGCGCTGCTGCTGTATCTCTATCCGCTGTTCGTGACGATCCTGGCCGCCGTCTTCCTGAAGGAGCATCTGACCACTTCCACGGTGATCGCGCTGGTGCTCTGCTCGGTGGGCGCGGGTTTGACCGTGGGGGGCGGCGAGGGCAGCTCGCTCGGCATCGCCCTTGGGGTGGCCGCGGCGGTGATCTATTCGATCTATATCGTGGTGGGCGCGCGCGTGACCGCAGGCGTCAATGCCATCGCCACGACCACGGTGATCTGTACGGCGGCGGCACTGGTCTATGTGACGCTCGGGCTCTTGCGCGCTGGGGCTGGCGTGCCGCCGCAGTTTCCGGTCAGCGCAGGTGGCTGGCTGGCGTTGGTGGCCATCGCGCTGGTATCGACCGTGCTCGCGATCCTGACGTTCTTCGCCGGACTGCAGCGGCTCGGCGCCTCCAAGGCATCGATGCTGTCGACGTTGGAGCCTGTGGTGACCGTGGTGCTGGCCGCCTTGCTGCTCGGCGAACACATCGGCCCGACCCAGGCCGTCGGGGGCGGGTTGATCCTCGCCGGTGTGCTCTGGCTGACACGCCGGGCCAGCGGTACGCCGCCACTGAAGGCCTCCGACGAACGGAATTGAACGGGTTCGTCAAAGCGCTTGTGGGCGCACGGCGGACGCTTGGGTACAATCGCGCTTTCTTTCATCACAGAACCCGGAAAACGCGCAATGAAATCCGTCGATCAGGCAGTCCTTGCACAATTGTTCACTGAAGCCCGCACCCACAACGTGTGGCAAGACAAGCATGTGGATGATGCGCTGCTGAAGCAGATCTACGAAGCGATGAAATTCGGTCCGACCGCCGCAAATGGCTCGCCGGCACGCATCGTGTTCGTGAAGTCGGCGGCCGAGAAGGCTCGCCTGGTCGAGTGCGTATCGGCTGGCAATGCTGACAAGACCCGCTCGGCGCCGGTGACCGCGATCATCGCGTTCGACCGCAACTTCCACGACCAGCTGCCGAAGCTGTTCCCCCACGCCGATGCGCGTTCGTGGTACGCCGGCAACGACGAGAAGATTGCCCGCGACGCACTGATGAACAGCTCGCTGCAAGGTGGCTACTTCATCCTGGCCGCCCGCGCACTGGGTCTGGACTGCGGCCCGATGGCCGGTTTCGATGCCGACAAGCTCAACGCCACGTTCTTCCCCGACGGCAAGTGGGCGGTCAACTTCCTGGTGAACCTGGGCTATGGCGAGGCTGACAAGCTGTTCCCGCGTGGTCCGCGCCTGACGTTCGACGAAGCCTGCCGCATCGTCTGACGCGCCGCCGACCCGAAACAAAAAAGCGACCCATCGAGGTCGCTTTTTTGTTGGCGCGTGGACGGCTCAGGGCTCAGGGGCTCCGGGGCTCAGGCCGACCATTCCTCCATCGGATTGCAGGCGAGGTATCGCTTTGCTTCCGAGATGCCAAGCCGCTCCCGGGCCGCGTCGATCGGCTCGTTCAGCAGCGCATCGTAATCTTCGGCCAGCAGCCACTTCGCCCGCTTGCCCAGGCGGTAGCCTTCGAGCACGGCGCGCGCGAACGCGAGGCTGCCGGTCAGCCGCCAGCTCTTCAGGGCAGCGGCGACCGCGATGAAGGCCCAACCCTTGCCGCCAGTCTGCGCATAGCTGAATGCGACCAACGCCGCCTCGCCGAGACTTTCGTCGGCACGGTAGCCGGTCAGCACGTGCCAGATATCGTGGATGTCGCGTGTGCGCCGGCCGAACCACATATACGCGTCCTCGACCACCGGTTCCTGGTTCAGGTTCGAGACCTTCGCCAACCCATCCGCGCTGTAGCCAGTCTTTTCGAGAAAACCACGGTACGTCGCGCCGACCGTTCCCGGGGCAAAGCTGGCGATGTATGCGGGATCGCAGAGTCGCTCGGCCAGTTCTTCGCGCAGGTAAGCAAGGCGGCGGCCTTCCGGCGTGCTCAGCAGCCGGCTGTAGTTCTTCGGCATGCTCGGGCCATTGAGCGCCCGCATGATGCGGAAGACCTGCTCCGTGTCGTGGCCGTCCGCCAGCAGTTTGCGGATGGCATCGAAGGCGGTGGGCAAGTCCCGCTTGTAAGGGTTGAAACCGGTCGAAGCGGCCATCGTTGGGCTCCTATTTTCGGGCGGGCGGATCAGGCGGACACTGGCTCGCGCAGTTGCAGTGCCGCATTTCGGACAAAATCCACGCTGGTATCGATCGCGGTAACTGGCAGCATATGCCCTCCGCTTACCAATGTCAGCCTGGCGCCAGGGACCTTCGCGGCGAATGCCTCGCCGTTCAGCTTGTAGTCGAGGATGCGGTCCTCGCGGCCGTAAAGGACGTGGATCGGCATCCGCAGCGTGCCATAGTGCGGCACGACGGCAGGCAGGCTCGAGGCTGCGCCGATCAGGTCTTCCGAGGCGCCAAGGAAATGACTCGGCCGCAATGCCAGCAGGCCGCCGCCGCGCGTGGGGAAGTCGTCGGGCGCGCGGTCCGGGCCGAAGACGATGTCCATGACCTGCTCGCGATTCTTGATCGACATCGGGATCAGCAGCGTCCACGCCAGCAGCTTTCGCTTCCATGCGCTCGGGATCGTCATTGCCTCGAACACGGGCGAGATATGCTCGGGCGGATGCGTCAGCGGGGCGATCAGGGCCAGGCCGCCCACACGCTCGGGGTGGCGACTCGCCAGGGTCAGCGCAATCGCGCCACCCAGCGAGTGGCCGACCACCAGTGGCTTGTCGAGGCCCAACTTGTCGATCAGGGCAGCCAACGTGTCGGCCTGCGCAGGCAGGTCGGCAGCGGCGCCGGGCGCGCGCGTCGAGTATCCGGCGGCAGGCCGGTCGATGGCCACCACCCGGAAATCGCGCGCAAGCGGTTCGATCATCCCGTAATCGAAGTTGCCGAGCTGGCCGGACAGGCCGTGCACCAGCAGTACAGCGGGGCCGGTGCCGCGCTCGACGACATGCAACTGCGCGCCAGGGACGTCAATGAAACGTCCGGTCGGCGGCAAGGCGGCTTCGATCTTCCGGGTGGTGCGCCACGTGAACAGGAACAGCGCAAGGCCGATCAGTACCAGCAGCCCAACGACGGCGACGATGACGGAGAGCAGGGCGTTCACGACTGTACCTCCGCCAGGGCATCTTCCTGCGGCAAGGTCGCGGTGCCTTGTCTATCAAACTGCAGCACGCCATCTGCGATGCGGCCATGGCGAATGGTCATCATATCCATGAAGTAGTTCTGGTAGACGCGCCACGGCCGGCGGTCGCCCTGCCGGGGCAGCACGCTGGCGGCGCGTTGCACGTAGCCCGAAGAGAAGTCGAGGAATGGCATGGTCTGCACGGTTGGGTCAACGTGTGGCGCGGCGGAGCGGTAGCCGTGGCGATCCATGTAACGCAGCAGCCGGCAGACGTATTCGGCGGTCAGGTCCGCCTTGAGCGTCCACGATGCATTGGTGTAGCCGAAGGCCAGCACGAGATTGGGCACATCGCTGAGCATCATGCCTTTGTAGGCCATCGCCTCAGCCGGGCGGCGCGGCACGCCATCCACGGTGACGACGATGTCGCCCAGCATGTTCAGCTTCAGTCCGGTGGCCATCACCACGATGTCGGCCGGCAGGGTCTGACCCGAGGCCAGCACGATGCCGTCCTCGGTGAAACGCTCGATGGTGTCGGTCACGATCGAGGCGCGGCCCTCGCGGATCTCGCGGAACAGGTCGCCGTCTGGCACCAGGCAGACGCGCTGGTCCCACGGCTTGTAACGCGGCGTGAAATGGGTGTCGACGTCATAGCCGGGCGCAAGCTGCTCGGCCGCCATGCCGATCATCCGGGCCTTGACCTTCTCGGGTTTGCGGCGCGCAAGCTGGAAGAAGAACATCCCCAGCAGCACGTTCTTCCAGCGCGTGGCCGCATAGGCCAGCCCTTCAGGCAGCATCCGGCGCAGCTTGTGAGCGATCGCATCCTGGCCGGGACGCGTGACGATATACGTGGGCGACCGCTGCAGCATCGTCACGTGGGCCGCGGTTTGCGACATGGACGGTACCAGCGTGACGGCCGTAGCGCCGCTTCCGATTACCACCACGCGTTTGCCGGCATAGTCGATCGACGGGTCCCAGAACTGTGGATGCACCATGCGGCCACGGAAGTTCTCCTCGCCCGGAAACGTTGGCCGGTGTCCCTCCGCGTAGCTGTAGTAGCCGGCGCAGACGTAAAGGAAATGCGAGCGCAGGCGGACCCGGCTGCCATCGGCGGTGCGCTCGGCCTCGATCGTCCAGCAGGCGGCGCGGCTATCCCAGGCCGCGCTGACCACCTTGTGCCCGTAGCGGATGTGCTTTGTGATGCCCGCCTCGTCGGCGGTCTCGCGAATGTACGAGAGGATCGACGGGCCATCGGCAATTGCCTTGGCGCCTCTCCAGGGCTTGAAGCGGTACCCCAGGGTGTACATGTCCGAGTCGGAGCGGATGCCCGGGTAGCGGAACAGATCCCAGGTACCGCCCATGGCCTGCCGGGCTTCCAGGATGGCGTAGCGCTTGCCGGGGCAGCGGTCCTGCAATTGTCGGGCGGCGCCGATACCGGACAGGCCGGCGCCGACGATCAGAACATCAAGGACTGCGTCATCAGGAGTAGGGGCGGTCATGACGGGAACCCGGATCAGTGGCATTTCTGACAACATAGGTTGTCAGAAGCAATCTGACAATAGGGAATGTCATAATGGCGCCCATGACTACCGAGCTCTCTCCCGCGCGCCGCTACCGCGGCGCCGAAGCCGAAGAACGGCGCGCCCAGCGCCGTGGGCAACTGATTGCCGCGGCCGTACAAGTCTATGGCGAGCGCGGCTACCAGAACGCGACAGTAAAGGCCGTTTGCGAGGCAGCCGGTCTTACCGAGCGGTACTTCTACGAGTCATTCGCCAACAGCGAGGCCTTGCTGCTGGCGTCGTTTCAAACGGTCACGGACCTGTTGCTGCAGAAGATCGAACTGGCCGGCGAAGCGGCCGGCGGCGATGGCGAGCACCGCGCATTGGCGATATTGCGTGCCTACTTCGGCACGCTGCAGTGCGAGCCCCGCTCGGCGCGGGTCTTTCTGGTGGAGATCCGGGGTGTCAGCAAACTGGTGGATGAGGCGCTCGGCCTCTCGCTGCGCGATTTCGGCGGGCTGCTGGCGCGTGTGCTGATGCCGGAAGGCAAGGAGCCGGATCCGATGCTGCTGGCCGGTGTGGCTGGCGGCATCATTCATGTGGCGCTTCACTGGATCCGTCACGGCTATGCGCCCGATGTCGATACCGTTGCGGCGACGGCGCTGCAGCTGGCGCTGGTGCTGAAGGATCGTCAGCGTTCCTGACGACCGGCAACTGGATACCGACTACTGCTTCGGCGCGGGCGTTTTTTCCTTGAACTCGCAGAGGGGTTCGATCGCGCAGTGCCAGCACTCGGGCTTGCGCGCCTTGCACACGTAGCGACCATGCAGGATCAGCCAGTGGTGCGCATCGTGCAGGAATTCTTTCGGCACGACCTTCAGCAGCTTCTGCTCCACTGCATCGGGATTCTTGCCGGGCGCCAGGCCAATACGGTTCGATACGCGGAAAATGTGCGTGTCCACGGCGATCGTCGGCTGGCCGAACGCAACGTTAAGCACCACGTTTGCCGTCTTGCGGCCGACGCCGGGCAGCGATTCCAGCGCCTCGCGTACCGGCGGCACCTTGCCGTCGTACTTCTCCACAAGAATGCGGCACGTTTCCATTACGTGCTTGGCCTTGGTCTTATAGAGGCCGATCGTCTTGATGTAGTCGATCAGGCCCGCCTCGCCAAGCGCCAGGATCTGCTGCGGCGAATGCGCAACCGGGAACAGCAGGCGCGTGGCCTTGTTGACGCCGACATCGGTGGCCTGCGCGGAGAGCAGCACCGCGATCAGCAATTCGAACGGCGAGCTGTACTCCAGCTCCGTGGTCGGCGTCGGATTGACCTCACGCAGGGTTTCGAAGATGGCGCGGCACTTGGCGGAGTTCATGTCGAAGGGTTGTTGTTGTCCTGCTTGTTTTCCTGTTTATTGCCCTGCTCACCGGCCGGTTCGTGCGTTGTCATGCCAAGCTTTGCCCGCCGTGCTTCGGCAGCGTCGATCTGCGCCTGGACGGCCGGCGAAACGTTCTCGGTGTTGAGCGGCCGGGCCGCAGCCTGCTTCTGTCGCGCGCGTTCAATGGCCGCCTGGATGATCGCCTTCTTGCGCGCCTGGGCTTCCTGTTCCGCGGTGTTGGCGACGGGCTCGGCCTGCAGCGCCTCGAGTTTGGCGGCGGCCTTGGCAGCCAGCCGCGCATCGTTTTCCTCGCGCTCCCGCACCAGCCGCACGCCGCGCGCGGCGTAGCGCGCGTGTGCCGCGTCGGCCTGCTCCTGTGACCACGCAGCCCATCCCGTTTGCTCGCCGGTGACCGGAATCATCTCGATGCAGTCGACTGGGCAGGGCGTCACGCACAAGTCGCAGCCCGTGCACCAGTCTGGCAGGACGGTGTGCATCTGCTTGGGTGCACCGACGATGGCATCGACTGGGCAGGCCTGGATACACAGCGTGCAGCCGATACAGAGCGATTCTTCGATCCGGGCGACCGCGCGGGGTTGCTCCACGCCGCGTTCCGGGTCGAGCGGCTGTGGCGCGACGCCGAGCACCGCTGACAGCCGCACGATGCCTTCGGCGCCGCCCGGGGGGCAACGATTGCTTGCCGCTTCACCGCGCGCCATGGCTTCGGCGTAGGGGCGGCAGCCATCGAACCCGCACTTGGTGCATTGGGTTTGTGGCAGCAGGGCTTCAAGGCGATCCGCCAGGCTGGCGGCGGCTGAGGGGGTGGTAGTCACGACTGCAAAACGTATATCGAGGGACGGCTGGAATCTGGCACGCTTCTGGCGAGCGTGTGCGCGGCAAGGATTATCCCCGATTTCGTCGCGGGCCAGAAAAAGCGATGATGCGCTGCGTCACCTGTTCGGGGGAGGAGCAGGGCGACGCAACATTGCTGTGTGCCATAATCCGCGCAACTCACAGACCAGGAATTCATGTCAAACGAGCCAAGAACCAAGCGGGACCCCGAGGGCACGCGCCGGCGCATTCTGGCTGCGGCCACGGAGGAGTTTGCCAAGGGCGGGCTGGCCGGCGCGCGCGTCGACCAGATCGCACGCCGTGCCGAGACCAACGAGCGGATGCTCTATTACTACTACGGCAGCAAGGAGGGCTTGTTCCTTGCTGTGCTCGAAAAGCAGTATGCGGAGTTTCGCGCGGACGAGGAGCGTCTCCACATCACCGACGAAGACCCGGTTGCCGCCGTCCGCACGCTGGCACGCTTCGTCTGGGACTGGTATTACCAGCATCCGGAATTCATCCGGCTGGTGAACAGCGAGAACCTGCACGAGGCGCGGCACCTGAAGAAGTCCGCGCAATTGCATCAGCTCGTCAACCCGGTGGTCGACGTGCTGGCCGACATCATCAAGCGTGGCCAGAAGCAGGGCCTGTTCCGCGATGACATCGACGTGCCGCAGTTCTATCTGACCATCTCGGCGCTCGGCTATTACGTGCTGTCGAATCGTTACACGATCAGTGCCGTGATCGGCCGGGACGTGGCCTCGGAGGAGGAGCACGATCGCTTTGCCGATCTGCATACCGAGATGCTGCTGTCGTACCTGAAGCGCTGAAGCGCTGGAGCTGGCGCCGGCATCGGCAGATAAAAAAACGCCCGCGAAAACTCGCGGGCGTTTGACTTTGGTGCGACGCGCGACGTCAGGCGCGGTACTTGCGGATGAAATCGCGCAGTTCCGGGTAGACGCTATCGCGCCAGCGGCGGCCCGAGAAAATCCCGTAGTGGCCGCATTTCTCGGCGGTCAGGTGTTGCTTGCGGGTCTTCGCGATGCCGGTGCACAAGTCGTGCGCGGCGGCGGTCTGGCCGGCGCCCGAGATATCGTCGAGCTCGCCTTCGATCGTCAGCAGGGCAGTGCTCTTGATGTCCTGCGGACGCACCGGCTCGCCGTCGACGACCCACGTGCCATTGGCCAGGCGGAATTCCTGGAACACCGTGCGAATCGTCTCGAGGTAGTACTCGGCCGCCATATCGAGCACGGCGTTGTACTCGTCATAGAACTTGACGTGCGCCTCGGCGTCGTCAGACCCGCCCTGGACCAGGCTCAGGTAGTAGTCATAGTGCGACGACACATGGCGGTCCGGGTTCATCGCCACGAAGCCGGCGTGCTGCAGGAAGCCCGGATAGACGCGGCGGCCGTGGCCCGGGTAGTTGGCCGGCACCGTGTAGATGACGTTGTTCTCGAACCACTCGTAAGACTTGTTGGTGGCAAGCGAGTTGACCGCCGTTGCGCTCTTTCGCGCGTCGATCGGGCCACCCATCATCGTCATGGTGCGCGGGGTCTTCTCACCTGCCGACGCCATCAGCGAGATCGCGGCAAGCACCGGCACGGTCGGCTGGCACACCGAGATCACATTCAGGTTCTCCGCGCCAATGTGGCGGATGAACTCCTGGATGTAACGGATGTAGTCGGACAGATGGAACTCGCCATGCTCCACCGGCACCATGCGGGCGTCCACCCAGTCGGTCACATAGACTTTGTGGTCCTGCAGCAAAGTGCGCACGGTATCGCGCAGCAGCGTCGAGTGGTGGCCGGACAGCGGCGCGCAGACCAGCACGACCGGCTCGTCCTTGAGCAGCTTGATGGTGTCCGGATCGTCCGCATAGCGCTTGAAGCGCACCAGCTTGCAGAACGGCTTGTCCAGGATGGTTTGTTCGACGATCGGAATGTCGCGGCCATTCGAACGGACGGATTTGATGTTGAATTCCGGCTTTTCGTAGGCTTTTCCCAATCGGTACAGCAGTTCGTAGCCTGCTGCCAGCCGAGGGGCGCCGGGGACCAGTGAAAGGGGGCTGAGGGGGTTCGTAAATGTCTTTGCAGTCGCTTGGGCCCACGCGGTAAGCGGGTTCAGCATCGTGCGCTGGAATTCATGCAGTTGATAAAGCATGGGGGTACCTGTCTAGCCTTTCTTGTCGCCAACGGATGTCGTGCAACCGATTATGCACGGAATAGAACGATCGTGCTTTGCAGCATAAACCTCATCGTTGTACCTGCAAGTGGGGAAGACAATAGGGCATTTGCCTATATTCCAGATGACATTTCCGAGCGCCCAAAGAAAAAGGCGACCGGAGTGGCCTCCAGGTCGCCTTTCGCTGCCGGATGCCGCATTTTGGTGCGGCGCCCGTTCGATGTCGCCGGTTTAGTAGACGGCGGCGATCGCGTTCACCACGGCGTCAATGTTGCGGCTGTTCAACGCTGCCACGCAGATGCGGCCGGTGCTCACGGCGTAGATGCCGTGTTCGTTGCGCAGGCGGTCCACCTGGGCCGAGGTCAGGCCCGAGTACGAGAACATGCCGCGCTGGGCCTTCACGAACGAGAAGTCGCCCGGCACGCCCTTGGCGGCCAGCTTGTCGACCAGGGCATGGCGCATCAGCTTGATGCGGTCGCGCATTTCGGCCAGTTCCTGCTCCCACATGGCGCGCAGTTCCGGGCTGTTCAGCACGGTGGCCACCACGGTGCCGCCGTGGGTCGGCGGGTTCGAGTAGTTCGTGCGGATGACACGCTTGATCTGCGACATCACGCGCTGCGCTTCTTCCTTGCCCGTGGTCACGATCGACAGCGCGCCAACGCGCTCGCCGTACAGCGAGAAGCTCTTCGAGAACGAGCTGGAAACGAAGAACGGCAGGCCCGACTCCGCGAACAGGCGCACAGCGGCGCCGTCCGGCTCGATGCCCTCGGCAAAGCCCTGGTAGGCCATGTCCAGGAACGGGATCAGGTTACGTTCCTTGACCAGTTCCACGACCTGCTTCCACTGGGCTTCGTCCAGGTCCACGCCGGTCGGGTTGTGGCAGCAGGCGTGCAGCACGACGATCGTGTTGGCCGGGTACGACTTCAGCGATTCCACCATGCCGGCGAAGTTCAGGCCGTGGCTGGCAGCGTCGTAGTAGGCGTAGTTGATCACGGGGAAACCGGCGGCTTCGAACAGCGCGCGGTGGTTTTCCCAGCTCGGATCGCTGATCGCGACCGATGCGTTCGGGTACAGGCGCTTCAGGAAGTCGGCGCCGATCTTCAGGGCGCCGGTGCCGCCGAGTGCCTGAGCCGTCACCACGCGGCCTTCGGAGATCAGGGCCGATTCCTTGCCGAACAGCAGGGTTTGCACGGCCTGGTCATAGGCGGCGATGCCTTCGATCGGCAGGTAGCCACGCGGCGTGGCGGTCGTCAGGCGGGCCTTTTCGGCCTCCTGCACGGCGCGCAGCAGCGGAATTTTCCCTTCGTCGGTGAAGTACACGCCAACGCCCAGGTTCACCTTGGTGGCGCGGGTATCGGCATTGAACGCTTCATTCAGGCCCAGGATCGGGTCGCGCGGGGCCATCTCGACGGCAGAAAACAAACTCATTTGGAATCTCGTGGTCAGCTGTGTAACAAAACGGAGGGCGTAGAATCGCTTCGACTGCGCAGTGGCTGCAGCGGAACCTGGAACACACTCCTGACAGAACCTGACAGCAGCGTCGGGCAGACTGTGCTTGAACCAAGCCGCGCAACCCCAAGATTCTAGCGTATCCGCCAGTTTTCCTCAGGTATTTCCCTACGTTTATGACGAACCTTGCTGAAGCCGCCCCCGCCCTGGATGAAGACAAATTCGTCACGTTTCCGGGGTCTCCATTCCAGCTTTATCAGCCGTATTCGCCGGCGGGCGACCAGCCGGAGGCGATCCGCCAACTGGTGGAGGGCGTGGAGGACGGCCTGTCGTACCAGACGCTGCTGGGCGTGACCGGCTCCGGCAAGACCTTCACGATGGCCAACGTGATCGCCCGGATGGGCCGGCCGGCCATTGTCTTCGCGCCAAACAAGACGCTGGCGGCACAGCTGTATTCTGAGTTCCGGGAGTTCTTCCCGCGCAATGCGGTCGAGTATTTCGTCAGCTACTACGACTACTACCAGCCCGAGGCCTACGTGCCGCAGCGCGACCTGTTCATCGAAAAGGACTCGTCGATCAACGAGCATATCGAGCAGATGCGGCTGTCGGCGACCAAGAGCCTGCTGGAGCGGCGCGACACGATCATCGTCGCAACGGTGTCGGCGATCTACGGTATCGGCAATCCGAGCGAATACCACCAGATGATCCTGACGCTGCGTACTGGCGACAAGATCAGCCAGCGCGATGTCATCGCCCGCCTGATCGCGATGCAGTACACGCGCAACGAGACCGACTTCCAGCGCGGCACGTTCCGCGTGCGCGGCGACACGCTCGACATCTTTCCGGCCGAGCATGCCGAGATGGCGGTGCGCGTCGAACTGTTCGACGACGAGGTGGATTCGCTGCAGTTCTTCGATCCGCTGACCGGCCGCGTGCGCCAGAAGATTCCGCGTTTCACGGTCTATCCCTCGAGCCACTACGTGACGCCGCGCGAAACAGTGCTGCGCGCGATCGAGGACATCAAGGTGGAGCTGCGCGAGCGGCTGGATTTCTTCTACAAGGAGAACCGCCTCGTGGAGGCGCAGCGGCTCGAGCAGCGTACGCGGTTCGATCTGGAGATGCTCACCGAACTGGGCTTCTGCAAGGGCATCGAGAACTATTCGCGCCATCTGTCGGGCGCGAAGCCGGGCGAGCCGCCGCCGACGCTGGTTGACTATCTGCCGCCAGACGCGCTGATGTTCCTGGACGAGTCCCACGTGCTGATCGGTCAGTTAAACGGCATGTACAACGGTGACCGCGCGCGCAAGACCACGCTGGTCGAGTACGGCTTCCGCTTGCCCTCGGCGCTGGACAACCGACCGCTCAAGTTCGACGAGTACGAGCGCAAGATGCGCCAGGCGGTGTTCGTGACAGCCACGCCGGCGAACTACGAGAAGGAGCACGCGGGGCAGGTGGTCGAGCAGGTGGTGCGGCCGACGGGTCTGGTCGACCCGGTGATCGAGGTGCGGCCCGCCACGACGCAGGTGGACGACCTGCTTGGGGAAATCCATCAGCGGGTCAAGGTCAACGAACGTGTACTGGTGACCACGCTGACCAAGCGCATGTCGGAGCAACTGACCGAGTTCCTTTCGGAAAACGGCGTGAAGGTCCGCTACCTGCATTCGGACATCGATACCGTCGAGCGCGTGGAAATCATTCGCGATCTGCGGCTTGGCACGTTCGACGTGCTCGTGGGCATCAACCTGCTGCGCGAGGGGCTCGATATCCCCGAGGTGTCGCTGGTGGCGATCCTCGATGCGGACAAGGAGGGCTTCCTGCGCGCCGAGCGTTCCCTGATCCAGACCATCGGGCGCGCCGCGCGTAACGTCAATGGCACGGCCATCCTGTATGGCGACCGCATGACCGACTCGATGAAGGTGGCGATCCGGGAAACCGAGCGTCGCCGCGAGAAGCAGATGGCCTTCAACGAGGCCAACGGCATCACGCCGCGAGGCGTGGTCAAGCGCATCAAGGACATCATCGACGGGGTCTACAACGCCGACGACGTCAAGGCCGAACTGACGGCCGCCGCCGAGCGGGCCAGGTACGAGGACATGAGCGAAAAGCAGGTGGCCAAGGAGATCAAGCGGCTGGAGAAGCAGATGCTCGACCACGCCAAGAACCTGGAGTTCGAAAAGGCGGCCCAGGTGCGCGATCAGCTCGCGAAGCTGCGGACGCAGGTGTTCGGGGCCGGAGCCGAAGGCGATCATCTCCTGCCGCCGTCCGCGTAAGAGGTCGATCGGGGATCACCCCGAGCCACGACGTATCGCCGGCATCCTATAGTGGTTGGGGCGGAGACGCCGGATCACGGACAAGGAGCACGCCATGGTGAGTCAGTTCGAATATGGTGGTTATGCGGTAGTGGCCCGTGCAGTCCCGCACGCGGGCGGTGGGTTTGCCGGGGTATTGACGATTGCCGACGCGTTCGGCGAGCCCGGCGGCCCGACTTTCGAGACGGAAACCGGCACGGCGCATTCGCCCGAGGCTGCGCTTGCCCTGGCGGAAGCCGAAGCCATGCGTACGATCGACGCCGGTGAAGTGAACTGACGGGCCGGCAAGGCGAAGCATCCGGAAGCGCAGGTCGCAGGAGACAGGCAATGGCCTATAGCAGTGAGTGGAAGAAGAGGGTTTTCGAGACGCACGAGATTCAGGTGCTGGTGAAACCCCGTTCACCGATCGCATGGGAATACACGGTGCGGGTGTGCCGCAAGGGCACGAATATCCGCGCTGCCAGCACGATGGTGGAAACAGCGCCACCCTCCGAGCGGTACGGAACGCCCGAAGAAGCCGAGGCGGCCGGATTCGCGCGTGGCAAGGCGATCGCCGAGCAACTCTGACCGGGCGAAGTCGTTTCGGCGTCAGTCGGCAGGCGGTAGAATCGCGCCGATGAAAAAGTACGCCATTTTGATGTGTTGCATGGGCAATAACCGCCAATCCCTTTTCTGAAGCGGGTTGCGGGATTTTTGGTATCGAATTTGGTATCAATATGGGGCGCGCGCCGGCCTCCCTCGCACGACGTACGGGTGCCACGCTCAATTTCGATTCCGCCCACTACGTCGCCCTCGACGGTGCGGCCATTGCCGCTTGCAACGTCGGGACGGCCGGGGCCCAAACTTCGGTTCCGGCGTCTGGAATGCCCCGTAGAGTGCCAAAAAAATCGTCGAACGGGGTCAGGGGCTACCATGGGTCGTCCCGGGACCGGCAATTCGATTCTGGCGACGCGGTGTGGGCTAGGCAGTGCTCTATTTGATGCCGGAGGCCAAGCACGCCTCATGCAGGGCTCGTGCTACAAAAATCGCATTTGGGATGTGAACCATCTCAGTGCTTTCCTTTTCGTACACGTACCGCCAATCAACGAAAGCCGTCCTGAGGTTGGCCAGAACGTCGCCAACATCGGACGTCTCGGCTAGTCCCTCGCTTTGCGCCGCGTGGGGAGTCACCTTGCTTAAGGCGGCAAGAGCGGCGCCGGGCAAGCCCTCATAGAGTTTCATAAGGTCGTGTCCCCAAGGGGTAACACCGTGAGCCTCGGCAAGAGTCTTTAGATACAGTTCAATCGAAAAGGCAATGTTGACCACGAACGGCGCTGCATACACAGGGTTACGTGGTTGTCGATTCAACATGGCATGGCAGTCTCGTGAGACGGTGGCAAACGCAATCGCCTGCCGAAACATGCTCTGCACTTTCGTGGGCGGCGGAGGCCGTAAGCCACGCTTGTCGAGGAATTCTCTCGCGACTATCAGATCCGTTTCGGGATCACCGGTGATAGGTACTGTGCCGACGACGACCCCATTAACCTTTAGCCATCTGTGACCCTCGGGGGGGTCACCTTCCGCTCCACCATCCATCTGTGACGTTCTGTTGACCATGCCTAACCTCCGCTCGCGAGAATGCTGTGGTACTACATCGCAATGAGCGATCGATATGCCATGTAGCCACCCCAAAAAAATCCGCCGAAGGACGCCACACCAAGAGCAACAGATGTGAAGTTCATTACGTGTCCTGCAGCAATCCAACTATTCGCACAGTCACCATTTTGGTGTGCATAGCAAAACTGTGAGAGATATCGGAAGCCGGAAGCCACCCCCGCCGATCCGAGGCTACAGACAAAAATCAGCAAGGCAAACCCTACGCCGGACACAAGCGTCCCGCTATTTGCCGATGGAGTCTTCGTTAGTAAATTGCCGAGGAACGCCAGCAGCGCAGCGGCGGCCCCCCCATTAATCAGCAGTGCAGATCTAAGCGCTGTTTGTCCGGCCTCGATTACGGCTTTGAACATCTCTACTTCAAACGTGTTCTGAATCTTCCAACGCTCAATGTCCACCGTGGTGCGTCGCTTTGCTTCCTCAGCCCCCATCGTTGGAGCACCTTTGCTGAAGTCCTCTAGAAAGTTATCGAAGGCCTCTATTTGCACAGCATCCACGCCACGTTTCTTGGTTTCAGAGAGTACATCTCGTACGTGTTGGATGGCTTCTACGGCGTTCATCGCACTTGGCCCTATCGGTGAAGGTTGACCGGGGCAGAATACCGGCAACACGCCCCATCGCCGCCCCTCTTTGGTAGGGGGTATCCTAGATGCGACGCAGAATGGCGGAGACCTGCGGCTCCAGGTGGGGATATTCGTCGAGGATTTCGTTTACCACTCGCTCTAGCCGATACAACTGGAAGTAGGCGTTCTGAACGATGGCGGCGTCATCTAGGCCGGCACGCAGGCATGGCACGAGCGTCGACCACATGCGCGACTTGCTCGACAGGCGAATCAGCCATAGGTCGTGATCGGCGACGAGCCTCGCCGCTTCGGTGATGTCGTCCATATTCGTCGTCTTCAAAAAGGCCCGGGGCCGTGAATCTCGCGAAACAAACCCCGGGGTGAAAAATGAGGCGACGGCCTGCCAGCGCGCCGCCTCGGACGCACGGTATTACCAGGCGACGTCAGTCACATGCACCACGGCCCCGGAACGCAGCGCAGCCCATGCGAGCCCGTCGTACACAGCACGAACCGCACCCGAGTTCGTTTGGTACAAGCTACGCACGGGCGACGACGGCACGGCGGCCGGCACCGAGTCTTGCGCAATGATCGGCAGCGGGGTCGCGTTCTCTTCGTGCAGCGTGGCTTCGGTCGAAACGTCGAATTCCGGCGCTGGCAACGAACGCGCAACGCTCGCGCAGTCGATCAGAAAGACGTCCGCGTCTGGCACGTTCTGCGAGACAACCACGCGCGCACCGAGCAACAGTCCGCTTTCCATCGTCGGGAATTGCAGTGCGCCCGTCGCGGTGATGAGCAATTGCAGCGACACAGCGTTGAAAGGACTCACGAGCCAGGAGAAGTTACCCGGCGCGAGCCCCGCGCGTAGTAGCAGACCAAGCGCCTTTTTCAGATCGGCGACGATTTGCGCAGGCGTGGCACCCGTCGACGCGTACGTGTTGGCAGCAGGCAAACCCGAGAGAACGCCGGCCGGCGACACGCCCACAACTTCGGCATCGGCCGAAAGAAATTTCGTGTCGAACGCGGTCGCGCTGTCGAGCAAAATCGCTTCGCGAATAATGCGTTCAATCGACGGCGTCGAGCGACGGAGCAGTTCCATCGTGAATGAGCCAATGATGGCAGGTGCGCAAGGTGTCATCCGCACGCCGCGCAGTTTGACCGCGCCGACGCGAATCGGGTCGCCCTCTTTGCGCCAGGTTGCGGCGAGGTTCGGGCTTGCGCTCGTCGTGTCGCGCGTCGGAACCGTGATGCTTGTCGCGCCGCCGAAACTCTCGTCAGCGAGTGGCAACGCCGCAAGCGCACTGACGCGGGCCAGTTCTTCGAGATAGGCAGCCTGAACCTGCCGCGTCAATTCTTGCGCCCAGCCGGCGACGTTCGTCATGGCCGGGTCTTGCGCAGCACGAATGACGGTCATCACCGCGTCTCCATCCTTGCGGGCCAGATCGGGGTAACGCTGCGCGAGCACGTCTCCGACGGGCTTGCCCTCAATCGCGGCAATCGTTCGAACGGTCAACATGCGCCAGAGCGGCGCGCTACGGTCGACGGCCGGGGGCACCTTTGCACCAGGGCGCGTGGCGGGCACCGACACGGGGTGCGCCTTCGCGACGGGCGGCGCGTCGGCCTGATCCTGTAACGATTTGACTTCGATCATGAGCCGGTCGGCCTCGGTGTCGTTGCCTTCGTCAATCGCACGCTGTAGGGCGTGACGGGCGTCGGCGATTTGCTTCATGGCAGTTGCTTGCATGATGTTCATCCAAATGACATTTTGTTTCTCCATTGATGCCGCTCGACTCAAACGTGAGGCGGGTCGACAGGTGCATCCGATTGATGCGCTACAAAACCGACGTCGGAGACGCCCTTCGTCGGGCACTTCGTGTTCAGTGCGGGGCCACGTACAGGCGCGCTTCGTTCACGAGTAGCGCCATCGCCGCATCCGTTTGCCACGTGGCGATGCTCGTCATCGCGTCGTGCTGTCGCGCCGTCGAGAGAATCGTGTCGTCAATCGTGCGGCGCTGTTTCAAGACTTCCGCTTCGATCCCTTCGATACGACCCAATGCCTTCTTGAGCAGGTCGAGCATGTCGTCGGCGAACTTGTTGAATTCCGTACGGATTGACCGGTTCCCATCACGCGCGACCTTGTCGATGTGCGGGTTCTTTTCGAGCGCATCCAAGCGCGATGACAGTGCGCGCAACTGAGCGTCGAGACGTTCAATCACACCGTATGCATCAGCGGGCGTGTCAGATGGCGCGACGTTGCCGATGGCGCGCCAAAGTTCGTCAAGTTCGGAACGCAGGGCGACCAGTTCGCGCGCATCGCTTGGTGACGATGTCGACGACGTGACGCGCTTCGCTTGGGCGGTGACAGGCAGACCGCCGACATGCTGGACGACGGCGCGTTGCTCGTGTGGATAGCTCATTTCGCCCCCTTGCTGTTCGCGGTTGCGTAGGCAAATTTCGCGGCGGCGCTCTTGCGCTCGCACTCGCGAATCAGGCCCGATAGATCGGCGTCCGGGTTTGCGCGGGCAACGCGACGCAACCAATTGCCGCGTTGATTGCTCTGCGCCAGATCGCGCGCGAGACACAGGCGTTTGACGTCTTCGGCCAGCGCGCCGAACGCGGCCCGGCCCGTTTTCACGAACGACTCGAGGTCACTCGCTACGGCGTCGACGCGGGTTTGATCGACGGCACCATGCATACGCGCGGCGCGGATCATGCGTGCGGCTTCGGCTAGGGCGGGCTCATGCTCGGTATAACGAACGTCGTCGCCGTTGCGCAGATGCCGCGCGAGGTCTTCGAAGAGGGTCAAACCCAGCGCGTCGCCTTCGATGCGGGCCCAAATCTTATGTTCGCCCTCGGCGAATTTGCTGTCGATGGCATCGGCACGCGCCAGGTCAGGCACGGCATCGTCGGGCAGCGCGGCATAGGCGTCGTCGACGGCGTTCAGGAGCTTTTGCGCGGCCAGACGGCAGGCGCGATGCGTTTCGGAAATCGGGGTGAAGGTTTGCATTTGCAGACTCCACGGGAGCGGCGCGCGCGACTAGCGGCGGCCAGATGGTTTCTATCGGATGCAATAGCGAATTTCGCCGCGCTCAGATTTGGCGATCACGTCGCCGACGGCGGTAAGTTGGCGCAGAGCGTGTCGCACGCGGCCAGCGGGCAGGCGAGCGCAACGCAGCAAGAGCCAGAACGGGGCACCGTTTTCAAACCCTGCGAGGGTGCGCCAGACACGGGCGCGCTCGTCGACCAGGGTGGGCGGTTCGCTTTGGATGGGGATGGGGGCGGGTGCGGCCATCGGGTGCAGTCGTTCGTTGCACCGAGACCGGAACACCGTCGCTCGGAATGATGGGGACTTGCGGCGAACGCACTCACCGATGACCGGGGGTTTCACCGAACCGTCCGACCGTACATGCCCGGTCGAGGCGGCGGGAGCCATCAGGCAGCGTGCTTGCCTTTGCCGTGAAGCCTAGACCGATCCGGCACCGATGACAAGTCGCACATCCAAACGCTCGGGGTCGTGCGCGGCGGCCGGGGCGACGACAAAGCGCGGATCATGCCGCCAGCGCCGCCGCACGGGCAGCGGGTCGGGCTCGCGCTTGGGCAGGCTCGGCGGCGCGGATTTTTCAACGATCAGGTCGAGCCATGACGGGCTTCGAGCGTGGGCCAAGCGAGAACCCTCCGAGGACAACGTCGATCAGGCGAGTATGAAAGCAATTTATAGCGTATTACATGCTGTTATCAAGAGCATTTATGGCTCGATTCCTGATAGTTTGGCAACGCTGCTCAGCGGCACCCGGTTTTCCAAAATGACCCGAGCAAAGACACTCCCCCCCTGCCTCGCGCTCGACCCGCGCCACGCGATTTCTCAGACGTCGTCCGCGTCGAGCGTGTCGGGTTTGCGAATGCCGAACAATTCGGCAATCAATGACTCAGGTGATGCGGGTTCGTGATGCTCGAGACCGAGCCGGCGATTGCGCTCGTCGATGAGTCGGTCGAGTAGTGTCATTGCCTCGAGTAACGATTTGGCCGGGCCATCGACTTGATCCGACCATTCCAACGCGGTCGATTGCATCGCTATGCCGCGCGTCGCTTCGTCGTCGAACAGGTCGGGCCGCAGCAGTGCCGGCACCAGACTACCCAAGACTTTCGAGAACTCGGCAATGCCGACCAGCACGTCGCCCAGGTCATATTGCAGGTCGCCGCAGACTTCCCCGATCAATTGCGAGAACTCGTCTTCGTCGAGCGTCGATAGGTCGTCGGGCACAATGCGCCGACCGCGTTCGTCGAAATGGATCATGGCCGGGCCTTTGGCGCTTCTAACGCCCGCTTGATTCGCGCCGCTGCATCGACATCGTGTAGCTCGACAGCGAGCGTGTACGACGTGATGCCGTGTTGGGCGAAGACGACCAGCAGGCCGCGCAGCAAGTCGACGACTTCGTGCTCACTCAGTGTGTGGCCCAGCACGAACGCATTGTTCACATCGAGTCCGGCAACGCCGGCACTGTCGAGATAGACGACGTAGCCACCACAACCATAGGGCCAAACGAACACGGCCGCGCCTTGCGAAAGATCGGGAAAGGGTTTGGTCATTCTTCATTCCCCGGGTTGTCGTTCTTTTCAACATGGTAGGGCCGATACGGCCAGAGCGGGCACGCATATGACGAACAGCGGCGCACTTCGTCGCGCTTGTCACCAGTGCAGCGCAGACAGAACGCCTGCACAGCGGCGGCGCGGCTCTGTCCCGCGTAGGCGCGCAGATAGATGCCGTGATAGAGCGGCGACACGGTCGCGAGTTCTTTCCCGCGTGCCTGTTTGATTTTTTCGTCCTTGGTCATTCGTCAGTCTCCAGGTTGTCTATCGGCGCATACATCGCGCAGCGGTTCCGCGCGTTCGCGCCAGCCAAAGCGATTCGCTGTGCCCCCACGTCGGCATAGCTGCGCGCGGGCGTCAGGCAAATTGGCAAGCCATCATCGCGGCGGCGGAACGCGCGGCAGCACTCGCAACAGCGAACGAACGGTTCGGCGTCGCGATTCATGGCGCGTCCCCGAAAAGATCGCGCTGGCGTGTCGCCGGGTCGTTCACCTTCGGCTTGAGCGCACGAGCAATTCCGCGCTTTCTTGCTGGTGGTGGAGTGTCTGGCAATGTGCCGTGCCTGCGCGGATCGGAAGCGCCGCCATATGCGGGTCTCAGGCTGTGCGCGTCGAGCAGGTGCGACAGGTATGCCCGATGATGTTCGACAAGCGCGTCCAAGGCTGGACCACTGGCGCAGGCGAGTTCCGCGAACGCGTTCATGCGTCGGTCCTTGGGCCAGCCTTCAAGGTCGGCAGCGCGTTCGACCCATGCTTGGCCCTGCCGCAGCCGCAGGGCGCGCAATTCGGCAGCCAGGTGGGGGGCGGTCATGCTGCCCCCTTTGCCGCGCGCAGGTACGGGTCGAACGCCGCAAGAGCCTCGGTAGTTCCGACGAGACGGTAGGGCACGCCATGCGTCCGAGCGGTGTTAATGGCATGTGCTGCGGCAGCTTCGAGCATCGCCGGGTCGGCACTTTCGCAAACCCTCGTTTCGGTCGTCTGGAACCCGAGCCGGATCGCCACAGACAGAACACCCGAGTCGGCCTGTTTGACGTACAAGGACAGGGGGGAAATGAGCGCGCCAGATGGGGGGGTTCTTAGCCCCCCAACTTCACCAACTTCAACAGCACCCCCCTTGGTAGATATAGATCGCCCCAGTTTTTGGGGTAGTCGTGTGTCACAAAAACCGTCGACTACCCCAGTTTTCGGGGTAGTGCGGAGCCCCGTATCACACGGCTGCCCCACTTTCTGGGGTAGCACTACCCCGTTTTCCGGGGTAGCAAAAACGGGCACTACCCCATTTTCTGGGGTAAGGGCGACTACCCCATTTTTCGGGGGAGTGGCGCGTTTGGTCGAACGCGGCCGACGCGCCTTTTGCAACACGATTGGCGGCGGCGCTTTGGCGAGTTCGATCCATGCGAGGGCGTACCGGGCGGGACGATTCAGGCCGCCTTCGGCGAGTCGCTTGACCAAGCCACTATGAAGCACTTCATCAATTGCGCTGGCGATGGTCGCCTTGCTGGTCCAGCCTCGCTTCATCAGACGCGCTTCCGTGGCGATCAGAAATCCATTGTTGTTGCCCTTGTACTGACGCAGAAGGTCGAGCAGGAGCCGGAGCGCCGACCCGCTCAATAGCAAGAACTGGGGACTGTCGATCACCCTATGCGGCAGCTTGACGAACTGTTCGCTGTGGCCCTTCTTGCCATTCATCGCGCGGCCCCCTTTTGCGAGTCCACAGCAGCGAAGACGCGCTCGACGGCCAGGTCGAAACGACTCCACGCGACCGCGTCTAGAACATCTCCGCGACGGATGCAGCGCGCACATTGAACGATGACGACCAAGTCGAACTCGATGCCGCGCAGGACGTCACGCGCATTGAGCGCGAACCGCTCGCCGGGCGTTGCGTGCGTGCGATCTGGGAACATGTCGGCGACCGTCAAACCCACGGCGGCCAGCACGTCAACGACGTCGCAGTCAGCGAAGCATTTCATCAGGACGCGCCCGTCAGGCAGTTCGCGCCATGCAAGCGTGGATTTCCTGCCCCTGCCGTGAGCGGGACACGCGGCGCGGCCGGATTCCTTCGACGACCACGTCACGTGGTCGAGCAGCGGCAACAGCCGGTCAAGAGGACGGGACATGGCCGCCCTCACTCGGTGGCGTTGGGGGTGCTGGCGGCGGCCTTGCGCTGCCGGATACTGCGGACGTAGGGGCGGGACTCGCGCAGTTCCTCGATCCAGTCCAAGCCATCTTGTTTGGTGATGTAGCGCCGCCGCCCGATGAGGAACATGCGCGGGCCATCGCCATTGGCGATGATTTCTTCAAAGGTGGAAAGCGGAATGCCGAGCATCACACTGCAAAACACCTCGACCGGCAATGCGGGTGCGATGGACACGAGCAACGCCTGCGATGCGCGAGCGGGGCGCTCGGATTCGATGGCTTCCTTTGCGGCTTGGCCCGGATCGGGCGGGGGGGTGCGAGGCATTTCGGTTTTCCTCCGTCGCTTGTAGGTGACGCGTTGCAGACAGGCTAGGAGGAAAGTGGGACTGGCGGGGAGAACAACCCGGCTAACCAGGTTAGCTGGTTAATTTTGTGTTAGTAGGTCACTTATGGTCGAAGTGCTCACGCCAAAATGCGCTGCGGCAGCCTTGATGCTGCCGCGAGGACGCCGCCCGACTCCATCCCAATCATGGGTCTCACGCAAATAGGCGAGAAGATCGTCCCGTGCGATATTTTTCTGTGCTCTGGGGCGTGGGCGTCCTCGCGTCCGTTGGCTACGGGCGCTGTGGGCCTGCCTCGCTGCGAACTCCGGAATGTGGGTTACGAGTAACTCAATGAATGCATGTTGTACTTCGTGAAAGTCTCCGCCCCATGCTGCGTAGCGGGCTGCCGCGAGGATGAAATCTGATGCAGCATGACCAATGCCGGCCATCTCATTCATCTCTTCGGCAAACATCTCCACAATGTTCTCGCGGGCGCTGGGGTCAGCCTCGCTGCGCAGCATTTCCAGAGCGCGGGGCCAGTCTGAAATATCGCTGATCATTCCTGTACCAGCCGCGTGAGTGCGTCAGACCAGAGCCGTGCTGCGGCAATGCGTTCTTCGGCGTAGTCGTGCTGGTTGTAGACAGCCATAACGCCCTGCATTCGGTGGTTCAGGCATTTTTCGATGACGTGCGGAGGCACCCCGAGTCCAGCCAGCCGCGTGGCAAACGTGCGGCGCAGATCATGGGCGACGAACGGGGCGCACTGCTCACGCCCAACTTTGCGCTTGAGCCATGCCTGTACTGCCGTGGCGCTGGTTTCCGTTTCGCCTCGGTTGGCAACAGCGGAGGGTGTCATCGGCACCCAATGCGCCGAGCCATTTTTTGTGTGGTCAATTCGGAACTTGTCGCCATCTACATACCCTTGCTGTGCTTCACTGATGCGCAAGCCCGTGGCGAGGATGAACCTCAGAAGTTGGGCATTGGGGTCGGGCCATTTCCACATGGCGCGGATTTCGTCATCAGTCAGTGTGCGAGCACGGGATTTTTCCTCGCCGCCAATGACGCGCGCGGTGGTGCGGTCAAGCGGATTGGCTTGCAGATAGCCGCATTCCACGGCATAGGCGAGGGCGAGTTTCCAGTTCGATAGGCAGCGGTTTGCCGAAACAGGTGAGACCTTGGCGTAGTCCTTGAGCTTGGCAACCAATCCCGCCGTCGTGAGGCTTGTGAGTTTCGTGCTGCCAAGTACGGCCTTGCCCTTGGCTACGTAGATGCCCACGTTGCGGGTTTGCCGGTATCGGGGTTCAATGCGCCGCTCAAACCATTCACTCAGCAGAGCGCCGAATGTCATCGCCTCGGGGATGACGCTGTCATGCAGTGCAGTGGCACGGGCGCGGGCCGCCGCGAGGCTCACCCCGGGCCATTGGCCGATTTTCTCAACGCGCCACGCGCCACCCTTGCGGGTGCGGTAGACCCATGTGATTTTGCCGGTGGCTGCGCTGTGCCGGAAATACAGGCCGGTTGTGGCATCATCGCCCACGATAGAGTCCTGAGCGGGTGCCGCCAAGCTGCGTAAAACGGTTTCGGTGAGTCGCATTTGGTATCGATTCTGGTATCAATCTAGTCTGGATAACTGGATTTTACCTGATACCAACTGGACTCTATCCCCTTATTTTATGCGGCTTGACAGATGCTAAGGATTCTTCTGGTTTGTATGGGCAATATCTGCCGTTCCCCGACGGCGGAGGGTGTCCTGCGCGCCAAGCTCGAGGCCGCCGGCCTTGCCGATCTGGTCGAACTCGATTCGGCCGGCACGCATGACTATCACGTGGGCAGGGCGCCCGACGCGCGCAGCCAGCGCCATGCGCTGCGACGCGGCTACGACTTGTCCGCACTGCGTGCCCGGCAGGTGGTTGTGGCGGACTTCAGCCGCTTCGACCTGGTGCTGGCAATGGACCAGGCCAACCTTTCGGCGCTGCGCGCGCTCCATGCCGATGCCGGCGCCGACAGGCTGCGCCTGCTGATGAGCTTTGCCACGCAGCACAACGCCGAGGAAGTGCCCGACCCGTACTACGGCGAGGGCGATGGTTTCGAGCGCGTGCTGGACTATATCGAGGATGCCTGTGACGGCGTGATCGAGATGTTGCGGAAGCGGCTGACCTGATGCTGCGTTCCCTGTTTCGAAAGTGGCGCGAGTCACGCAATGCCAGCCTGCAACTGGATGCCATCCTGGCCGCGGCCGATCCCGATGCGCTGCTCGCCGACCGAAATCAATGGCTGATCGAACTCGCCTACTGGCTGCGCCGGGACGGCAATCTCGATGCCGGCGCGGAGGCGGGCGGGGCCGGCAGCCGCAGTTTCCCGGTCCATGTTCGTCTGCGTTACCTGCTGCAGGTGCTGGCCCGGCATCCCGACTGGGCCGACAGCTTCGCCCGCACGGTCCGCTCGATCGTGCGCGACAACGATCCGACCTCGCTGTTCTGCGATACCGGCGTGGCCTCTCACCCGGGGATCTGGAGCGAGATGGCGGACCGGCTCCAGGCGCGCTTCCTGCCGCCGCCCCCGAATCGCAGCGATATGGCAGGCCTGTTCGCGCTGCTATTTGTCGATGAGAACGACGCTGACTGGGTAGAGGCACTCGACGACGAACTGGTCGAGCGGTTTGCCCAGGCGCTGCTGGTGGGCGCCGAGGATGGTGCGGATGGTGGCGCGGAAGAAGGCGATGGCGTCAAGCGCCTGCGCAAGGCGCGCGAGGCGACGCTGACGGCCAGCATCCAGGTTCTGGTGAGCCAGGTGAGGGCGACGGGGCTGAGTCAGGCGATCCGCAGCCGCCTGCGTGGGCGCGTGGACGAGACACCGTTCTTCCGCCTGGACCGCGCCGTCGCGGCATTGTGCGAGGACGGACTGGCGCACGATGATGGTGCATTCGTCCATCGGCTCAATTACTTCCGCGGCCTGCTCGACGGTTGCCACGCAGCCGCGCGCCAGGTCTACGAGGATCTCGAGGAAAACGGTGTTTCCGTAGAGGTGGTGTTCCAGATCGAGCGGATGAAGGCTCGCCTGGCACGTATCGATCTGCTCCTCACCGCATGGGTCGATCCCTCGCACCATGGACGGCACGCGCACCTGATTGCCGAGTTGATCCGGTCGACGCAGGCGCGGCGCAGCGTCGGGCATCTGATGAGTTCGTCGTTCGCGCAACTCGCGCGCAAGGTCGTCGAGCGTTCGGCCGAGAGCGGCGAACACTACATCACGCGCGATCGCAAGGAGTATGGCGAACTGATGCGCGCCGCGATGGGCGGTGGTCTGGTTACCGTCCTTACCGTCTACCTGAAGTTCCTGATCTACGGGCTTCACCTCGACAAGTTCATCGAAGGCTTCCTGGCCTCGCTGAACTACGCGGGCAGCTTCCTCGCGATCCATTTCGCGCATTTCACGCTGGCCACCAAGCAGCCGGCCATGACCGGGCCGGCGCTGGCGCACCGGCTCGACGGCGCGGGGCGGCCGGAAGGGCGCGAGATTTTCGTCGACGACACGATCGCCATGATCCGGTCAAATGCGGCCGCGATCTTCGGCAACCTGTCCGTGGTGTTCCCGGTGGCGCTGGCGATCGAGTGGGGCGTGGGCAAGGCGTTCGGCGCCCACCTGCTGACGCCCGCGAAGGCGATCGCGACGATCGAATCGTTCTCGATCCTGGGCCCCACGCCGCTCTATGCGATCTTCACGGGCGTGCTGCTCTGGCTTTCGAGCCTGATCGCGGGATGGGCCGACAACTGGTTCGCGCTGCATCGTGTGCACGATGTCATGGCCTACAACCGGCGCTTGCGCTATGTGCTCGGTCAACGCGGTGCGATGCGCCTGGCCGATTTCTGGAAACGCAATCTCTCGGGCATCACGGCCAACGTGTCGCTGGGCTTCCTGCTTGGGCTGGGGCCGGAGATCCTGAGCTTCTTCGGTCCGCACATGGAAGTGCGCCATGTGACGCTTTCAACTGGTTCGATCGGTGCGGCCATTGGCGTGCTTGGGCTCGATGCGCTGCGCATGCCGGCCCTGTGGCTAGCGGTGGCGGGGATCGCGCTGATGGGGGTGTTGAACGTGGCGGTGAGCTTCGCGCTGGCTTTCAACATGGCGCTGCGCTCGCGCAACCTGCGCCGGGTCGACCGGCGGGAAGTGGTGCGGGCGGTGCGTCAGCGCATTCTCCGGCATCCGCTTTCATTGCTGATTCCGCCGCGCAAAGCGCCGGATTCGGCACCCGAGGGAAGCCCGTCGTTATAGCGAGTGGAACACTGCATTGCAGCAAGGGGTACTTGACTGATTTAGTCGGAAAATCTTATACTCGACCGAAATCCTCAAGTATTCCTCCCCGAGCATCATGAGACTGACCACCAAAGGCCGTTTCGCGGTAACCGCCATGATCGACTTGGCCATGCGCCAGGATCAGGGTCCTGTCACCCTGGCAGGCATCAGTCAACGTCAGAAGATCTCCCTGTCGTACCTGGAACAGCTGTTCGGCAAGCTGCGCCGCCACGAAATCGTGGAGAGCGTGCGTGGCCCGGGCGGCGGGTACAGTCTCGCCCGCAAGGCCGAGGACGTCACGGTGGCGGACATCATCATCGCTGTGGACGAACCGCTCGATGCGACGCAGTGCGGGGGGAAGGGCAATTGTAACGGAGATGACGGCAGCGGACGCTGCATGACCCACGAACTGTGGGCCACGCTGAACCAGAAGATGGTTGAGTATCTCGACTCCGTCTCCCTGAAGAATCTGGTCGACCAGCAGCGCGCCCGCCAGCCGGCGGTGCTGCACGACATGCGCGAAGACGCCGCGCAGCAGCCGGTCGCCGTGACCCGTGGCAAGGCGGACAAGCAGGAAAAGCCGGCACGCCCCCGCGTGGTCAATTCGGTTTTCAGCCTCGCGCAGTCCTGAGCAGGGATTTCGCGGCTGCAGTAAACTATCGGTAGACATTAAGCGATTAGCTGTACCTATAAGGCAGTCATAACGATGAGCACCACCCCACATTTCCCGATCTACATGGATTACTCGGCAACGACGCCGGTGGACCCGCGCGTGGCCGACAAGATGATTCCGTACCTGCGCGAGCAGTTCGGTAATCCGGCGTCGCGTAGCCACGCGTATGGCTGGGACGCCGAGCGCGCCGTGGAAGAGGCACGCGAGCAGGTGGCCGCGCTGGTCGGCGCCGATCCGCGCGAAATCGTCTGGACGTCGGGCGCGACCGAGTCGGACAACCTCGCCATCAAGGGCGCGGCGAATTTCTACTCGGGCAAGGGCAAGCACATCATCACCGTGAAGACCGAGCACAAGGCCGTGCTCGATACCACGCGTGAACTGGAGCGTCAGGGCTTCGAGGTGACGTACCTCGACGTCAAGGATGACGGCCTGATCGACATGGATGTGTTCAAGCAGGCGATTCGCCCGGACACGATCCTGGTGTCGGTGATGCTGGTGAACAACGAGATTGGTGTGATCCAGGACGTCGAGCAGATCGGTGAGATCTGCCGCGAGAAGGGCATCATCTTCCATTGCGACGCCGCGCAGGCGACCGGCAAGGTGACCATCGACCTGAGCACGCTGAAGTGCGACCTGATGTCGTTCTCGGCCCACAAGACCTATGGCCCGAAGGGCATCGGAGCGCTGTATGTTCGCCGCAAGCCGCGCGTGCGCATCGAAGCGCAAATGCACGGCGGCGGTCACGAGCGCGGCATGCGTTCGGGCACGCTGGCCCCGCACCAGATCGTCGGCATGGGCGAGGCATTCCGTCTGGCCCGCGAGGAAATGGCCACGGAAAACGAACGTATCCGGATGCTGCGCGACCGCCTGTGGAATGGTCTGTCGAGCATGGAAGAGGTGTATCTGAACGGTTCGATGGAACACCGCGTGCCGCACAACCTCAACGTCAGCTTCAACTTCGTCGAGGGTGAGTCGCTGATCATGGCGATCAAGGATGTGGCCGTGTCGTCGGGTTCGGCCTGCACGTCGGCTTCGCTGGAGCCGTCGTACGTGCTGCGCGCCCTGGGGCGCAATGACGAACTGGCGCACAGCTCGATCCGTTTCACCGTGGGCCGCTTCACGACTGAAGCCGAAATCGACTACACCGTCGAACTGCTCAAGAACAAGATCGGCAAGCTGCGCGACCTGTCGCCGCTGTGGGAAATGTTCAAGGACGGCGTCGACCTGAATTCGATCCAGTGGGCCGCGCACTGATTGCGGCACACGTAAAAAGAACAACCCCATTAAAAGATTGATTAGAGGTAGCCAAAATGTCTTACAGCAACAAGGTTCTCGACCACTATGAAAATCCGCGTAACGTCGGTTCGTTCGACAAGAACGACGACGCGGTGGGTACCGGCATGGTCGGCGCCCCGGCCTGCGGCGACGTGATGAAGCTGCAGATCAAGGTGAACGAGGCGGGCGTGATCGAAGACGCCAAGTTCAAGACCTATGGTTGTGGTTCGGCGATCGCCTCGTCGTCGCTGGTGACCGAATGGGTCAAGGGCAAGACCGTGGACCAGGCGCTGGAGATCAAGAACACCCAGATCGCCGAGGAACTGGCCCTGCCGCCGGTGAAGATCCACTGCTCGATCCTCGCCGAGGACGCCATCAAGGCGGCCGTCGATGATTACAAGAAGAAGCACCCGGGCGCCGAGCAGAAGGCTGCCTGATCCGGCGTAGACGGTTTGCATGACCGCGCGTGGCAAGTGGGTCGCGCGCGGTGTTCGACAGCAAGGCAAAGATGATCTCAATGACCGAAAAGGCGGCCAAGCACGTCGCCCGATACCTGGAACGCCGCGGCAAGGGCGTGGGCCTGCGCGTGGGCGTGAAGACGACCGGCTGTTCGGGTCTGGCGTACAAGCTTGAGTACGTCGATGAAGTGCTGCCCGAAGACCAGGTGTTCGAAACGCACGGCATCAAGGTGATCGTGGACCCGAAGAGCCTGCCGTACATCGACGGCACCGAGCTGGATTTCGCACGCGAAGGGTTGAACGAAGGCTTCAAGTTCAACAACCCCAACGTCAAGGACGAGTGCGGCTGCGGCGAGTCGTTCCGGGTCTGACGGCTTTTGCCGCGAGGCATGCAACAGGGGGCGGCATAGCCGCTCCTTTTTGTTGGGGAAGCTCTTGAAAGACGATTTTTTTGCGCTGTTCGGGCTGCCTGCCCGTTATGAAGTGGACGAGGCCGCGCTGGACGCGGCCTATCGCACGGTCCAGTCGCAGGCACACCCGGACCGTTTCGCCAATGCGGGCGATGCCGAGCGGCGCGTGGCCATGCAGTGGGCCGCGCATGCCAACGAGGCATACCGGACGCTGCGCCAGCCGCTCAAGCGCGCGATCTATCTTCTGCATCTGCGGGGCGTCGATATCCAGGCCGAGAGCAATACGGCCATGGCACCCGAATTCCTGATGCAGCAGATGGAATGGCGCGAGGCACTGCAGGATGCCGTCGACGGCCGCGCGGTGGATCAGCTGGATCGCCTGCTGCGCGACCTGCGTCAGGAAAAGCTCGAACGCCATGCGGCGCTCGGCGCGCTGCTTGATGCAGACGATAACGGCGCCGCTGGCGAGGCGGCACGACAGCTAATGTTTATCGAGAAGATCGAACACGACGCGAGCGAGGCGATCGATCGTCTCGAGGAATAAAGAAATACCATGGCACTGCTCCAGATTTCCGAACCCGGCATGTCGCCGGCGCCCCATCAGCGCCGATTGGCCGTGGGTATCGACCTTGGCACCACCAACTCGCTGGTGGCCGCCGTGCGCAACAGCATTCCCGAAGTCCTGCCCGACGAGCACGGCCGCGCGCTGCTGCCGTCCGTGGTGCGTTATTTGCCGAACGGCAATGCGCATATCGGCTACAAGGCCCAGGACGAGGCCGTGCGCGACCCCAAGAACACGATCATTTCGGTCAAACGCTTCATGGGCCGTGGCGTGCGCGACGTGGCCAATATCGAGCACAGCCTGTACGACTTTGTCGATGCGCCGGGCATGGTCCAGCTGAAGACCGCCGCCGGCATCAAGAGCCCGGTGGAAGTCTCGGCCGAGATCCTGGCCACGCTGCGCCAACGCGCGGAAGACTCGCTTGGTGATGAATTGGTCGGTGCCGTGATCACGGTGCCGGCGTACTTCGACGATGCGCAGCGTCAGGCCACCAAGGATGCCGCTCAACTGGCGGGCCTCGAGGTGCTGCGCCTGCTCAACGAGCCGACCGCCGCCGCGATTGCCTACGGTCTCGACAACGCCGCGGAAGGCATCTACGCCGTCTATGACCTGGGCGGTGGCACCTTCGATATCTCGGTGCTCAAGCTGACCAAGGGTGTGTTCGAAGTGATGTCGACGGGCGGCGATTCGGCGCTCGGTGGCGACGACTTCGACCAGCGCCTGCTGTGCTGGATCGTCGAGCAGGTCGGTCTGCAACCGTTGTCTGCCGAAGACTCGCGTCTGCTGATGGTGCGCGCCCGCGCGGCGAAGGAAGCGCTGTCGTCCAGTGACAGCACGGTGATTGACGCCGTGCTGACGAGCGGCGAGATCGTGCATCTCACGCTGGATGCCGATACCTTCATACAGATCACCGCCAACCTGGTGCAGAAGACGCTGACGCCAGTACGCAAGGCGCTGCGTGACGCCGGTGTCGGTCCCGAGGACGTGAAGGGCGTGGTCCTGGTGGGCGGCGCCACGAGAATGCCGGCAATCCGCAAGGCGGTGGGTGACTACTTCGGCCAGCAGCCGCTGACCAACCTCGATCCGGACCGAGTTGTGGCGCTGGGCGCGGCCATGCAGGCCAACCTGCTGGCCGGCAACCATGCGCCGGGCGAGGATTGGCTGCTGCTCGACGTGATCCCGCTCTCGCTGGGCGTGGAAACGATGGGTGGGCTGGTCGAGAAGATCGTCCCGCGCAACAGCACGATTCCCGTGGCGCGCGCGCAGGAGTTCACCACGTTCAAGGACGGCCAGACAGCAATGGCGATTCACGTGCTGCAAGGCGAGCGCGAGCTGGCCAGCGACTGCCGTTCGCTGGCGCGCTTCGAACTGCGTGGCATTCCGCCGATGGTGGCCGGCGCGGCACGTATCCGCGTGACCTATCAGGTGGATGCCGACGGCCTGCTGTCAGTGTCGGCCCGCGAGACCGGTTCCGGGGTGGAAGCATCGGTGTCGGTCAAGCCTTCGTATGGCCTGGCCGATGACGATATCGCCCGCATGTTGCAGGAGAGCTTCCAGGAAGCCGAGCACGACATGAAGAACCGCGCGCTCGCCGAGGAACGCGTGGACGCTGCCCGTCTGGTGGAAGCCACCACGCGTGCGCTCGAAACCGACGGCAACTTGCTGTCCGCCGACGAGCGTGCCGCAGTCGACGCGCTGATTGCCAATGTGAGCGAAATCGCCAAGGGCGAGGACCATCGCGCGATCAAGGCGGCGGTCGAACGCCTCTCGCAAGGCACCGACGAGTTTGCCGCACGCCGCATGGACCGCTCGATCAAGAGCGCGCTGGCCGGCAAGAAGGTTCAGGAAATCGGCTGAAGGCGGCGCTGCCCACGCTGCGGAAAGACTACAGGATAGAAATGCCACAGATCATCGTATTGCCCCACGTCGAGTTGTGTCCCGAAGGGGCTGTCTTCGAAGCCAACACCGGCACGAGCGTCTGCGACGCGTTGCTTGCCAATGGCATTGAGATCGAGCACGCGTGCGAGAAGTCGTGCGCCTGCACTACCTGCCACGTGATCGTGCGCGAGGGTTTCAATTCGCTCGAAGATGCCGAGGAAAAGGAAGAAGACCTGCTCGACAAGGCATGGGGTCTCGAGCCGAATTCACGCCTGTCGTGCCAGGCGCTGGTGGCGGACGACGACCTGACCGTCGAGATTCCGAAGTACACGATCAACCATGCCAAGGAAGGCCACTGAGCCTGACGCCCGGAGTTTCCTCATGAAATGGACTGATACCTACGATATCGCCGCCGCGCTCTATGACAAATTTCCGGAGGTCGATCCGCTGACGGTGCGTTTCACGCAACTGCGTCAGTGGGTGCTCGAACTCGACGACTTTAGCGATCTGCCCGAGCGTTCGGGCGAGAAGATCCTGGAGGCGATTCAGGCAGCGTGGATCGAGGAAGCGCAGTAAGCCTGCGTGACCTTTGAGAAAAAAGCACGGCGATCATGCCGTGCTTTTTTGTTTGCCGCGTCAGAAGCGGTAGCCGATACCGCCCATGATGATGTCCGTGTCCCGGTCATAGCCGGTCACCGTCCGGTTCCACGACAGGCGTGCTGACCATTGCTGGTTGATTCGGTAACTGGCCGACATCGTCATCAGCCCCGACCATCGCGATGGTGTCTCGGGTGCGGCCTGGCCGTGATCGCTCAGGTCGATCGCGTAGTAGGGCCCGGCGCCAACGCCCAGCGTCAGCTTGTCGTTGAAGAATGCGCGCTCCACCCACAACTGCGCGGCCACGCCATTGCGGCGCAATGCGGCGTTCTGGCCTTCATTGATATAGCTCACCGTGCCTGACAGGTAGCGGCTCAGGCCGCGCCGGTATTCGATCGCTTTGGCGAACGACGTTTCCGAATTGAACGTGTTCACGATGGTCCCGCCCAGGAACACGGTGAATTCATTCTGCGTGACGTTATTCGTGCGAGACGGGGGCGGCACCACGGGTCCGCCGCGATCGCCACGATCGAGTTGGTAGCCCACGCCGAGCAGCAGCGTATTGGTCTTGATGCTCGACCGCGTCTGCGCGCGGTTGTATCGCGCCTGCACCATCCACGGGCCGCCGTTGACATACCAGGTGGCTGACAAGCTGGCCAATGCGCCCCAGCCGTGGTCGTTGTCGGAGCCATTGCCTGAGCTTCGGCTGGTGGTGTCGAAATAGCGATAGGGGCCAATACCGACGGCGACGTTGAAATTCCGGTCAGCAAATGGATAGCGCCACCAGAGCTGAACGCTGTGACCATCGCGATGGTGGTCGGGGATATGGCCTTCGTTCAGGTAGGAGAACGATGCGTACCAGTTCTCGGACAGATTGTGCTGGTAGCTGTAGGTGTAGCCGTAGCTGGATTCACCACCCTGGTCGGAGCGTTGCAAGCCTCCTAGTACAAGCAACTCCTGTCCGTGGACGGGTGTCATCCACGCGGTGGCGCTCAACAACAGGACTGATATACGTAGACGGTGCGACAGAAAAGACAGAACTTCAGACAACAACATTACAAGTGGCCAGCAAAGAAATCGGGCCATCTTAACAATGAGGGCCGGCAAAAAGCCAGCCCCTGGTTCAAGGTTGCGCCAGATCAGAGTCTTGCTGATTGGCTTGAACGCGCTGCTGTCAGCCCGTCACCAGCACACCACGCTCGAGGTGCACGCGCTGTCCAACTTCCACACCCGGAGGGTTCTGGTAAGTGAACGTGCGGCGCGAGCCGTCGTCCATCTGCACGCTGACGCGGTAGGACTTGTTCGTGTTCAGCTTCTTCTCGGCATAGTTACCGCCGAAGCCGCCGGCTGCCGCGCCCGCGACAGTCCCCAGTATGCGGCCATTGCCGCTGCCGATCTGGTTGCCGAGCAGGCCGCCCACTACCGCACCACCCACCGCGCCAAGACCAGAGGTCGGCTTTTCAGATTCCACCGCTTGCACGCCGGATACATGGCCAGCCGTATGGCTGGCCCGTGCGGCGGTATTCGGCTCGGTTTGCGAAGGTTGTTGTTGCTGTTGTTGCTGTTGTTGCTGTTGCTGCTGCTGGGCAGGCGCCTGTGGCATTGCGTTTTGGGCGTACTGCCTGTCATAGGCCGGCGGGCGTGTGGTCGAGCCGGGCGCAGACGTTTGTGTCTCTGCTTGCGTCTCCGCTTGTGTGGCGGGTTGCGCGTTGTACTGTGCCGCGGTGGGCTCGGTGCCACCTTGGTTGGCCTTGCTGATCGGCAGCACACCCGTGATCGCTGCCACGGCCGCGAGGCTGGCAACGACGATCGACACAGCCGCCGCGCCAATCAGCGGATTCAGGCGGCGTTGGGTCAGCAAGGAGGGGAGGGTTTCCGGACCAGACATTTGCTTGTTCTCCAGGTCACCGCATGCGCAGTGGATAGTTTCAAGTTTGGCCGATACCAGAGCGCATTACCGTTCGTTTTTGTAAGTATCTGTAGTCCAAAAAATGCTTGGCAATCAATGGCTTATATCTGTGCTCGATCATCGTTGACGACCACGTTGTAACAATCGGGCACGCGATGTGCAGTTCCCGGGTGCCTCAACAAAGCAAAAGCCCCGCGTGGGCGGGGCTCTTGTTCAGGGTCATATTCTCACCGGCCGGTGGAGCGGCCGTGAGAATCAGTCCTCGCGGCGCAGGTGCGGGAACAGAATTACGTCGCGGATGTTCGGGCTGTCGGTCAGCAGCATCACCAGGCGGTCGATGCCGATACCGCAGCCACCTGTCGGAGGCATGCCGTACTCGAGCGCGCGGATGTAGTCGGCGTCGAAGTACATCGCTTCCTCGTCGCCCGCATCCTTCTGCTCGACCTGCTTGCGGAAACGTTCGGCCTGGTCTTCCGGGTCGTTAAGCTCGGAGAAGCCGTTGGCAATCTCGCGGCCCGTGATGAACAGTTCGAAGCGTTCGGTAATGCCAGGCTGCGTGTCCGAGCCGCGCGCCAGCGGCGATACCTCGACCGGGTAGTCGACGATGTAGGTCGGTTCCCAGAGTTGCGCTTCCGCGGTTTCCTCGAAGAGCACCAGTTGCAGCGTGCCCAGGCCGGCGTTCAGGAACTGCGGCGCGCTGGTGTTGATCTTGAACTTGTCCTTGAGCTCGGCGCGCAGGAAGTCGGCATCGGCAAGTTGCGCGTCGGTGTATTCCGGCGCGTACTTCTGGATCGCCCCGCAGATCGTCAGGCGATGGAACGGCTTGGACAGATCAAGTTCGCGGCCCTGGTACGTCACCGTGGCGCTGCCCCGCGCGTCAATCGCGGCCTGACGGATCAGGTTCTCGGTGAAGTCCATCAGCCAGCGGTAATCCGTGTAGGCCGCGTAGAACTCCATCATCGTGAACTCGGGGTTGTGGCGCGGGCTCACCCCTTCGTTACGGAAGTTGCGGTTGATTTCGAACACGCGCTCGAAGCCGCCGACGATCAGGCGCTTCAGATAGAGCTCGGGCGCGATGCGCATGAACATCTGCATGTCCAGTGCGTTGTGGTGCGTGATGAACGGCTTGGCTGCCGCGCCGCCCGGAATCGGGTGCAGCATCGGCGTTTCCACTTCCATGAAGCCGGCGTCGGCCATATGGCGACGGATCGACGAGATGGCCTGGGTGCGGGCGCGGAACGTGCTGCGCGTTTCCGGCGAGACGATCAGGTCCACATAGCGCTGGCGGTATTTGGTTTCCTGGTCTGCCAGGCCATGGAACTTGTCCGGCAGGGGACGCAGCGCCTTCGACAGCAGGCGCAGTTCGCGCACCTGCACCGACAACTCGCCCTTGTTCGTGCGGAACAGTTCTCCGCGCGCGCTGATGATGTCGCCGAGGTCCCAGTGCTTGAACGCGGCATAGACGTCTTCACCGACCTTGTCGCGCGTGATGTAGAACTGGATCTGGCCGCTGCCGTCCTGGACCGTGGCGAAGCTGGCCTTGCCCATCACGCGCTTGAGCATCATGCGTCCGGCGATGGACACTTCCACCGGGCTGGCTTCCAGCGTGGCCTGGTCCGTTTCGCCATACTGCGCGTGCAGCGCGCCGGCCTGGTGCGTCGGCTGGAAATCGTTGGGGAAGGCCACGCCTTGCTGGCGCAGGGCCTGCAGTTTCTCGCGCCGCTCGGCGATGATCTTGTTCTCATCTACGGCAAGCCCTTCGGTGGTGGGCGTGGCGGCTTGGGCGCGGGTCGGTTCGGTCATGATGTGAGGTTCGATCGCGCGGCGCGGAGCGTCGCGCGGGTTCGGTTCAATGTTTCGGTTCAGTATTTGCGGATGTCGTCGAGTTCGGTGGTGCCGAAATCGGGACGGGCCAGATAGGCCACGATGCGCCGGGCGGTATCGTCAGGCGAGGCGAGCTGTTCGTTGTCCTTGAGGTCGCGGAAGCGTTGCACCTGGGCGAAATCCGCGCCGCGGATGGTTTCCTGCATTCCGGTATCCACCACGCCCGGCGCCAGCGCCACGGCGCGCAAGGTGCGCGGCTCGGGCACGCTCGCGTACTCGGTGTTCACCGAGCGGATGAACATGTCCAGGCCAGCCTTGCCGGCGCAGTAGGCAGACCACCCCGGTACGGGGTTGCGCGCGGCGCCCGACGAGATTGCCAGCACCTTGCGCGGGCAATCGAAGCGCACCGTATGTTCGATGAACGCACCGGTCATGGTCATCGGCGTGACCAGGTTGGTCTGCAGATGCGGCACCAGCGTGCTGTCATGCAGTTGCGTGATCGGACCGATCGGCTCGACGACCCCGGCGTTCAGGATCAGGGTGATGCTGGCGGGCGCCTCTTCCACGGCATCGAGCACGCTCGCCAGCCAGCCGGCCGACGGGCCAGGCTGTGACAGATCCTGCAGATGCCAGGCCACGCGCACGCCACTGGCCGTAGCCTCGGCCTCGAGCTCGGGGTTGCGGCTGCGCGCCACGCCGATTACGCGGTTGCCGGGTACCAGCAGCGCGCGAACCAAGGCGGCCCCCAGGCCGCGCGAGGCGCCGGTGACGATGTAGAGATGGGTGGAGCGGGGCGTTCCGGTGGTCATGTGAGTGGACCTTGTTCAGTGAGATGGCATCGGAATCGCCGCGCAGGCCCCGAGTTTGTCCGGGGACATTGCGCGGCGACGTCTATCTGCAATCTTCGGCAGAAATTGCCAGGACCTGAGTATCAGGCGTCTGGATTACAACCCCTGTTTCAGGCTGGCCTCGATGAACGGGTCGAGGTCACCATCCAGCACCTTCTGGGTGTTGGACATTTCCACGTTGGTGCGCAGGTCCTTGATACGGCTCTGGTCCAGCACGTACGAGCGGATCTGGTGGCCCCAGCCCACGTCCGTCTTGCCGGCTTCGAGCTTGTCGGCTTCCGCCTGACGCTTGCGCATTTCATGCTCGTACAGGCGCGACTTCAGCATGGACATGGCCTCGGCGCGGTTGCGGTGCTGCGAACGGTCGTTCTGGCACTGCACGACGATGCCGGTGGGCATGTGCGTAATCCGCACGGCGGAGTCGGTCTTGTTGATGTGCTGACCACCGGCACCCGACGCGCGGTAGGTATCCACGCGCAGATCGGCCGGGTTGACCTCCACCTCGAACGAATCGTCCACTTCGGGGTACACGAAGACCGACGAGAACGACGTATGGCGCCCGCCCGACGAATCGAACGGCGACTTCCGCACCAGGCGATGCACACCGGTTTCCGTGCGCAGGTAGCCGAACGCGTATTCGCCCTCGACCTTGATCGTCGCGCTCTTGATGCCGGCCACGTCGCCTTCGGATTCTTCCAGCACTTCGGCCTTGAAACCCTTGCGCTCGCAGTACTTCAGGTACTGGCGCAGCAGCATCGACGCCCAGTCGCAGGCCTCGGTGCCGCCGGCGCCCGCCTGGATGTCGATGAACGCGTTGGCCTGGTCCATCTCGCCCGAGAACATGCGGCGGAACTCCATGTCCGCCACCAGGGCTTCGAAGCCAGAGACGTCGGCCTCGATGGATTCGAGTGTCTCGTCGTCGCCTTCCTCGCGGGCAAGCTCAAATAGCTCGTCCGTGCCGTTGAGGTCGTCGGTCAGCTTGCCGAGCACCTGCACGACGCCTTCCAGCGCCTTCTTTTCTTTGCCCAGGTCCTGGGCTCGCTTGGGGTTGTTCCAGACGTCGGGGTCTTCGAGCAACCCGTTGACTTCATCCAGCCGGTTTAATTTGACATCGTAGTCAAAGATACCCCCGTAGATCTTCCGTCCGGGAACGGAGATCGGAGATTGCACCGGAGATGGCGTTCAGGCGTTCTGCTTCCATGTTGTAGTGTTCTTGCGCTTCAAAACCGGGAATTATAGCGGATTGACGGGGCAAATCCGGGGTGGGGCGGACAGATCTCGCAACGAAAATGCGAACCGTTCGCGCAGCGAACGGTCTATTCGCGGAGCCTTCTCGCCGCTTCGGCGACAATAACGCCCGAACCGCGCCCACCCCGGCGCCATTTTTCAGGAGTGATTCCGGCGCATGAATCGAACGCACCACGCCAATCTGCAGACCCGCCGCCGTGCCCTGGGCGCGCTCGGCAGCCTCGCCGCGATTTCCCTGTCCGCCCTGCTGGCAGCCTGCGGCACCACGCCGACCGAGCCGGCTCCGGACGGTTTCTACCGCGTCGAGCGTGGCGACACGCTGTATTCGATCGCGCGCCGGAACAAGCGCTCCGTGTCCGAACTGGCACGCTGGAACAATATGTCGAACACCAACCAGATCGAGGTTGGGCAACTGATTCGCCTTCGTCCGCCCGGCGGGGCCTCCACATCGGCGGCGACGACACCGCAGTCCGACAAGCCCGCGCGTCCCGTCCAGGACATGCCGTCCGCCAAGCCGCCGGCCAGTTCGATCAGCCTGCAATGGCCAGCCGATGGCCGTGTCTCGGGCCGTTTCGCGCCGCCGGCGGAGAAGGGAATGCGTATCGAGGTACCGGCTGGCGGCAAGGTCCGCGCGGCCGCGCCGGGCTGGGCGATTCACGTCGGCACGCTGCGTGGCTACGGCATGTTGGTCATCGTCAAGCACAACGACGACTGGCTGACCGTCTACGGCAACCTGGACAAGCCGCTGGTCAAGGAGGGCGATCGCGTCACCGCTGGCCAGGAGATTGGCAGCATGGCGCAGGCCGCCGAACTGCATTTCGAGGTGCGCGGCAACGGTCGGCCGCTCAATCCGGCGAACTATCTGCCTTCTCGGGGCTAGGGGGTAAGAGCCGCCTGTCAGGCGCTTCGCTTTCCTCTCCCGCAGGCGGGAGAGGAGAAAACAAGCGGCCCTTACTGCGCGTGCTCGATCACCAGTTGCACCCGGGTCATTCCGTTGAATGTGTTGTTGTCGAGCCGGTAAGCCACCATCGCGCTGGCGCCATCAAGCGCGTCGGCATGGTTGAACCAGATGGCGTCGAAGCGCTGGCTGCCCCGACCGAGCTGGAGTTTCAGGTGCTTGCCCTTGAGCACGGTCTGGCGCAATACGTCGAACTCGCCGCAGAACGTCGGCGCCGGGAAGCCCTGACCCCAGACCTGGCCTTCGAGCAGGGTGACGAATTCCGGGCTGAAGCACGCATCCTCGATATCGCCATCGGTCTCGATCACACGCGCCAATTGGTCGTCGGTCAGCCATTCGCGGCCAACTTCCTCAAACGCGCTGACAAAGGTGTCGAAGTCCTTGGCGCGCACGGTCAAACCGGCCGCCATCGCGTGTCCGCCGAACTTGACCAGCAGTCCCGGGTGGCGCTTCGACACCAGATCCAGCGCGTCGCGCAGGTGAAAACCGGGGATCGATCGCCCTGAACCCTTGATGTGCTCCTCGTCGCCGGGCGCGAACGTGATGGTCGGGCGGTGGAATTTTTCCTTGAGCCGCGATGCGACGATGCCGATCACGCCCTGGTGCCACGTGTCATGGAACACGCTGACGGTGTGACGCGATGTCGGGTCCAGCCCGGCTAGCGGCTGTTCGAGGATCTGAAGTGCTTCCTGCTGCATTCCAGCCTCGATATCGCGCCGCTCGCGGTTCATGCCGTCCAGTTCCTGGGCGATTTCCCAGGCGCGATTGGCGTCGTCGGTCAGCAGGCACTCGATGCCGAGCGACATATCAGCCAGCCGGCCCGCTGCATTCAGACGCGGGCCCAGGCCGAAGCCGAGGTCGAACGTGTTGGCGCGCGAGGCTTCGCGGCCGGCGGCACGGAACAGTGCCGCCACGCCGGGATGCATCCGTCCTGCGCGCATGCGCTTCAGCCCCTGGGCCACCAGAATCCGGTTGTTCGTGTCCAGTTTGACCACGTCGGCCACCGTGCCCAGCGCCACGAGATCCAGCAGGGTTTGCAATGGCGGCTGGGTGGCCTGGGTGTACACGCCGCGGCGGCGCAGTTCAGCGCGGAGGGCCAGCAGCACGTAGAACATCACCCCGACACCCGCCAGGTTCTTGCTCGGGAACTCGCATCCCGGTTGGTTCGGGTTCACGATCACCGCAGCGTCGGGCAGTGTCTCGCCGGGCAGGTGGTGGTCGGTCACCACGACGTCGATGCCGCGTGCGTTGGCGGCCGCCACGCCGTCGACGCTGGCGATGCCGTTGTCGACCGTGACGATCACGTCAGGATGTTGCCGGGCCGCCAGTTCGACGATCTCCGGCGTCAGCCCGTAGCCGTACTCGAAGCGGTTCGGCACGATGTAGTCGACGCGCGCGCCCAGCATGCGCAGCCCGCGCACGCCCACCGCGCAGGCCGTGGCGCCATCGCAATCGTAGTCAGCCACGATCAGCAGCTTGCGATTCGCGGCAATCGCGTCGGCCAGGTACTCGGCCGCATGGCCGATGCCTTTCATGCTGGCCGGCGGCGCCAGTTCGGGCAGGTCCGTGGCCAGTTCGGAGGGTTGGGCTACGCCACGCGCGGACAGGATGCGCGCCAGCGTCGGATGCAGACCCGAGGCCGCCAGGGCCTTTGCGTGTTCGTCGGAGAAGGAGCGGATGGCAATCCGGGTCATGTGGCGTTCGCGTTCGAATTCGTCAATGTGATGTCAGGCCGCCGGGTCAGGAGACCATGGCCAGGTCGGACAACAGGGCGCGCCAGTCTCCGCGCGAGCCCAGCCCGCGCCAGAATTTGCGCAGGTCGGCCCGTGTGACGGTGAACTCGGCAAAGTGGTTTTCGCCGCCGAGCACCAGCGTCACGGCCTGAATCCGGCCCTCGCCGAGCGCGGCCAGCACCGGCGCGAACCATTCGGCGTCGAGCGTGTGCATCCGCTCCAGCCACAGCCCCCAGTCCGCAGCGATATGGGCCTCGGTGGCGCTGTCGAGCAGCGTCATGACCGAGCCATCGGTATCGGCGATGTCGGCGAAGCGGGCCGGCTGCGGCCCCAGGCGGCTGCCACCGGCCAGGCCCAGCCCGGCCAGGAACGGATCGTCGGTCAGCACCGTGTCGGCCAGCTTGCGCGCCGCGTTGGCACTGCCGCCGCCGTGCAGCCACACGGAATTGACTGTCAGCCGTCCTTCGGCCTCGCGCGCCTCGTTCACCGGGTGCCCGTGCCAAGTCATCTGGATTTCGTTCTGCAGGCGGCGCCAGTCGCGCGCTTTCGGGCCAGCCTGCATCCAGATATCGATATTGCGGCCCGTGGCGCGCACCGGCGTGGTCGCAGTCAGGTCCCCGAACATGCCATCGGGGATGTACCAGCGGGCGGGGTGGGGGGTATCGATCGTGATGCCTGCCTCGTCCAGCAGACCGGCGATGGCGGCGTGCAGGGCGGCTGTCTCGTCGGGGCGGATGTCGAGCTGATCCGGGTGCATCAGCACCAGGTGATCCCGCGCGGCATGGATGTGGACCGGCTGCAGGCAGGCCCAGCCGGCTTCCCCGGCGGCCTGCGTGGGGGGCGGGGTGGCGCCGCGGTGGTCCGCCAGCCGCATGAAGGGCGCAGTCGGCACTCGCGTGGTATCCAGCCCGGCCCGTCCGGCCAGCCAGCGCTCCTGCGGCAGTGTGCGCAGGTAGGGGTCGTCGTGCGTCTCGCGAGGGCCGGAGGTGGCGCGCGTCAGCAACTTTCCGAGCGCCGGCAACTCCAACTGCCGCAACAGCGCACCGGGCACGACATAGTCCGAGGCGTCGTCGCCGGCACCGGGCGGGACGGAAAAAGGCACAATCAGGGTCAGGTGCGTCATCATGGTTGGCGAGATTGTAAACTCCCGGCTGGCCGGCGCCAGTTTCCCGTTACCGGATAACCGATAAACTGCCGTCGGCGCTTTTCCTCGAACAACAGGACTCCTCTTGAACTTTCCTTACGAATGGCAGATCGGCTGGCGCTACACCCGCGCGAGCAAGCGCGCCAGCCGCAATACGTTCATTTCATTCATTTCGATGATTTCGATGATGGGCATCGCGCTTGGCGTCGCCGCCCTGATCGTCGTGCTCTCGGTCATGAACGGCTTCCAGAAGGAAGTGCGCGATCGGATGCTGTCGGTGCTGTCGCACATCGAAGTCATCGGCGCCGCGCCGCTGACGGACTGGCAGAAGACGGCCGCCGAGGCGCTGCGCAACAAGGAAGTGGTGGGCGCCGCGCCGTATGTGGCGGCCCAGGCCATGATGACGCGGGAAGACGTGGTGCGCGGCGTGCTGCTGCGCGGCGTGGACCCCGCCGAAGAGCCCAAGGTGTCGGATATCGCCAACCAGTTTCGCGTCGGCAGCATGAACGCGCTGGCGCCGGGTGGGTTCGGCATCGCACTCGGCAGTGAACTGGCCAATGCACTGGGCGTGCGCGTGGGCGACAAGGTGATGCTGGTGGTGCCGCAAGGCACGATCACGCCCGCCGGAATGCTGCCGCGCCTCAAGCAGTTCACCGTGGCCGGCGTGTTCTCGTCGGGTCACTACGAGTTCGACAGCGCGCTGGCGCTGATCAACATCGGCGATGCGGAAACGCTCTTCCGCCAGAGCGGACCCACGGGCGTGCGCCTGAAACTGCAGGACATGCAGCGCGCGCCGCAGGTGGCCCAGGAGCTGGCGGGCACCATGAGCGGCGACCTCTACCTGCGCGACTGGTCGAAGCAGAACCGCAACTGGTTCGCCGCCGTGCAGACCGAAAAGCGCATGATGTTCATCATCCTGACGCTGATCATCGCCGTGGCCGCGTTCAACCTGGTGTCCACGCTGGTCATGACCGTGACTGACAAACAGGCCGACATCGCGATCCTGCGCACGATGGGCGCCCAGCCGCGCTCGATCATGAAGATCTTCATCGTTCAAGGCGTGGCCATCGGCTTCATCGGCACCTTGCTCGGCGTATTGGGCGGCACGCTGATCGCCACCAATATCGACGTGATCGTGCCTTTCATCGAGCGGATCCTGCATGTGCAGTTCCTGCCCAAGGACATCTACTTCATTAGCGAATTGCCTTCGGACCCGCGCATGAACGACATCGCTACCATCGGTATCATTTCCTTCGTGCTGGCGTCGCTGGCCACGATCTACCCGAGCTGGCGCGCCTCGCGCGTGAACCCGGCGGAGGCGCTGCGCTATGAGTGATACGACGCTGCTCCCCGAAGCCTCATTCCAGGCCGGCACCCACGGCGCTGGCACGCCAACCGGCACGCCGGTCCTGCTGGGCGAGGGCCTGACCAAGCGTTTCAAACAGGGCGGCCTGGACGTCGAAGTCCTGCGTGGCGTCGATGTGCGCGTCGACGCAGGCGAGAAGGTGGCCATCGTCGGTGCTTCCGGTTCGGGCAAATCGACACTGCTGCACGTGCTGGGCGGGCTCGACAACCCCGACGCCGGCCGCGTGGCGCTGCTGGGCAAGCCGTTCACGGCGCTGCGCGAGAAGGAGCGCAATATCGTGCGCAACCGTTCGCTGGGCTTCGTCTATCAGTTTCACCATCTGCTGCCGGAGTTCACGGCGCTCGACAACGTGGCGATGCCAATGCGCATCCGCGGCCTGAGCGAGCCCGCCGCGCGCGCCGAGGCGCAGGCAGTGCTTGAGCGCGTGGGGCTTGGCGGCCGCTCGAAGCACCGCCCCGGCGAACTCTCGGGCGGCGAGCGCCAGCGCGTGGCAATTGCCCGCGCGCTGGTCGGAAAGCCGGCCTGCGTGCTGGCCGACGAGCCGACCGGCAACCTTGACGACCACACGGCAGGCGGCGTGTACGACCTGATGCTGGAGCTGTCACGCACGCTGGGCACGAGCTTCGTGATCGTCACCCACGACCTCGACCTGGCTGGCCGTTGCGACCGCGTGCTGCGGCTGCGCGACGGTCATCTGCATCAAGAGCGTTGAGCGCCGGTAGCCAACCCGTAACCTTCCCATAGCCCTCCCTTAGCCTCCCCTTAGCCCCCGCCATGTGGATCGACACGCACTGCCACCTCGACGCCAGCGAGTTCGATGCCGACCGGGCTGACGTCACGGACGCGGCTGCGGCTGCCGGTGTGACCGGCATTGTGTTGCCGGCCGTGGCAGTGGCGAACTTCGACGTGGTGCGTGGGCTGGCGCATACCGACCCACGCTGTGTCTATGCGCTCGGCATCCACCCGCTGTACTCGCGGGCCGCCGGGCAGGCCGATCTCGATGAACTGCGCCGCCAGGTGACGGCGTCGATCGACGACCCGCGCCTCGTTGCCATTGGCGAAATCGGGCTCGACTTCTTCGTGCCTGGGCTCGACGCCGCCCATCAAACCTGGCTGTACGCGGAGCAGTTGAAGATCGCGCGCGACTTCGACCTGCCGGTGCTGCTGCACGTGCGCAAGTCGCAGGACCAGATCCTGGCGCAACTGCGTCGCGCGGGCGTGCGGCAGGGTATCGCCCATGCGTTCAACGGCAGTCACGATCAGGCGCACCATTACGTGACCCACGGCATGAAGCTCGGATTCGGCGGCAACGTGACGTTTTCCCGCGCGCGGCAGATCCGCCGCCTGGCCGCCGAATTGCCGATCGAGTCGATCGTGCTGGAAACGGACGCGCCCGATATCGCTCCCGCCTGGCTTTCCGACGATCAATTCGGCGAGCAGCACAAGGCCCGCAATACGCCTGCGGAAGTGGTGGGCGTGGCGCGCGTCATGGCCGAACTGCGCGGCGTCTCCGAACGAGAGCTCGCCGATACCATGTGGCGCAATTCCGTGGCCGCGCTGCCAAGACTGGCGGCGTTCGCGGATGTCATGGCCCCTCGCTAGGCGGCCCTCAGCGCTCCGCGCGCAGATTTAACCTTCTGACACACCGACGTATCGCTCGGTCACGTTTTCCAGCTGTCAATCGCAGTACAAATAAGCCTTTCAGCAATCAGATGCGAGGGCGTGCCTTGCTATGCGTGCAGTGCTGCTCGCGTTCGTGGTGGGCTGCTGGTGGTTGCAGCAGCAGGCGGCACTGCCGGGGCCATGGGATTGGGTCGTTTGGGGGTGTTTTGCACTGGTTGGACTGTTTGGGGTTTGGGGGGTGCGCGGGCGTGAGGCGCGGTGGGTAGTCTGGGTTCGATGGTTGGTGAGCCTGTCGATCGCGGCAATCGTGGGGCTGGGTTGGTCGGCGTGGCGGGCGGACATGCGGCTCGGTGCGTGGCTGGACCCGTCGCTGGCAGGGCGTGACCAGATCATCGACGGTGTTGTCAGCGGATTGCCAGACGCGGCCCCGCACGGCACGCGGTTCCTGTTCACGGTGGAGAGCGGGGCATCGGGTGGCGTGGCGACGGGAGATCGCCACGAAGGGGTGGCGCCACTGTCAACAGCGCCATTGCCGCCCAGGGTATTGCTGACGTGGCGAGATCCGCCGGAGGTGCTGCAGCCCGGCCAGCGCCATCGGTTGACGGTCCGGCTGCGCAGACCGCGCGGTCTCGCGAATCCGCATGGTTTCGACTATGGCTACTGGCTGCTTGCCGAAGGCATCGGGGCGACGGGCTATGTACGCCACGGTCAGTTGCTGGATCGTGATGCCGCGATGCCGTTGTCGATCCGGATCACGCAGTGGCGGGCCGGATTGCGTGACCGCTTGTGGGCGGCGTTGCCATCCGATGCGCAATACCGGGCAGTGCTCGTCGCGCTGGTGATCGGTGATCAGCGGGGCATTGGGCCCGCGGCCTGGGATGTGTTCCGGCGTACCGGCATCTCCCATCTGGTCAGCATCTCCGGGCTGCACATCACGATGATATCGGGGGTGGCTGCGGCGCTGGCGGGCCTGCTTTGGCGCCATTCGTTCGGCATCGGGCGCTGGCTCCGGCGGCCGCTGCCGCTGATCTGGCCCGCGCAGAAGGTGGCGATGGTGGTAGCGGTGCAGACGGCGCTTGGCTACGGGCTGATTGCGGGCATGCAGATCCCGGCGCTGCGCACGGTATCGATGCTGATGGTCGCTGCCGTGGCGCTGTGGAGCGGGCGGACACCACCGCCGACGGTAGTGCTCGCCTGGGCGGCGGGGATCGCGGTGGCCATCGACCCATGGGCGGTGATGTCACCGGGCTTCTGGTTGTCATTTGGCGCGGTGGCGGTGATCTTCCTGGGCGCGCGGGGCGACGGCAGTGGGGATGGAGAGGCGGTCGAGGAACGGCAGGCGGATCCGAAAAGCTGGGTGAGCCGCTGTGTGAGCCGCTGGGTGAGTTGGATTGGCGGCGTGGCTGCCGAGGCGGCGCGCACGCAATGGTCGGTGACTATCGGGCTCGTACCGTTGACGCTTCTGCTGTTCGGACAGGTCTCGGTGGTATCCGTGTTCGCCAATGCCGTGGCGATCCCGGTGGTTAGTCTGCTTGTTACGCCGCTGGCGCTGGCTGGCGCGGTGTTGCCGCCTGACTGGGCTGCGCCGCTGCTGTGGATTGCCCACAAAGCGCTGGAGTGGTTGGTCGGGGGACTCGCGTGGCTGGCCGCGCCCGCGTGGGCAGTATGGGAGGCCGCGCATCCGGGTCCGGTGGCGACCGGGCTGGCATTGGCTGGTGTCTACGTCCTGCTCATCCCCCGTCCGTCGGATGCGAAAGGTGCCAGGCGAGTGCAGATCGCGCCGCGCTGGTTAGGCGTGCTGCTGATGGCGCCGATGCTCTCGGCCGGGCGCGAGCCGGTGGAGGAAGGGGAAATGCGTGTGACAGCGCTCGACGTCGGGCAGGGTGCAGCCGTGCTCGTGGAAACGCGCCGTCACGTGCTGCTCTACGACACTGGGCCTTCGTATGTGTCGGGTGCCAGCGCAGGTGGTCAGGTGATCGTGCCCTATCTCCGCGCGACCGGGGTACGGCATCTGGATATGCTGATGGTCAGCCATGAGCATGACGACCACGCGGGCGGCGTTGAAGCCTTGCTGCAGGCCGTGCCGGTAGCGCAGGGGCTGACGGCGGAAGGGCCTGGGAACAAGCCACTGCCAAACTTGCCGGAGGCGCGCGCATGGCAGCCGTGTCTGGCTGGCGTTGCGTGGCGTTGGGATGGTGTGGACTTCGAGGTCCTGCACCCGACGGAAGAGGATCTGGCGCGGCGGCGCTTGTCGGCCAACGCCCGAAGTTGCGTGCTCCGCGTGGCAACGGCGCAGCGCAGCGTGCTGCTGACCGGCGATATTGGTGTATCGGAGGAGCGGCGGCTGATCGATAGCGAACTAGGTGAGAGATTGCGTGCGGATTTCCTGCTGGTGCCGCATCACGGCAGTGGCACGTCGTCACATGCGGCATTCCTGCGGGCTGTACAGCCCGAACTGGCGGTGTTTCAGCTCGGTTTCGCAAACCGGCACAGGCATCCGCGTGAAGATGTCTGGCAGCGGTACGCGCGTGCGGGGGCGGCGCGGTACCGCACTGATGAAACCGGCGCGGTGTCGATCGTCACGGGCGGCGGCGACTACGTGGTGACGTCGTTCCGTCAGCAACAGCGCCGTTATTGGCGGGACGCGCCGCCCGCGCCACGGTGAGCGGCGGGCTTGGTCGTCTTGCTGGCAGGGCTGTCAGGCTTTGTCAGGCGACGCGCCGCCCGGCTCGGTTTGGTTGACTGCGATGTCGCCTCGGATGCGGTTGTGGCCGAGGTCGCTGCCGGAGTCTTGCCCAGCGGCGCCGGATCGGCACCCGCAATCCGGCGCTCGCGCAGATGTGCCTTGGCTCGCTGCAGGCCTGCGGCGACCGAGTCGGCGCGATCCAGTGCCACGCCTGCGGCCAGCACGTCGCCGAGCACGAGATGACAGATGCGCGAAGTCATGGGCGTATAGACCTCGCTGTCCTCTTCGACGTCGGAGAAGACACAGACGTCCGCAAGGCGGGCGAGTGGCGATCCGCTATGGGTCAGCGCCAGCACGCTGGCGCCGCTGCTACGTGCCAGCGTGGCGGCGGTGAGCATGTCCCATGTGCGGCCGCTGTTGGACACCAGCACGGCAACATCGCCCGGGCGCAGCAGCGCTGCGGACATGCTGAACACGTGCGGGTCCGAATAAGCCGTGGTGGGAATGCCCAGGCGGAAGAACTTGTGCTGGATGTCGAGCGCAACGATGCCCGAGTTGCCGCAGCCATAGAACTCGATGCGGCGCGCCCCGGCCAGTAGCCGGATACCGTGCTCGATCTGGTCGGCGGACAGCGCGTTGCGCACGGACATCAGCGTGGCGATGGTGCGGTCGAACACCTTGCCGGCGATATCGGCGGGCCGATCGTCGGCTTCCACATCCTGGTGAACGAAGGGCGTGCCACCCCCCACATTCTGGGCGAACTGAAGCTTGAACTCCTTGAAGCCGTCGTAGCCAAGCGCGGCGCAGAAGCGCGCGATCGTCGGCTGCGAGACACCGGCCCGGTCTGCCAGTTCCGGCATGGTCAGCCGGATGACGCTCGCTCCGTGTCGGGCCACGTAGTCAGCCAAGCGGCGTTCGGACGGGCGTAGCGAGTCGTAGACGGCAAGGATTCTGTCGCGCATGGTGAGGGAGTGCGGGATCGTGCGTAAGGGTATTGGGGTGGGGCGCTGGTTGTGCCGGCGCCCTTGGGCTGGCTTCAGTGCGGCCTCGGTAATGTAGAGATTCTACACAAATAGAGAGGACTCTCGGAAGGGTTTGCGTGGGCTGTTGTGCTCAGGATTTACCCGAATTTCCCATAGAACTGCCGCTATACCTGAGGCTTCTGTCTTCCGGTAGCGTGAATCTCATGGATATAATGTAGAAATTCTACATGCCGAGCGTCCAATGGATGCCTCGGTTTCCCCACCAGGAAGAACTCCAACATGTCCCAAGCCGTTCATGCCGAGGTACTGGCCGTCACGCAACGTATCGTCGACCGCAGTCGCGCCAGCCGGGCGGCCTATCTGGCCAGATGCGAGCGCGCCCAGCAGGAACTCGGGCCCTTGCGCGGCATGTCCTGCGCGAACCTTGCCCACGGCTACGCTGCACTGCCTTCGGACGACAAGCTCAAGCTGCGGGTCGAACATGCCCCGAATCTCGGCATCGTGACCGCCTACAACGACATGCTGTCCGCCCACCAGCCCTATGAGCGTTACCCGGCCGTGATTCGCGAGGCCGCGCGCGCCGTGGGTGGCGTGGCGCAGGTGGCAGGTGGCGTGCCGGCCATGTGTGACGGGATTACCCAGGGCAACGCCGGCATGGAGTTGTCGCTGTTTTCGCGCGATGCGATCGCGATGGGCACGGCCGTCGCGCTGTCGCACAACACGTTCGATGCGGCGCTGATGCTGGGCGTGTGCGACAAGATCGTGCCGGGTTTGCTGATGGGGGCGCTGCAGTTTGGCCATTTGCCGATCGTGTTCGTCCCGGCCGGGCCGATGGCAACGGGCCTGTCGAACAGGGAAAAGGCGCGTGTGCGCCAGCTCTATGCCACCGGGCAGGTCGGGCGCGATGCGTTACTGGAGGCCGAATGCGCCGCCTATCACGGCGCGGGTACCTGCACCTTCTATGGCACCGCCAACAGCAACCAGTTCCTGATGGAGATCATGGGCCTGCACATGCCCGGCTCGGCGTTCGTGCATCCGGACAGCGGCCTGCGTGACCCGCTCACCGCCGCGGCAGCCCAGCGGGCGCTGGCCCTGATCGCTCGCGGCGACGCCTATACCCCGCTGGCGAAGATTGTCGACGAACGGGCGATCGTCAACGCGATGGTTGGCCTGCTGGCCACTGGCGGCTCGACCAACCACACGATTCACCTGGTGGCGATGGCGCGCGCCGCCGGCATCCTGATCGACTGGAACGATTTCGACTGCCTGTCAGCGATCACGCCATTGCTGGCGCGTGTGTATCCGAATGGCTCGGCCGATGTGAACCATTTCCACGCAGCGGGCGGCGTGGCCTATGTGATTGCCCAACTGCTCGAGGCCGGTCTGCTGCACGAGGACGTGCAGACCGTGGCGGGCCCCGGCCTGAAGCGCTACACCGAGGAGCCGGTCATGAACGATGGCGTGCTGCGCTGGCGGGCTGGCCCGGCCACGAGCGGGGATGAGTCGGTGCTGGCGCCAGCGTCGGCGCCGTTCTCACCCGAGGGGGGGCTGCGGCTGATGGCGGGCAATCTGGGGCGCGGGGTGATCAAGGTCTCGGCCGTGGCCGACGAGCACCGGGTGGTCGAGGCGCCGGCGCGAGTTTTCGATTCGCAGGAAGCGCTGCAGGCCGCCTTCGAGGCAGGCGAGCTTGATCGTGACGTGGTGGCCGTGGTGCGCTTCCAGGGCCCGAATGCCAATGGCATGCCCGAGTTGCACCGGCTTACCCCCGCGCTTGGCGCGCTGCAGGATGCCGGGCGCAAGGTCGCGCTGGTAACCGATGGCCGCATGTCGGGCGCGTCGGGCAAGGTGCCCGCCGTGATCCATGTCGGGCCGGAGGCGCTGGCAGGCGGGCCGCTGGCTCGGGTGCGCGACGGCGACGTCATTCGCGTGGACGCATTGGCGGGCACGCTCGATCTGGTGGGCGATGCTGCCACCCAGGCTGACTTTGCCGGGCGAGTGCCGGTAGCGGCGCCAGCCGACGAATTCACCCGTTTCAGCATGGGCCGGGGCCTGTTCGGCCTGTTCCGCCGCCATGCGCGGGCCGCCGAGGAGGGGGGCAGCGCGCTGGACCTGTCCGAAGCCGATGCTCTGGCGCCCGCTGTCCAAACGGCGTCCGCCGTCGCACAATAGGCGGGCCGTCAGGCGGCGCTCGCGCCAATCATTCCGTTTCTCTTGCGTATTCTTCCGGGGTGCCCGGCAGCACGCGCTGCACCCCGGAAGCACCTTCGCGCCACATCGACGTGGCCGAAGGCTACCGACAAGGATGGCAACACCATCCGACACATGATCGATGGAGCAGACATGATCTATATCCTGATGGGCGTTTCCGGCAGCGGCAAGAGCACGGTCGGCCAGATGCTGGCGGACCGTCTTCATTGCGGTTTCCACGACGCGGACAGCTTCCACAGCGACGCCAACAAGGCCAAGATGCACGCCGGCATCCCATTGACCGATGACGACCGCTGGCCCTGGCTGGACGCGATGCGGGCCGCCATCGACGCCGCCCGCGCCGAGGGCCGCACCCACGTGTTCACATGTTCAGCGCTGCGCCAGGTCTATCGGGACCGCTTGCTGCCGTCGGACGGCGGCGTGACCTTCGTGTTCATGAAGGGCGACGCTTCGACGATCGGCAGCCGCCTGTCCGCGCGCACGGACCATTTCTTCAATCCCGCGCTGCTCCAGAGCCAGTTCGAGACCCTGGAGGAGCCTTGCGACGCGCTCGTGCTCGATATTCGCCGCACTCCCGAGGCACTGGTCGAGGATATTCTGGAAAAATGCCCGCCGGCATCGGCCGCCTGTTCCGGGAAGGCGCCCTGATTAAGCTGTGGCTGGCAAGCATCTTGCTAAATCGTTTCTGTGTGCCGGCGCGTGTCACTTGTGTGCAACCCCTTGCGGGTTCAGCCGGTACGGATATGCTGAAGGAGTCGACTCGACAAGGCATCGATAAACGGGCGGCGGCGGTTGGTATCAGGCAGTAACCGGGAGACAACCACCGGAGGACAACCGCGGCAAGACGCCCAATTTCACGAAGGAGCGGCCATCATGGCGGCGCGGTTTTTCGACGAGATGCTGGAAGGGCGAGAGGACGGAGCAACCGAGGCCATCGAGGCCGGGCGGGCGCTGCCGTCGGGGGCGGTCAGGCCCCACTACCGGAACTTTGCCGAATGGCTGGGGCGGCAGTCCGCGGCGACGATGAGCAACAAGCGCGCGGAAGCGGATCTGATCTTCCGGCGAGTGGGTATCACCTTTGCCGTCTACGGCGACAAGGATGAGTCCAACAGCGGAACTGAGCGGACCATTCCGTTCGACGTGATTCCGCGCATTTTCCCGGCCAGCGAGTGGGCCACGCTCGAGCGCGGCCTGCGGCAACGCGTCGCGGCGCTAAACCGCTTCATCCACGACATCTACCACGGGCAGGACATCATCCGTGCCGGCGTGATTCCGCCGGACCAGATCTACAACAATGCGCAGTACCGCCCGGAAATGCTGGGCATCGACGTGCCTCGCGACATCTACGCGCACGTGGCCGGCATCGACGTCGTACGCGCGGGCGAGGGCGAGTTCTACGTTCTCGAAGACAACCTGCGGGTGCCATCGGGCGTGTCGTACATGCTCGAGAACCGCAAGATGATGATGCGGCTGTTCCCCGACCTGTTCGCCCGCAACCGCGTGGCGCCGGTGGCGCACTATCCCGATCTGCTGCTGGACATGCTGCGCAGCGTGTCGCCGCAGAATATCGCCGATCCGACCGTCGTCGTGCTCACGCCGGGCATGTACAACTCGGCCTACTTCGAGCACGCGTTCCTGGCCCAGCAGATGGGCGTCGAACTGGTGGAAGGCAATGACCTGTTCGTCGAGGACGACCACCTCTACATGCGCACCACGCAGGGGCCGCAGCGTATCGACGTGATCTACCGGCGCGTGGACGACGATTTTCTCGATCCGCTCGTTTTTCGCCACGATTCCGCGCTGGGTGCGGCCGGGCTGCTCTCGGTCTACCGTGCCGGCAACGTGACGATCAGCAATGCGATCGGGACGGGCGTGGCCGACGACAAGTCGATCTACCCGTACGTGCCGGACATGGTCCGCTTCTATCTCGGCGAGGAACCCATCCTGTCGAACGTGCCGACCTACATGTGCCGGCGTCCGGACGACCTGCAGTACGTGCTCGACCATATGCAGGACCTTGTGGTCAAGGAAACGCATGGCGCCGGCGGCTACGGCATGCTCGTGGGACCGGCCGCGACGCGCGCGGAGATCGACCAGTTCCGGGAGGTCGTGAAATCGCGCCCCGAGCAGTACATCGCGCAGCCGACGTTGGCGTTGTCGACTTGCCCGACCTATGTCGATGCGGGCATCGCGCCGCGCCATATCGACCTTCGCCCGTTCGTGCTGTCGGGCAAGGAGGTGCGCATGGTGCCGGGCGGGTTGACGCGGGTGGCGTTGAGAGAGGGCTCGCTCGTGGTCAATTCGTCTCAGGGCGGCGGTACCAAGGACACCTGGGTGCTGGAACGCTAGGAAGTCGTTTCAGAATGATTCTGGCGTGGTTGCGAGGCCTTGCCGTACTGCTTCAACCTAGCCAGAACCGCTTCGCCTCAATCTGCAACGGCTTCTAAGTCCACAGACGCTGTTTGCCGGGAGATTTCACCATGCTGAGCCGTACCGCCGACCACCTGTTCTGGATGGCCCGCTATACCGAACGCGCGGAGAACACCGCGCGCATGCTCGACGTCAACTACCAGACTTCGCTGCTGCCGCAATCGGCCGAAGTGGCCGAGCAGGGTTGGTGGGCGATGCTCGATATCTCCGAATTGACCGAGGCCTACGACCACAAGTACGGCCTGCTGCACCGTGACGACGTGATCGACTTCATGGTGCGCGACATGACCAATGTCTCGTCGATCATGAGCTGCCTGCGTGCGGCACGCGAGAATGCGCGTGCGGTGCGTGGATCGCTGACGACCGAGGTCTGGGAGACCATCAACACCACCTGGCTCGACGTCCAGCGCATGATCGCCGATGGCGAGCTGCATGAGGATCCATCGCGCTTCTTCGAGTGGGTCAAGTTCCGCTCGCATCTGGCCCGTGGCGTCCAGTTCGGCACCATGCTCAAGGACGACGCGTTCCACTTTATGCGGCTTGGCACCTTCCTGGAGCGGGCCGACAACACCGCGCGGATTCTCGACGTCAAGTTCCAGGCCTCGGGCCGCGACGACAGCGATCCGAACCGCGAGCAGAACGATTTCTATCACTGGGCGGCCGTGTTGCGGTCGGTCTCCGGCTTCGAGGTCTATCGCAAGATCTACCGTGCCGTGATCACGCCGCAGCGCGTGGCGGAACTGCTGGTCCTGCGGCCCGACATGCCACGTTCGCTGGTTTCCAGCATGGACGAAGTGGTCGCGATTCTGGCGCTGGTGTCGAACCAGCAGTCGGCGGAGACCGAAAGGCAGGCTGGTAAACTTCACGCAGACCTAAAGTACGCGCGCATCGACGACATTTTCGCCGTCGGCCTGCATGCCTACCTGACCAGCTTCCTGGAGCGCATCGGCGACCTCGGCAATGGCATCAGCCGGGATTTCCTCGTGCCGCTGCTAGCTGCCTGACCGTTGCAGGAACCCCCCGGCGCCACGCGCCGGGTGTGCGGTATCCCCGACTGGGGCCGGCATGCATGTGGCGCGAGATATACCCGTGAAATACAAGATCCACCATAAGACCATCTATCGATACACCGAGCCGGTGCGCCGCAGCGTGCATGAGCTGCGTCTGGCGCCCCGCAGTGGCCCACTGCAGTCCGTGCAGTACTGGACGCTTTCCGCGCCGGGTAACTTGTCCGAAGCGCGTGACGGTTTCGGCAATATCGTCCACAACTTCACCATGGCCGGCCCCGCCCGTACGATTGCGATCGTCGCTACCGGCGAGGTCGAGGTCAGGATCGATCCAGCCCCAACGGGCCAGGCGGGCGCCGAGGCCGGGGAGGGTGGTCATGGCGCTTTCCAGGATCTGCCCGAAGCTGGTGAGTCGCGTGTGTCGCCGCTCTATTTTCTATCGGGCACGCCGCTGACCCAGGCGCCTGCGGACATGCGGGCGTTCGCAGCCCCATACCTGGCCGCTGGCCACGAGGTGCCGGCCCTGCTGGCATTGGCCGATGGCATCGCCGAGCGGGTCCAGTACCGGGCCAATACGACCGATGTCGGCACGTCCGCCGTCGAGGCTTTCCGGCTGGGCAGTGGGGTCTGCCAGGATCAGGCACAGGTTATGGTGGCGGCATGCCGCGCGCTCGGTATTCCGGCCCGCTATGTCAGTGGCTACTTCTACGATGCGGCCGCAGCCTCGCTGGCCAGTCATGCCTGGGCCGACGTCTGCCTGGATGCGGACCGCGGGCTCTGGTGCAGCATCGATGTCACGCATCGCTGCATCACCGATGGGCGCCACGTCCGCCTTGCCGTGGGGCGTGACTATGCCTCGGCCGCACCAATCCGGGGCATTCTCGAAGGCGGGGCCGGGGAAACAATGGAAGTCGACATCGAGATCACGCCGCTGGCCTGAAATGGCGAAGCCAGGTTGGTTCGAAGTGCGGCGGCAGAGTAATCCTTCGGTATTCATACACCGCCGTTGCGCCTGCCGTGCGGCTAGAATGGGGCGTTGCCGTCGCGCCTCTGTCAACCCGAACCCATGACGTACTGTGTAGCCATGCGGCTGGATGCCGGTCTGGTATTCCTGTCTGATTCCCGTACCAACGCCGGTGTGGATGCCATTTCCACCGCGCGCAAGATGACCGTATTCGAGGAGCCGGGCGACCGCGTCATGGTGCTGCTTACCTCCGGCAATCTCGCGATCAGCCAGTCTGTGCGCCAATGCCTGGCCGAGGCGCGCGACGAGAAGCGCTCACTGTGGACCGCGCGCGACATGTTCGAGGCGGTCACCATCGTCGGCGAGGCGGTGCGCGCCGTGCACAAGCGCGATGCCCATGCGTTGCGCGAGGCTGGCATCGAATTCAGCGTCAACCTGATTTTCGGTGGGCAGATCCGGGGCGAGCGCACGCGCCTGTTCCATGTCTACGCGGCGGGCAACTTCATCGAGGCCACTCCCGAGAACTGCTACTTCCAGATTGGCGAGGCCAAATATGGCAAGCCGATCGTCGACCGTGTCATCACGCCGTCGGTGCCGCTGGGCGAGGCGGCCAAGTGCGCGCTGGTCTCAATGGATTCCACGCTGAAGTCGAATATCTCGGTCGGTTTGCCGCTCGACCTGCTGGTCTACGAGGCCGATTCGCTCCGTGTGACGCGCTTCGTCAGCATCGACGAGAAGAACGCATACTTCCGCATGATCCGCGACACCTGGGGCCAGCGCCTGCGCCAGGTTTTTGGCGAGATCGCCAATCCCGAATGGGATGCTAGCCAGCCGGCCGAATTCCCGCTCGCACGCGACGAAGCCGATCGCTGGGGCCAGCCGGTACGGGCCCGCCGCGACCGAAGCTGATTCCTTTCATTCCAGGTTTTTCCGACCCATTCCATCGATTTGCCGCCATGCGCGACATCCTGCTCTTTTCCCACGCCAACGGTTTTCCGGTGCCGATCTATCGCAAGCTGTTCGGCGCGCTAGACGACACCTTCGACATCCGCGCCGTCGAACGTTACGGCCACAATCCGAAGTTTCCGGTCACGCGCGAGTGGCCGCATCTGGTCGACGAACTGCTTGGCGAGCTGGATCGCCCGGGGCGGAGCGGTGCCGACGCGCCCAAGGTCTGGCTGGTTGGCCATTCGCTGGGCGGTTTCCTGTCGCTGATGGCTGCGCTGCGTCGGCCGCAGCGCGTGCGGGGCGTGGTGATGCTGGATTCGCCAATCATCGCCGGCTGGAAAGCGTCGCTGGTGCGCGCGTCCCAGATGCTTGGGCTCGACGAGAAGCCAGGCCCCGCCGCGGTGACCAAGAACCGGCGCACCCATTGGCCCGATACCGACGCGGTCTGGAGTCATTTCCAGTCCAAGCGCAATTTCAAGGTATGGGACCCCGAGGTTCTACGCGACTACGCCGAGCATGGGACCGAGCCCACTGGTGTGGCCAACGAACGCAAGCTGCGCTTCGATCGTGAGGTCGAATACTGGATCTACCGGACGCTGCCGACCAGCCTCGGCCGCAAGGTCGCGCGTGGCGCGCCGATCCCGGTCAGCTTCGTTGCCGGCACCCGCTCGCGCGAGGTAAGGCAGGCGGGGCTCGGCGCCACCCGCAAGCTTGTGGGCGACCGGCTGCGCTATATCGAAGGCGGCCACTTGTATCCAATGGAGCGGCCCCTCGAGACAGCCGGCATGGTGCGGGACCTGATCGAGGAAATGCGCAAGTCCGGGCGCTGAAGTCCGGGAGGCCGGCGCGCGCGGCGCCGGCTCGGCTTGTGGTACGGCGCGCAGTGAGACGTGCAGTGCGACGTATGCGCCGCAGACCGCCATTACGTGCCGGGCCGACACCTCGATTTCACAAATTCGGCGTCGGCGGGGATCGGGCTCTCATGTATAATCCCGATTTCCCCGGCAAGCTCGGTTTATGACCAAATTCGTCTTCGTCACCGGTGGCGTCGTCTCTTCTCTCGGCAAGGGCATCGCTGCTGCTTCGCTCGCGGCTATTCTCGAGTCGCGCGGCCTCAAAGTCACCCTCCTCAAGCTCGATCCCTACATCAACGTCGATCCCGGCACGATGAGCCCCTTCCAGCATGGCGAGGTGTTCGTGACCGAAGATGGCGCGGAAACCGACCTCGACCTGGGTCACTACGAGCGGTTCGTGTCGGCCAAGATGCGGAAGTCGAACAACTTCACGACTGGCCAGATCTACGAATCGGTGATCCGCAAGGAACGCCGCGGCGAGTACCTCGGCAAGACCGTTCAGGTCATTCCCCATATCACGAACGAAATCCAGGCTTTCGTCGAGCGTGGCGCTGCTGCGTCGCACGACGGCAAGGCCGACGTGGCACTGGTGGAGATCGGCGGCACGGTGGGTGACATCGAGTCGCTGCCGTTCCTGGAAGCCGCGCGCCAGATGAGCCTGCGCCTGGGCCGCAATCACTGCGCGTTCGTGCACCTGACGCTGGTGCCGTTCATCGCCAGCGCCGGCGAGCTCAAGACCAAGCCGACCCAGCACTCGGTGCAGAAGCTCCGCGAAATCGGCATTTCGCCGACCGCGCTGCTGTGCCGCGCCGACCGCCCGATTCCGGACGACGAGCGCGCCAAGATTTCGCTGTTCGCCAACATCCCGCAGGAAGCCGTGATCTCGGTCTGGGATGCCGACAGCATCTACAAGATTCCGCAGATGCTCAACGAGCAGGGCCTCGACCGCCTGATTTGCGAGGAACTGCGTCTGGACCCGAAGCCGGCTGACCTGTCGATGTGGCAGAAGCTGGTCAAGGCACAGGAAAACCCCGAGCACGAGATCACGATCGGCATGGTTGGCAAGTACGTCGACCTGACCGAGTCGTACAAGTCACTGATCGAGGCGCTGCGCCACGCCGGCATGCATACCGCCACGCGCGTGAATATCGAGTACATCGATTCGGAAGAACTCGAGTCGGGTCACCTCGAAGTGCTGAAGCCGCTGGATGCCATCCTGGTGCCGGGCGGTTTTGGCAAGCGCGGTACCGAAGGCAAGATCCGCGCGATCCAGTATGCCCGCGAGAACAAGGTGCCGTACCTGGGCATCTGCCTGGGTATGCAGCTCGCCGTGATCGAATTCGCGCGTCACGTTGCCAGCATGGGCGACGCCAATTCGACCGAATTCAACCTCGACACGGAACACCCGGTAGTCGCGCTGATCACTGAGTGGGTCGATCGCGACGGCAAGGTGGAACAGCGTTCGGCAGACTCCGACCTCGGCGGCACGATGCGCCTGGGCGCCCAGCGGGTACCCATCAAGACCGGCACCAAGGCCTCGCAGATCTATGGCGCCGAAGTCAACGAGCGTCATCGTCACCGCTACGAAGTCAACAACCACTACGTGCCGGAGCTGGAAAAGGCTGGCATGGTGATCTCGGCGCGCACGCCGACCGAGAACCTGCCGGAGATGATGGAACTGCCGGAATCGATGCACCCGTGGTTCGTCGGCGTTCAGTTCCACCCGGAATTCACCTCGACGCCGCGTGATGGCCACCCGCTGTTCAAGGCCTACGTGGAAGCCGCGCTCGCCGCGCAACGCCAAGGCGCCTGAGGCGCTGGTGGGGAAGGAAACTGCCATGAAACTGTGTGGATTCGACGTCGGCCTCGACAAGCCGTTTTTCCTGATCGCTGGTCCGTGCGTGATCGAGTCCGAGCAGATGGCGCTCGATACGGCCGGCGAGCTGAAGGCGATCACGGGTGAACTGGGCATTCCGTTCATCTACAAGTCGTCGTTCGACAAGGCCAACCGGTCGTCGGGCAAGTCGTTCCGCGGCCTCGGCATGGAAAAGGGTCTCGAGATCCTGGCCACGGTAAAGCGTCAGATCGGCGTGCCGGTGCTCACCGACATCCACGAGATCGACGAGATCAAGCCCGTCGCGGCCGTGGTGGATGTGCTGCAGACGCCGGCCTTTCTGTGCCGCCAGACTGATTTCATCCGTGCCTGCGCCCAGAGTGGCAAGCCGGTGAACATCAAGAAGGGCCAGTTCCTGGCGCCGCATGACATGAAAAACGTGATCGACAAGGCGCGTGACGCCGCCCGTGAGGCGGGTCTGCCCGATGACGTGTTCATGGCCTGCGAGCGTGGCGTTTCCTTCGGCTACAACAATCTCGTCTCCGACATGCGCTCCCTGGCGATCATGCGCGAGACGGGTGCCCCCGTGGTGTTCGATGCCACCCACTCGGTGCAGTTGCCGGGTGGCCAGGGCACCAGCTCGGGCGGCCAGCGCGAATTCGTGCCGGTGCTCTCGCGTGCCGCGGTGGCTACAGGCGTGGCGGGTCTGTTTATGGAGACCCACCCCGATCCGAGCAAGGCGATGTCGGACGGCCCCAACGCCGTGCCGCTGTCGCGCATGAAGGAACTGCTAACCGTGCTGCGCGATCTCGACGGCATGGTCAAGCGTGCCGGCTTCCTGGAAGACAACTTCGGCTGGCCGGCCTGCGCCTGAGCCTGCCTTGGCAACTGCCGCCCGCGCCTGACGCGGGCGGTGCCGTTTCTGGTGCCGCTGCCGGACCTCCGGCTTCAATGCTGACGAAACGGTATCGAAAGACAATACAAAAGATTCGGAGATAGCGCATGGCCGCCGGTTATATCATCGCGTACGTCGATGTGACAGATCCCCAGCAGTACGAGCAGTACAAGGTGCTTTCCACGAAAGCCATGCAGGCGCACGGCGCGGAAGTGCTGGTGCGCGGCGGCCAGACCGAACGGCTCGAGGGTGATTGGGGCCCCACGCGGGTCGTGGTCCTGAAGTTCCAGAGCTACGAAGCCGCCCGCGCGTTCCACGCCAGCGAGGAATACCTGGCGGCGCGCAAGTCCCGCGAGCATGCGGCGAAGATGAACATGATCGTCGTGGAAGGCATCTGACATATTCGTCGGGCATCCTGCGCGGTAATAAGATTCACCAGATTCAACAGTCCAGAGAGGAAATATGAGTGCAATCGTAGATATCATCGGTCGCGAGGTTCTCGACTCGCGCGGCAATCCCACCGTCGAGTGCGACGTGCTGCTGGAGTCGGGCGTGATGGGCCGTGCTGCCGTGCCGTCGGGTGCATCGACCGGTTCGCGCGAAGCCATCGAACTGCGTGATGGCGACAAGTCGCGCTACCTGGGCAAGGGCGTGCTGAAGGCTGTCGAGCACATCAATACCGAGATCTCTGAAGCGATCATGGGCCTGGATGCCTCCGAGCAGGCTTTCCTGGACCGCACGCTGATCGAACTGGACGGCACCGAGAACAAGGGTCGCCTGGGCGCCAACGCCATGCTGGCCGTGTCGATGGCCGTGGCCAAGGCAGCCGCCGAGGAAGCCGGTCTGCCGCTGTACCGCTACTTCGGTGGTTCGGGCGCGATGCAGATGCCGGTGCCGATGATGAACATCGTCAACGGTGGCGCGCACGCCAACAACAGCCTGGACATCCAGGAATTCATGATCATGCCCGTGTCGCAGACCAGCTTCCGTGAAGCCCTGCGTTGCGGCGCCGAAGTGTTCCACGCGCTGAAGAAGATCCTGTCCGACAAGGGCATGTCCACCGCCGTGGGCGACGAGGGCGGCTTCGCCCCGAACTTCTCGTCGAACGAGGAGTGCCTGAACACGGTCGTGCAGGCTATCGAAAAGGCTGGCTACAAGGTTGGCGAGGACGTGCTGCTGGCCCTGGACTGCGCCGCCAGCGAGTTCTACCACGAAGCCGAAGGCGTGTACTCGCTGGAAGGCGAAGGCCTGAAGCTGACGTCGACCCAGTTCGCCGACTACCTGGCCAACCTGTGCGACAAGTTCCCGATCGTGTCGATCGAGGACGGCATGGCCGAAGGCGACTGGGAAGGCTGGAAGACGCTGACCGACAAGCTGGGCAAGCGCGTCCAGTTGGTGGGTGACGACCTGTTCGTGACCAACACGAAGATCCTGAAGGAAGGCATCGAGAAGGGCATCGGCAACTCGATCCTCATCAAGATCAACCAGATCGGCACGCTGACCGAGACGTTCGCCGCTATCGAGATGGCCAAGCGCGCCGGCTACACCGCCGTGATCTCGCACCGTTCGGGTGAGACCGAAGACAGCACGATCGCCGACATCGCCGTCGGCACGAACGCCGGCCAGATCAAGACCGGTTCGCTGTCGCGCTCGGACCGCATCTCGAAGTACAACCAGCTGCTGCGTATCGAGGAAGACCTGGGCGACATCGCCACGTACCCGGGCAAGAGCACGTTCTACAACCTGCGCTGATATCGCCGGTTAGTGTTCTGAGTTCGAGAAAAAGCGCCGCCCCAGAGCACTGGGGCGGCGCTTTTTTTTGTCAACCGGATGCCTGTTGCGCCGTTGTTTCGCTTTGTATCGTCTTTTGTTTTGCAATCTTTGGCGGCTTGGTGGATCATTGGTCCCGCAGAAATAGCCAAATCATCCTTTTCCTAGCGCCTTTTCGCCCTGATGCGCCTGATTTCCCTGCTGTTGTTCGTGCTGCTGCTCGCAATCCAGTACCCGCTATGGCTGGGCAAGGGCGGCTGGCTACGCGTATGGGATCTGAATCGCCAGGTCAATGAGCAGACCGTGCACAACCAGGCGCTCAAGCTGCGCAATGCCAAGCTGGAAGGGGAAGTGAAGGATTTGCAGGATGGCACGGGCGCCATCGAGGAGCGTGCCCGCTATGAGTTGGGCATGGTCAAGGACGGGGAAGTCTTCGTCCAGTTTGTGGCGCCGGCTCCGAAGGTCAGCGCCACGCCGCCGCTGCTGCCGCCGCCCAATTCCGTCGCGGGACGCGGCGGACATTAACCGGCTTCTTCGGACTATTCTGAAGTCGATGCGCGACCTTGACTGCTAGGTCGGTCGCGTTTGCGCATTCCTGCGGCGCGGTTTCTATTTCTTCTGAATCACCACCAGTACGGGGAGCCGTACGGGTAACCACCCCAGCCCCAGCCGGGCGAGCTGATTCCCACGCCGCCACCCCAGTGGCCACCACCCCATCCGCCGTAATACAGACTCCAGTTTGTGCTCGGGTAGGCGTAAGCTGCCCGCGCCCAGGCTTCGGCCTGCTGCTGGCTGGCGATCACATGCTCCTGCTCGCGCAGCACTTGCTGGTTCAGCGCTGTGAGGTGCTGCCTTTCTTCGTCAGTCAGTGGGGCGGGGGGAGTCGAACCGGGCTCCAGGCGCGCGGTGGCGGGGCTGCCGTACATATCGCGTGGAACGGGGGCTGCGCAGCCGGCGATCATCGCCGCCAAGGCAATGATCAGCCCGGACAGTGCGCGGGAACGATACGTCTTGATCATGTCGGCCTCCGTCCGGCAACTGGGGTTCGGGAATGTCATTGGACCCGCAAGCGCGGGTATGTGGTTCCGCGCATATCCGGAACCTTTGACATACCCGTGGTCTTTTCCCCTTCATCCCTGATGAGGCAGGGGAGTGGACGGATGCTCAGTGCTGCTGCTGCGCGCCTTCGCCTGCGCCCGTTGCCACGGGTACCGTGAAGAGCTGCGCGGCATCCACCGGGTCGAACACGTAGCGCTGGCCGCAGAAGTCGCAATGGATTTCCACGTCGCCGCGTTCGGCAATGATGCTTTCGATTTCGGCCTGGCCCAGCGACTGCAACATGCCGGCGACCTTGGCGCGCGAGCACGAGCACTGGAAATGCGGCGTCATTGGCTCGAAGACGCGCAGGCCAGCATTCTGCAGTTCTTCCCAGAACAGGCGGCGCAGCAGGGTCTCAGGCGACTCGGCCAGCAGTTCGTCCTGCTTGAGCGTGGCGCCCAACTGGCACGCGCGATCCCAGGTATCCAGGTCCTGCGCCTGCACATCACCGGCGAGCGGCGAACCGGTTTCGCCAACCTGCGCTTCCATCGTGCCGCCATAGGACGGCAGCTTCTGCAGCAACATGCCCGCGGCGACCTGCTCATTCGAGGCAAGCCACAGGCGGGTGTCGAGCTGCTCGGACGCCTGCATGTAGTGTTCGAGCACCGCGGCCATCGAGTCGAGCGGGCCGTTTTCGTCGGAAAGCGGCACGATGCCCTGGTAGGGTTGCTGGCCCGGCAGCTTGTCTTGCGGGTCGAGCGTGATGGCAAAACGGCCATGACCATGCACGTTGACGAGCGTCGACAGCGTGGCATCGTCGGCAATCGTGGCGTCCTCGGCAATCTTGGCCGTGGCGCGCATCGACAGGTCGGACAGGCATTCCACCACGAGCATCCGCACCGGGCCGTCGCCGTGCAGTTGCATCACCAGCGCGCCGTTGAACTTGAGGTTGGCCGATAGCAGCGCCGCGGCCGCCATCATCTCGCCCAGCAGGCGCCGCACCGGTGCCGGATAGGCATGGCGGTTTAGCACTTCTTGCCAGGTGGCCTCCATGCGGACCAGCTCGCCGCGCACGGGGGCAGCGTCGAACAGGAATTTCTGGAGTGTGTCGGGATTCGATGTAGCGGTCACGGTTCTATCAGTCTTTCACGTAAAGCAATGTCAATCCGGCGTATCGGTATCAACCGATACGCTTCAAATCGGTCTTGTAAGTGGCTTGCCGCTTCGCATACGTCTCCGCATTGCGATAGAGGTTGGCCACGTCGGCATCGGTCAGTTCGCGCACCACCTTGGCGGGCGCGCCCAGGATCAGCGAGCGGTCAGGAAACACCTTGTTCTCGGTCACGACGGCGCCGGCGCCGACCAGGCATTCCTTGCCGATTACGGCGCCATTCAGCACCACGGCCTGGATACCGATCAGCGAGCCTTCGCCGACCGTGCAGCCGTGCAGCATGGCCTGGTGGCCGATCGAGACCTTGTCGCCCAGCGTCAGGGGGCGGCCCGGGTCGGTGTGCAGCACGGAGCCTTCCTGGATGTTCGTATCCTCGCCCACCACGATCGGTTCGTTGTCACCACGGATCACGACGCCGGGCCAGGCGCTCGCACGTGCCTTTAGCGTCACGTTGCCGATAATGGTGGCTTCCGCGGCCACGTAGGCATCGTCGTGAATGGTCGGGGCGATCTCGCCGAGCTGGTAAAGCGCCATGGGGTCTCCTGCCTGAAGCAATGTAGGTAATTGGGGGTGGCCGTCGCGATTAAAAGAGCCGGTTCCCGCGGGCCGGCGTGGCACCGGCGAGGCTCTACAATGACGGCTTCCCGGATTTTACGCCTATGCCAGACATCGCACCCGCCGAAATCGCCGATTCGCCACTTGCTACGCGCCACCGGGCGCTGGCGGTGCTGTGTATCACCGACGCCAGGGCCAAGGCGGCCGCTGCGCGCGCGCTCCATGCCGATCTGCATGCGCACGGGGGCACGGTAACGGATGTGGATGAAATTTTGGTGGCCGATGCCTCGGCGGCGATCCCGGGGCGCCCGGCGCGGCCCGAACTGGTGCCCCCGCAGCAGGTGGACCGCAGGCGCTCGCTACACACCCTGGCCGGCCGCGCGGTGATGATCCATGCGCTGTGCCATATCGAATTCAATGCGATCAATCTGGCGCTCGATGCGGTCTGGCGCTTTGCCGGGATGCCGGAGGCGTACTACCGCGACTGGCTTCGCGTGGCAGACGAGGAGGCACTCCATTTCACGCTGCTGGCCGACCATCTCGCCACGCTCGGGGCGACCTATGGTGACTATCCGGCACATAACTCGCTCTGGGAGATGACCGATCGCACCTCCGGCGACGTGCTGGCGCGCATGGCGCTGGTGCCGCGCACGTTGGAGGCGCGTGGGCTCGACGCCTCGCCGCCAGTGCGTGCCAAGCTGGCCGAGGTGGGCGATACCGCGGCCGCGGAGATCATCGACATCATCCTGCGCGACGAAGTCGGGCACGTGGCCATTGGCAATCACTGGTACCGCTGGCTCTGCGCCCAGCGAGGGCTGGACCCGATCTCCACATACGCGCGGCTTGCCGAACAGTACCGCGCGCCGAAGCTGCGCGGCCCATTCAATCTCGAGGCTCGCCGCGCGGCCGGTTTCGACGAGGACGAACTGGCCTGGCTCGAGGCCTCCGCCGGCTAGCCGGCTGGCTTTGCGGCGCGCTCCTGTTCCTGCAGCCGCAACACGCGGCGCTGGATCTTGCCGGTGGTGGTCATCGGCAACTGGTCGATGAATTCGATCGCTTTCGGGTACTCGTACGGCGCAAGCTGGCCTCGCACATGCTGCTGAAGCTCGGCGATCAGCGCCGCATCGTTATCGAACGAACGCGTCACCGACGGCGTCAGCACGATGAACGCCTTGACGATCGACCCGCGCTCGGGGTCCGGCGAAGGCACCACGGCGCAGTTCGACACCGCCGGATGCTTGAGCAGGCAGTTCTCGATCTCGCTCGGCCCGATGCGGTAGCCCGATGACTTGAACACGTCGTCCGCGCGGCCCTGGTACCAGAGGTAGCCATCCGCGTCGATTCGCGCGAGGTCGCCGGTGCGACACCAGCGCAGGCCGTCATATTCCGAGTACTTGGCTGCGGTGGCCGCTTCGTTCTTCCAGTAGCCCAGGAAGAACACCGGATCGGGATGGCCGTGGATATCGGTCGCGCAGACTGCGACTTCGCCATCCTCGCCCGGCGGGCAGGGGCGGCCGTCCTCGTCGATCACGGCCACGCGATGGCCGGGGTAGGGGCGTCCCATCGACCCAGGTCGCGCGGGCCAGCCAAGGCGGCTTTCGTCGTACTGCGCGGTGCAGTTGCCGACGATGTAGTTGATTTCGGTCTGGCCGAACATCTCGTTGACGATCACGCCTAACGCGTCGCGGCACCAGGTGAAGACCGTTTCGCCGACGGCCTCGCCGGCGCTCATGATCGCCCGCAGCTTGAGCTGGTAGTGGTCCGACGGGTTCGGGCAGGCCTTCATCATCTGCTTGAGCGCGGTCGGGAACAGGAACGTATTGGTGACACCGTAGCGTTCGAGCAGTTCGAACGCGCGCTCCGCCGAAAATCGCCCCTGATATCCGACGATCGGACGGCCGAAGTAGAGCGCCGGCATCAGTGCATCCCACAAGCCACCGGTCCAGGCCCAGTCCGCCGGGCTCCAGAATACGTCGTCGTCCTGCGGATACCAGTTCTGCGAACACACGAAGCCGGTCAGATTGCCGATCAGCGCGCGATGCGGGATGACCGCGCCCTTCGGGGGGCCAGTGGTGCCGCTGGTGTAGATCAGTACGGCAGCTTCCTCGGCCTTGGTCTGCTCGGCGGTGAACTCGGGGATCTGCGCGGCCAGCAGCGTGTCCCAGTCCAGATCGCCGCGGCCGGTGGCGTCGCCCACGCCGATGACCGTCCGCAGCGTCGGGCAGTCGGGGCGGGCGGCGAGCATGTTGTCGATCGAGGTCTCGTCGGCGATGGCCACGCGGGTCTCGCTGTGGTCGATACGGTAGGACAGGGCCTCGGGGCCGAACAGCATCGACAGCGGCATGGCTACCGCGCCGAGCTGGTAGACGGCCATGCCGGCAATCACGGTCTCGATGCGCTGAGGCATGACGATGGCCACGCGGTCGCCACGCTGTACGCCGAGTTCGCGCAGGGCGCGCGAAAGACGGTTCGCCTCGGCCTGGATATGCGCATAGGTATGCGAGGCGCGTCGGCCGTCCTCGTGCTCTGTGTAGACCGCGATGCGGTGCATCGTGGCTGGATCGCGTGCCCAGCGGCCGCAGCAGACTTCGGCCAGGTTGAATATCTCGGGCACGTCCCAGTGAAAGGAATCGTGCAGTGCGCGGTAGTCGTCGCGCCGCGTGGCCGGCAAGGCGGTCATCCGGTTGTCTCCAGGTTGTCGGCCGCGCCCGGATCTCGCGAAATGGCTATAATCCGGCAAGCGAACGACCGTTCTATTTTTATTCGGGCTGCCGCGTGGGTTTGAGCCGCGCGTGCCAGAAGACCCGGACACGGAGACAGAAACAATGACCATCACGGAAACCTCGCGTTCCGAATTTATCACGCTGCGGGGGCTCCGCACGCACGTGCGCCAATGGGGGGAGCCTGGCGCGCCCAAGCTGTTCATGCTGCATGGCTGGATGGACGTGGCCGCTTCCTTCCAGTTCCTGGTAGATGCGTTCCAGCGCGACTGGCACGTGATCGCCATGGACTGGCGCGGCTTCGGCGAGACCGATCATCCGACGCGCTATCCGGGTACCGCGTCGTACTGGTTTCCTGATTATGTCGCCGATCTCGAGGGACTGATCGACCACTACCAGCCTGACGGACAGGTGGATCTGGTGGGGCACAGCATGGGTGCCAATGTAGTGTGCATCTACGCTGGCGTGCGTCCGGAGCGTGTGCGGCGCGTCGTGGACCTGGAGGGGTTCGGAATGACGCGCACACGCCCCGAGCAGGCGCCGGGCCGCATGGCGCGTTGGCTCGACGAGCTACGCAACCCGCCCGAGTTGAAGACCTACGAGAGCGAGGCAGCGGTCGCGGCGCGTCTGCAGAAGACCAATCCGCGCTTGCCCGATGACCGGGCTGCCTTCCTTGCCGCGCACTGGTCGCGTCGCAATGCCGATGGCAGGTGGGAAATTCTTGGCGATGCCGCTCACAAGATGACCAACCCGATGCTGTATCGCATCGACGAAATCATGGCGATCTGGGCCAAGGTCACGGCGCCGGTGCTGCACGTGGAGGCACGCGATTCCGCCACGCTCAAGCACATCGCGCACAAGCAGACCATCGAGGAGTTCAGGGAACGCTTCCGGGCGTTCTCCGACTTCCGCGAAGCCATCGTCGACGATGCGGGGCACATGCTGCATCACGACCAGCCGGCGGTGGTGGCCAGACTGATCGAGGATTTTCTGATCTGAGGCCGGTTGCCTCCCTCTTCCACGAGCGGAAGGGGGCAGAGGCGTCACCCGTGCGTGAGCCTTTCCTTGAGCGCCGCGTTGTTGCTCGTATGCACGTGCACCAGCGACTTCTCGGGGAATGCGTAGTGATAGGCCTTGCGCAGCGCCAGCGCGGCCTCGTGGAAGCCCGACAGGATCAGTTTCTGCTTGTTCGGATAGAACGCGATGTCGCCGGCCGCGAAGATGCCCCGGCGGGAGCTTTCATACGTCGTGGTATCGACCGCGATACGGCCCGCGCGCATATCCATGTCCCACTGTGCGATCGGGCCCGGCTCGGACACCAGACCATACAGGGCGACAAGGTCGTCGGCGGGGATCGTCTGCTCGCCGTCGCGCGACTTCACCACTGCGCCGGTTAGTGCGCCATCGCCATTGGTCTGGAGCCCGCCAAGCATGCCGACCACGAAATCCATCTCGCCAGCGGCCACCGCGTCACGCATCGCATTGACCGTGTGGTCGGCCGCGCGGAATCCTTCGCGCCGGTGCAGTAGCGTCACGCGCGCCGCAGTCTTGCGCAATGCCATCGCCCAATCCAGAGCCGAATCGCCGCCGCCGGCCACGATCACACGCTTGCCGGCGAAGCGCGATAGATCGCGCACGGCGTAGTGGACGTGACGGTTTTCCAGCGCTGTCGCTTCTGGCAGCGACACACGCTGCGGTGCGAAGGCGCCGGCACCGGCGCAGATCAGCACTGCGGCCACGTCAAAGCGCTTGCCCGCATCGGTGGTCACCAGCAGGCGCGGATGGCCGTTTGCGCAGGTGGTGTCGCTGACCGATTCGGCGCGCTGGCTGAAGTGCATCGGAAACGCAAAAGGCGCGCATTGTTCCAGCAGGCGGTCGACCAAGTCCTGGGCGAGGCAGCCCGGGACGGCCGGAATATCGTAGATTGGCTTCTCGGGGTACAGCTCCGTGCACTGGCCGCCGGCGCGGTCGAGCACATCCACGATCTCGCATTTCAGTCCTAGCACACCGGCCTGAAACGCCGCGAACAGTCCCACCGGGCCTGCGCCGACGATCAGTACATCGGTCTGGGTGGTTTCTGGTGCGGAGGTGGGTGTCGTGGACATGGCGGACGAGGAAGGTATCGGTTTCGTAACGGTTCCATCATACCTTGCGGTCGTCGGCAATCCGGGCACGCCACCTTTGCTGGCAGGGCTAAAAAGCCCTGCCGGGAGTAGAATGGTTGCCATGCAAAATGCTCACGCCATCAACGCCGATCTGCATTGTCATTCCACCGTGTCCGACGGGCTGTTGTCGCCGTCCGACGTGGCGACCCGGGCGCACGCCGGTGGCGTCGCGTTCTGGTCGCTGACGGACCATGACGAGGTAGGCGGACAGATCGAGGCGCGCCGCGCCGCCGAAGCGCTTGGCATGCGATATGTGCCGGGCGTGGAAATATCGGTGACGTGGGCCGGGCAGACCGTCCACATCGTCGGCCTGCAGATCGACCCCTTCCATCCCGAACTGATCGATGGCCTGGCGAAAACGCGCGATGGCCGCGCGCGCCGGGCGCAGGATATTGGTGACGCGCTGGCGAAAGTCGGCATTTCCGGCGCCTACGATGGCGCGCTGCGCTACGTCGGCAATCCCGACCTGATTTCCCGTACGCACTTCGCGCGCTGGCTGGTCGACGAAGGACGTTGCGCGACGATTGGCGATGTCTTCGCCGAATATCTCTCCGAAGGGCGTCCCGGTTTCGTGCCGCATCGCTGGGCCACGCTGGCCGAGGCCGTAGGCTGGATTCGGACTGCTGGCGGTATTCCAGTGATGGCGCATCCGGGTCGCTACAACTACACCGATATGCAGCACGATGCGCTGTTCGACGAGTTCACGCAGCTTGGCGGCCGAGCCGTCGAGGTGGTGACTGGCAGCCACACGCCCGATCAGTTCCGCCGCTATGCCAACGTGGCACGCCACTATGGCTTGCTGGCGTCGCGCGGTTCGGATTTCCACGGACCCGGCGAGGGCCGTGTGGAACTCGGCGCGCTGCCCCCGCTGCCGGCCGATGTCACGCCGGTCTGGTACGACTGGTAAGCGCCCTCATAGCCAGCCTACATGTCCCAATACTTCGAGATTCATCCCGACAATCCGCAGGCGCGACTGGTCAAGCAGGCCGCGCAGATCGTGCGCCAGGGGGGGCTGATCGCGCTCCCGACTGACTCGAGTTACGCGCTGGCTTGCCAGATCGACGATAAGGCCGCCGTGGAGCAGTTGCGCCGTCTGCGCGAGATCGACGAGAAGCATCACCTGACGCTGATGTGCAGCGATTTGTCCGAACTTGGCAATTTCGCCCGGGTGGACAACCGCCAGTACCGCTGGATCAAGGGCGCGACGCCCGGACCGTATGTGTTCATCCTGGAGGCGACGAAGGAAGTGCCGCGCAGGCTGTCGCACCCGGCGCGCAAGACCATCGGCGTGCGCGTGCCCGAGCATCCGATTCCATTGGCGCTGGTGGCCGAACTGGGTCAGCCGCTGATTTCCGCCACGCTGCAGTTGCCGGGCGACGACGCGCCGATGAACGACCCGGCAGAGATCCGGGCGCGTCTGGAAAAGCGCCTCGACCTGGTGATCGACGGTGGTCCGGCGCCGGCTCAGCCGACCACGGTCATCGATCTGACCAGCGGCGAGCCGGTACTGGTGCGGGCGGGCAGGGGCGATGTGGAGCGCTTCGGCCTGAATGCGTCGGACTTCGCCACGACCTGACACACATTCGATGCCTCCGTGGGCAGGTTGCCCGATAGAATAGTCCGCATGGATTCCTCCCTGATTCAGACCTTCGCGGTCTACGCCCTGCCTGTTCTGTTCGCCATCACGCTGCACGAGGCCGCGCATGGCTATGTGGCCAAGCATTTTGGCGACAACACCGCCTACCTGCTTGGCCGGGTAAGCCTGAACCCGGTACGGCACATTGATCCGATCGGCACGGTGGCGGTGCCCCTGCTCCTGTACTTCCTGACTGCCGGTCAGTTCGTCTTCGGCTTCGCCAAGCCAGTGCCGGTGGCGTTCGATCGCCTTCGCAATCCGCGCTGGCATGGCATGTGGGTGGCGCTGGCCGGCCCGGCCAGCAATATCGTCCAGGCGTTCGCGTGGGCGCTGGTGGCCATTGGTCTGGCGCTGGCACATATCCAGGAGCCGTTCTGGAGCGAAATGGCCCGTGCTGGCGTACTGGTCAACACGGTGGTGGCGGCGTTCAACCTGTTCCCGATTCCACCGCTCGATGGTGGCCGGGTACTGACGGCGCTGCTGCCGCAGCGGCTTGCCGGCGTCATGGCGCGCATCGAGCCCTATGGCATTTTTGTCGTTCTAGCGCTGGTGGCGGCGGGTGTGATCACCAAGATCTGGATGCGTCCGGTCATGAACGGACTGCTGTCGATCGTCGAGTTGATGCTGCGTCCGGTCATGTGGCTGCTCCAGTGACGCCAGTCTCCGTCTTTCCCAATCCTTGCCTGTCCCGCGCATGACCCTGACACACCCGCCGATCGCGGCGCCATCGCCCTGGCTGACCCGCTGGGCGCATCTGATTCGACCTGGCGGCCGCGTGCTCGACCTGGCCTGCGGCAGCGGACGCCATTCGGCATGGCTGGCGGCGCAGGGGTTTGCCGTGCTGGCGGTGGATCGCGATGCCGAGGCCATCGCGGCGCTGCCGTCGGGCATCGAGCGCCGCACGGTGGACCTGGAGCAGGGCGCCTGGCCGCTGGCCGATGCCGGCCGGTTTGACGCCGTGGTGGTCACGAACTACCTGCACCGCCCGCTGTGGCCGCACCTGATCGAGGCGCTGGCGCCCGGTGGCGTGCTGATTTATGAGACGTTCGCGGCCGGCAACGAGACCGTGGGCAAGCCTTCCCGCCCCGATTTTTTGCTGCGTCCGGGCGAATTGCTTGAAGTGGCGCATGACGCGCTGCGCGTGGTCGGTTACGAAGATGGCACGCTCGATGTGCCCCGTACGGCGTTCGTACAGCGCATATGTGCGGTGCGCGAAGCGCCGGGTGGCGTGGATGGCACTGCGCCGCCGCGTTACCAATTGCCCACTTGAAGCGCGGGCGCAGGTGTCAGCGCGGCGGCGCCTTCACACGTTACGCCCGCTAACGTTTTCCCTCATTCCGTGGGTGTCCGGAGGGCCTGACGGTTCCGGTACAATCGCGGATGTTCGAATTTCCGAATTCCTGAGCTATGACACAGATTACCGGCAGCATCGTGGCCATCGTCACCCCGATGCACGAGGATGGCAGCCTGGACTTTCCCGCGCTGCGCGCCCTCATTGACTGGCACGCGGCGGAAGGTACCGATGGCATCGTGATCGTGGGTACCACGGGCGAATCGCCGACCGTCAACGTCGACGAGCACTGCGAACTGATTCGCGTGGCCGTCGAGCAATCCGCGGGCCGTGTACCGATCATCGCGGGCACGGGCGGCAACTCCACCAGCGAGGCGATCGAGCTGACCGCCTTCGCCAAGAAGGTGGGCGCCAACGCATCGCTGCAGGTCGTGCCCTACTACAACAAGCCGACGCAAGAAGGCATGTACCGCCATTTCCGCACGATCGCGGAAGCGGTGGATCTGCCGGTGGTGCTCTACAACGTGCCCGGCCGTACCGTGGCGGACATGAACAACGATACGATCCTGCGCCTGGCGCAGGTACCCGGTATCGTCGGCGTAAAGGAAGCGACTGGTAATATCGACCGTGCCGCGCAACTGATCAATAGCGCGCCGGAAGGCTTCGCCATCTACAGTGGCGACGATCCCACGGCCGTGGCGCTGATCCTGCTGGGCGGCCATGGAAATATCTCGGTGACCGCGAACGTGGCGCCGCGCAAGATGCATGAGATGTGTGTTGCCGCGCTCAAGGGCGATGTGGTGACGGCGCGTCGTCTGCATATGGAGCTGATTGACCTCAATCGCGCAATGTTCGTGGAGGCCAACCCGATCCCCGTGAAGTGGGCGCTCCAGCAAATGGGCAAGATGGAAGGCGGTATCCGCCTGCCGCTGACCCCGCTGGCCGAAGGTCAGCATGAAACCGTGCGCCGCGCGCTCGCCGCCGCCGGCCTGCTTGGCTAAGTCTTACCGGCCCACATGCGGCGATGTGCCGACTCTTGAAACCAGGATTACGTGTCAATGAAACAGAAGCTTAACCGTCGCGGCGCGACGCAAGTCCGCCGTGTCGCTGTGGTTGCGCCGGTGCTGGCGCTGTCGCTGATTGCAGGCTGCAGCAGCATCAACGAGGCCATGCAGCCCGACAAGATCGACTACAAGTCCCAGGGCAAGAAGACCGCATCGCTGGATATTCCGCCGGACCTGACCAAGCTCGAGGGCGATCGCCGCTACACGGTGCCTGATGCCGCCGGTACGTCGACGCTGTCGAACTATAGCCAGGCCAACAAGACCCGCGAAGCCTCGCCGACCGACAACGTGCTGCCGAGCACGGACGGCATCCGCATGGAGCGCGATGGCAACCAGCGTTGGCTCGTGATCAACAACGGCATGCCCCCGGACAAGCTCTGGGAGTCGCTGCGTGGCTTCTGGCAGGAGAACGGCTTCCTGCTGACGCAGGACTCCCCTGAGACCGGCATCATGGAAACGGACTGGGCCGAGAACCGCGCCAAGATCCCGCAGGACATCATCCGCAACACGATTGGCAAGGTGTTCGATGGCCTGTATTCGACGTCGGAGCGCGACAAGTTCCGCACGCGCGTCGAGCGTTCGCAGAACGGCCAGCTCGAGGTGTTCATCAGCCACCGTGGTGCGCAGGAACAACTGACCGGCGTGGACAAGTCGCAGACGGTCTGGACGCCGCGTCCGGCTGATCCGGAGCTGGAGGCCGAATTCCTCTCGCGTCTGGCGCAACGCCTGGGCGTGCAGAAGGAGCAGGCCGACAAGATGGCCAAGAATCCGACGCCGGCCGGTATCGGTACGGCCCAGCCGTCGCCTGCTGCAGCAGGCGTTGGTGCCGCCGCCGCTACTGGCGCGGCCACGGCAGCCGCGGCATCCAGCAACAAGTCGTTCCTGGCGCAGGTGAATGGCTCGCCCGCGCTGCAGTTGCCGGAGCCGTTCGATCGCGCCTGGCGCTCGGTCGGTCTGTCGCTGGATCGCGTGAACTTCACGGTGGAAGATCGTGATCGCGCTCAGGGCCTGTACTACGTGCGCTACGTCGATCCGAAGACCACGGTCGATGATCGTGGCTTCTTTGGCAAGCTCTTCACCAAGCCCAATGATGGCAAGACCGCGAAGAAGTATCGCGTGGCGCTGAAGGGCAACGGTACCGGCACCACCGTGACCGTCCTGAACGATGCTGGCCAGCCCGAGAACTCCGAGATCGGCAAGAAAATCCTGACCCTGCTCGACGAACAGCTTCACTGATGATCGTCCCAGGCAGTCAAGTGGCACCGACGGCGCGAGCCGTCGAGTGCCAGCCCGAGCGAGCGCATCCATGATGCGCTTTGCTTTTTTGGGCAGCGGCAGCGAGGGCAACTCGCTACTGATCGAGGCTGGCGATGGTGCGAGCGTGACGCGCGTCCTGCTGGATTGCGGTTTCGGCATCAAGGAGACCGCTCGCCGGCTGGAGCGGCTCGGCGTCGCGCCGGAGCAACTCGATGCGGTGCTGGTCACGCACGAGCATGGCGACCATGTCGGCTCGGCCTATGCGTTCGCGGCGCGTCACAAGCTACCGGTCCACACGAGCCACGGCACGTGGCTGGCGACGTCACATATGCGAGGCGCGGATGTGGCGGATGTGCGCGTGTGCTGTGCCGATCATTCATTCTCGGTCGGTGGCTTGCAGATCCATCCCTATACGGTGCCGCATGATGCACGTGAACCATTGCAGTTCGTGCTGACTGATGGCGATGCGCGGCTCGGTGTGCTGACCGATGCAGGGATGGAGACGCCGTATGTGACCGCGCGGCTGGCGGGTGTGCATTCACTGGTGCTCGAATGCAATCACGATCGGGAGATGTTGCGTAACTCGGTCTATCCGTATTCGCTCAAACGGCGCATCGGAGGTGATTTTGGGCATCTGGCAAATGACATTGCCGCGAGTATTCTGTCTCAGGTCATGCATGGGCAGATGTCGCGCGTCGTTGCAGCGCATCTGAGCAAGCAGAACAATACGTGCGAACTGGCGGCAGGCGCACTGGCCTCGGTGCTTGGCACATCGCCGGGGGATATCCTGATCGCGGATCAGGAAGAGGGATTGGGCTGGCAGACGGTGCGCCCATAATCTCGGCATTCATCTTCCCCGCGAATGAGGGGTGAGAAAAATCCGAGAAATAAAAAAAGCCGACCCGAAGGTCGGCTTTTTTATCGGACGAATCCGATTATTGCTTGGCAGCCGGAGCCGAAGCGTCAGCAGCCGGAGCCGAAGCGTCAGCAGCCGGAGCAGCGGCCGGAGCCGAAGCGTCAGCAGCCGGAGCAGCAGCCGGAGCCGAAGCTTCAGCCGGAGCAGCAGCAGCCGGAGCAGCCGTGTCAGCGGCGGGAGCAGCAGCTTCTTCTTTCTTACCGCAAGCGGCCAGAGCAACAGCAGCCAGCAGGGATGCGATCAGGAGAGACTTCTTCATTGTTCGTCCTTTAACTTTTAATAACGAAAACAGGCGATGAATAATTACCGGTAATTATCGCTCTTGAACTGCGAATTTGTGGCTCTCCCGGGTGCCGACAGTGCAGTGGTCCACAGTACTAGCCAGCGGGCGATTATATCCGCGTTTCCCCTGCTTGTGTACAGTCAAGATTTGCAGGTTTGATTTGTTACGCATTATTACACGCGTTTCGGTGCAATCTGGAGCCATCCTTCCATCGCCCAGTCGTGGAAGGTATCCATCAAGTCGGGCAGCGCAACACATGCCTCGACCTCGCTCGCGGTGAGTTGACGGCGGTCAGCCAGACGTCGCAGCCACTTGGCCAGCGATGCTGGCGGCTCGTAGGCTTCGCCGTTCAGGAAGAAGTGCGTGCGGTCATAGAGCGCAACGGAAGCGGGCGCCAAAACAACACCCTGCGCGCGCGCCAGCTTCGTGAACTGACGCAGCGGAATTTCCTCGATTTCGTCGAATTGCACGGACGGTTTCGGCTCGGAGAGATGCGTACCCAGGAATTCCGAAACCATGCCCGCGTTCCATTTGAGTGACTGAAGGCGTTCCGCCACCGCCCGTGCCAGATTTGCCGGCAGTTGCGCGGGCGTCGAGGTCGCCGATTCACCTGCATCGGCGTAACGTCCGTCGAGGCCTTCGTTGTCGGCAACGGTCTCCGAAAGCCAGGCCAGGAAATGACCTGCGAGCTCACGATAGGCGGGGGCGCGGAAACCAATCGAGGCCGTCATGCATTCGCCTTCGGCCACTCCATCGTGCGCGTACTGAGGTGGCAGGTAGAGCATGTCGCCGGGCTCGAGTACCCATTCCTGCTCGGCGCTGAAATCCGAAAGGATCTTGAGGGGCAGGTCGGGGATCAGGTCGAGCTTCGTCTGTGACGAAATGCGCCAGCGGCGCCGGCCCGATACTTGCAGCAGGAACACATCGTAGGAGTCAAAGTGAGGTCCCACGCCGCCGCCGTCGGTGGCATAGCTGATCATCACGTCGTCAAGCCGGGCATCGGGAACGAAGCGGAACTGGCTCATTAGCTCGGCTGCCGCTTGATCGTGCAGGTTGACGCCCTGGACCAGCAACGACCACTTGCCGGTCTTGCGCGAGGGCAGGTTGTCCTCGGAGAACGGTCCGTGTTCGAGCTTCCAGCGGTTGCGAAAGAACGACACCAGACGTGATTCCACGTCGTCGCGATCGGCAAGTTCGAAAAGCGCCTCGCGCGACACTGGGGGCACGATTTCCGGCACGGCCTGTCGAATCAGCAGCGGCTTGCGGTGCCAGATATCACGCATGAAGGCTGAGGGCGTCATGCCGCCGAGCAGGGTGAGCGGCGCGTCGGGATCGACAGGTTCCGGAGGCAAGGCGTGCGCGTATAATGCGGAATCGCTCATGGAGTCAAGAATTGAAAATCGCTAAGAATACGGTGGTGTCCGTGGTGTATAAGCTGTCGGACGCGCAGGGCAATCTGATCGAAGAGTCGGATGAGCCCATGGTCTATTTGCACGGCGGGTATGATGGCACGTTCCCCAAGATCGAGGAAGCGCTGGAGGGCCACGACGCCGGCTTCGAGACCGAGCTGCAGTTGGAACCGGACGAGGCGTTTGGCGACTACGACGCCGAACTCGTGAAGGTGGAGCCGCGTGATCGTTTCCCGGAGCCGCTCGAAGTAGGCATGCAGTTCGAGGGCGTGCCCGAGGACGGTGACGACGAAGATTCGATTATCTACACGGTGACGGATGTCGCCGAGGACAAGGTCGTGCTCGACGGCAATCACCCGCTGGCCGGCATGGCGCTGCGCTTCTGGCTGAAGGTCTCGGAAGTGCGCGAGGCGACGGGCGAGGAAGTCGAGCACGGTCACGCGCACGGCGCTTCGGGCATTGAAGTGGTGGACGAAGACGAGGACGGCGAAGGCGAGGCACCTCGCACGCTGCACTGAGTCTCACAACACGAGCGATCCGCGATAGGTCATCGCGAAAATGAAAAAGCCGGCATTTGCCGGCTTTTTCATTTTGTCCTCTTGTTGATGAATATCAATTGCCCTTGGGCCCATCTTGTAGCTGAACCTGGAATACCGATCGTGTGCCCGGCGTGATCGTCAGCTCCGTCCATCGCGAAGGAGTGCCGATGGGCAGTGCGACTCGCGTGAAGTTGGCAACGATCTTCCCCGACGTGTCGCGTAAAGGCTTGTCGACGCTGAAGCCGCTATCGCTTGCATGGACCAGCAGCACCTGGCCAGAGAACTTCGAGGACAGATCACGAAGCTGACGCTTGAACTCGAGATAGCCGTCGCGTGCCCCGTGACGCACGAACGCGTCCAGCAGGCTTGGTTTGCCACGTTTTTCCCAGCCGTTCCCGAATAGCGGATCGGCGTGCGCGATGACCACGATGCCGGGCAGATCGCGCTGCTCGGCAACCGAGAATGCCCTGGCCAGCCATTGCCGGTTGGCTTCGCGCCGATCCTCGAATTCGCCATTGCGCCCGCCCTCGATGCGATAGTGGTTGTTGTCGCCGGGCAGGTTCAGGCCCACCAGCATCACGCCACCGGTGACGAGCCGCACGTTTTCCCGATAGCTGCGGAACAGCGCCTGATCCGACTGACGCACCACTGGCAATGTGCGTCGCCCAAGCGTGGTGTCGAGCGGGAAGAACAGCTCCCGCAATCGATTGAGCCGTTCGACGGCATCGAACTTCCCGTTTGAGGGCTTCTGGCACTCAGCCCAGTCGGTCTCGCCTGGTACGTAGAGCAGCGGTGTGGGCGAATCGTCGAGCACCTGCAGCCGCGCGTTGAGAACGGTGTCACCACAGGATTCGGTATCGCCCTTGATGCCGCCAGCGTGGACGATCATCGCTACCTGCTGCGCGTTCATCATGTCGAATAGCGCAGTCGTGTCCGTTTCCGCGGCTGGCCATTGCGGGGTGTCGGCAATCAGGGCGATCCGGGTCATCTGCACGGTCGGCACTGGCGGCGGCGCAATGCTGCCCGCCCGCGCCGCGTGCGCGAGCGCCGGCACCGCGAGCAACGCGCAGGCAATGGCCGCCAAGCACGTGGCCGCCGAGCTTCGACCCCGGAAGCGTGCCGTCATACCGTTCGCGCGGTCTCCGAGATGGACTTGAGTCGGTACAGCGCCTCGAGCGCTTCACGCGGCGAGAGGCTGTCCGGGTCGATATCGGCCAGCGCTTCCAGCGTGGCAGCCTGCGCGGGCGGCACGGCGGACTGGCCTGCCGATTTGTCATCTTCATCGTCTGCGGACGGGGAAGACTGCGCCGAGAACAGATCCATCTGCGGCGTGGGCGTGGCGTCCGCCGATTGTTCTTCCAGCCACGCGAGATGCTTGCGCGCTGCGCGAATGACTGGTTGCGGAACACCCGCCAATTGGGCCACCTGCAGCCCGTAGCTCTGGCTGGCCGGACCGTCCTGCACCGCATGCAGGAATACGATGCCATCGCCATGCTCCACGGCTGACAGGTGCACGTTGGCAGCCTGCGGGAACTCGACCGGCAGTTGCGTCAGCTCGAAATAATGGGTGGCAAACAGTGTGTGGCTGCGGTTGTGGGACAGCAGATGACGCGCGATGGCCCACGCGAGGGCGAGACCGTCGAAGGTCGAAGTACCGCGGCCGATCTCATCCATCAGCACCAGGCTGGATGGCGTGGCGTTGTGCAGGATGGCTGCGGCCTCGGTCATTTCGACCATGAAGGTCGAACGTCCGCCCGCCAGGTCGTCGGCGGCCCCAATACGCGTGAAGATGCGATCCACCGGGCCAATCACGGCACGGCGTGCCGGCACCCAGGCGCCGACGCAGGCCAGCAGAACGATCAATGCGGTCTGGCGCATGAACGTCGATTTACCACCCATGTTCGGGCCGGTGATCAGCAGCAGCTTGCGGGCCTCGTTCAACTGACAGTCGTTTGCGATGAACGCGACCGACTCCGCGGCCAGCTGACCTTCCACGACGGGATGGCGGCCCTGCGAGATGTCGATGACGTTCTCCTGGACGCGTTCCGGCTGGACCCAGTCGAGTGTTTTCGCACGTTCGGCCAGTGTGGCAAGCACGTCGAGGCGGGCGAGCGCGCCGGCCACGCGACGCAGACTGCCGATATGCGGCAGCAGGGCCTGCAGCAGACCGTCGTAGAGCTGCTTCTCGCGAGCCAGCGCGCGATCCTGTGCCGAGAGCGCCTTGTCCTCGAACGCTTTCAACTCGGGTGTGATGTAGCGTTCGGCGTTCTTCAGGGTCTGCCGGCGTCGATAGTCGTCGGGCACCTTGTCGGCCTGCCCGTTGGTGACTTCGATATAGAAGCCATGAACTCGGTTGTATTCGACGCGCAGGTTCGTGATGCCTGTGCGCTCGCGCTCCCGGGTTTCCAGCTCGATCAGGAATTGACCGCAGTTTTCCGAGATATCGCGCAGTTCGTCGAGCTCACCGTCGTAGCCGCGCGCGATGACGCCGCCGTCGCGAATCACCGTTGAGGGTTCATCCGCCACGGCGCGGATCAGCAGTTCCAGGCAGTCCTGCGGAATGTCGATTTCCTCAAGGGTCTGCGCCAGCAGCGGCGCATCCTCTGAACTGACCGTGGCGGCCTGCACATCGGGCAGGGCACGCAGGGTGTCGCGCAGCGAGGACAGATCGCGCGGACGTGCCGACAGCAACGCGAGTCGCGCGGTGATCCGCTCGACGTCGGCAAGCTTGCGCAGCACGGTACGCAAGCCGTCCGGCCCTTGTGTGATCAGTGCCCCAATGGCCTGCTGACGCGCTCGCGGCAGGGCCGGGTCGCGCAACGGATGATGCAGCCAGTGGCGCAGCGCGCGGCTGCCCATCGTCGTCGCGCATGTGTCGAGCAGCGAGAAGAGCGTTGGCGATTCGGTGCCACGCAGCGTCTCGGTCAGTTCGAGGTTGCGGCGTGTAGCCGAGTCGAGGCCGACAAATTCGGATTCCCGCTCGACGGTGACGCCCTGCACGTGGCGCAGAGACTGGCCTTGCGTGGTGGCCGCATAGTTGAGCAGCGCGCCGGCAGCGCCGAGGGCGGCTCCCAGGCCCGAGCAGCCGAACGGCTCCAGGCTGGCCACGCCGATCTGTTCGCGCAGGCGGCGAGTACCGGCTTCCTGGTCAAAGTGCCATTCCGGCAACCGGGTGCGCGCGCATGTCAGCGCCGGCAGGTCCATGCCGTCGGTGTACAGCACCTCGGCGGGGCGGATACGCTCGAGTTCACGGGACAACTGCGCGGCGTCGCACTCCATGAGTCGCAGTTCGCCACTGGCGAGGTTCAGCCATGCCAGGCCCGTCTTGCTGACGCCGCGGCGTGTGGTCTGCTGGTGCACGGCCAACAGGAACGTGTCGGACTTGTCCGGCAGCAGGGCGGCATCGGTCAGCGTGCCGGGCGTAACGATGCGCACCACTTTGCGCTCGACCGGGCCCTTGCTGGTCGCTGGGTCACCAATCTGTTCGCAGATCGCCACGGATTCGCCAAGCTTTACCAGGCGCGCCAGATACTGGTCAGCCGAATGGAATGGGATCCCGGCCATACGGATTGGCACACCGCCAGACTGGCCGCGCGCGGTCAGCGTGATGTCGAGCAATCGCGCGGCCTTCTCGGCATCGTCATGGAATAGCTCATAGAAGTCACCCATCCGGTAGAAAAGGAGCGTGTCCGGGTGGTCGGCCTTGATGCCGTGGTACTGCAGCATCATGGGCGACTGCTTCTCGGCTTTCTCGGGCTTTCCCTGCTTGCCGACTTTCTCGGCCCTGGCGGAAGTCGCGGCAAGGTCGGGCGATTCACTCGCGGTCACGGTGTTCTCGCCTTCAGCGGCAGGTACGGATAGGGCTTCTGACATGCATTCCTCTCGGGCGGCAAGCGGCGCAGGTGCCGGGCCGCCGGTGTATCGGTTGCCGGCGGTCTGGTGGCGTCTGGATTACAGGCCCACCCCGTGCGCGGCGTAAAGGGGCATTTTACTGCGACCCCACACCTCGGCTTCGTGCCGAATTCTCATTTTTGCTGGGATTTTCCGTTCTGGACTCAGACGCTGCCCGCGATGGCGTCCAGCGCGACGCGCGCGAGGAACCCGCTCCGGGTTTCGTGGCGACGTTCCACGAACGTGTCGATCTTGTGCAATACAAAACGAGGCAGGCTGATATTGATTCGCTCCGGGCGTGCGTCGAGCTTGCTCATGTCGATGTCGGCCAGCGCCCAGATCGCGCCTGCGTACTCCGGTTGGGCCATCAGCGTGCCGATCGGCGTCGCTTTCAGAACAACCTCCTCGCCAAGGGAGAGCAGGGCCACCACGTGAGTCGTGATGGCCTCGCGTGCGTTGCGGACCGCTTCCTCGATGGATTCGCCGGCGGAGTAACAGCCCGCCACATCGGGCACCGTCACGCCGTAGACCGAGTTCGCATCCTTGTGAATGGCAATGGGAAAGTCCATGTCGTTCCTCTTTGTACACGGCGCGCTGCTCATAGCCCGGCCGTCCTCAGAATGTTTCGGACCGTGCCTGTCGGCAGATCCTTCTTTGGATGGGGCACGGTCACAATCAGCATGTGCCGCGGATGTTTGAAGGTGAAATGACTGCCATGCGTGCGCACCAGCTTCCACCCCTTCTGTTCGAGCAATCGGATCAGCGTGGACGAATGCAATTTCGAGCCCTGAATGATCCGTGTGTAAGTCTACACACGGTGTTAGGGGGCGCAAGTAAACTTGTGTGTCGCGAGCAACTTTATGGCGGGTGAATCGGGAAATCCCGGGCGAGATTCTGAAAGAAAGTGCGCAAAACGAAACAGGCGCCATCGGATCTCTCCGATGGCGCCTGTTTGAAGGCAGCCTGGGGGCTAGCTAAGGATCAGACTGCGGCGGGCTTCGCGTTGTCGAGCGAGAAGGGGGCCAGCAGGCGAACCATCTGTGCGAAGGCCTTCGGGTTGCCGGCCAGCACTTCACCCTGTTCCATCTGGCGCGATTCGCCGGCGTAGTTGCCGACCAGACCGCCAGCTTCAGTGATCAGTAGCATGCCGGCAGCCATGTCCCACGGCTTGAGGCCGCGCTCGAAGAAGCCATCCAGACGGCCGCAGGCGACGTAGGCCAGGTCCAGGGCGGCGGCGCCCGGGCGGCGCAGGCCGGCGCAGCTACGCGTCATCAGCGCGAACATTTCCAGGTATTCGTCCATGCCTTCCAGATCGCGGAACGGGAAGCCGGTGCCGATCAGGCAATCGGCCAGCTTGTCGCGGCGCGTGACGCGGATGCGGCGGTTGTTCAGGAACGCGCCCGCGCCCTTGCTGGCGGTGAACAGTTCGTCGCGGGTTGGGTCGTAGACCACGGCTTGCGACGGCACGCCCTTGTGCAGCAGGCCGATCGACACTGCGTACTGCGGAAAGCCGTGGATGAAGTTCGTGGTGCCGTCCAGCGGGTCGATAACCCAGGTGAACTCGCTCTGTTCTTCGCCGTCGGCCCAGGACTGACCGGACTCTTCCGCTAGAATGGCATGCTCGGGGTAGGCGGTGCGGATGATGTCGATGATGGCCGCTTCGGCCGCGCGATCGACTTCAGTGACGAAATCGTTGTGTTGTTTGCGCGAAACGCGCACCAGATCGACGTCGATCGACGCGCGGTTGATGATGGACCCCGCCTTGCGGGCCGCCTTGACGGCGATATTGAGCATCGGATGCATGAATTTCTCCAGGCGGGGCAACCGCGCCACGACGCGACATGGGACGCCACAGAAACAAGGGCGAATCGCGCGGGCTGCCGGGGCCGCCAGACAACACAACGAATTGTAGAAGAACGGGGTGCGTCGCCATGTGAAGCGCCGCACCGCAATTGGAAGGCAGCATTGTATAGGAACCTGGCTTCTCGCACGAGTCGACAACCTCGATCGAGACGGCCGGGACGCTCCGGATGACCGAAGTGTTGAACTCTCAGATGGATCCGATCCCGAATGGCACGGCCGCAAGTGATCTTTCGGACATTTTCGCGCATGTGCGTGTGGTGCTGGTGGAAACCAGTCACCCCGGCAACGTGGGCTCGGTCGCGCGGGCGATCAAGACGATGGGCTTCGGGCACGTGCCGGGGAGCCTGGTGCTGGTCTCGCCGCGCGAGCCGGGCGTCGTGTGGCATCCCGACGCCGTCGCGATGGCCAGTGGTGCCGACGATGTGCTGGCCAGCGCCACGATCGTCGACAGCATCGAGGCCGCGCTGGCTGGCACGGCCTTTACCGTCGCCATGACCGCCCGGCAGCGCGAATTCGGGCCGCCGAGGCTGCTACCGCGCGCCGCCGTGGCCAAGGCGCGGTCGGTGCTGGAGGCGGACCCCGCTACCACGGTCGCCTTCGTATTCGGCAATGAACGCTTCGGCTTGCCGAACGACGCGGTATTGCGCTGTTCGGCGGTGACGCATATTCCTGCCAATCCGGTTTACGCCTCTCTCAACCTGGCCCAGGCCGTGCAGCTCATTGCCTATGAGATGCGGCTGGCCCTGCTCGAGGCGCAGGAAACGGCCGGCGGGCTCCCGGACGTCGCTGGCGATATCGGCTATGCTGGTGACCCCGCCACCACCGAGCAGATCGAGGCGATGTTTGGCCACCTTCAGGCTGGGCTTGCGGCGATTGGCTTTCTGGACCCGGCGAATCCGCGCAAGCTGATGCCGCGCCTGCGCCGGTTGTTCGCGCGGACGGGCCTGGAGCGCGAGGAAGTGAACATCCTGCGTGGCATCGCCAAGCGCATGCTGCTGACGGGCGATGCAAAGCACGACGACAACAAGGAAGACTAGTTCCGTGGCGATTTTCCCGGCGTACATCATGCAAGACCTCATCCGTGGCGCGGCGTCTGGTCGCTCGGCGGTGAGGCATGCGTGCGCGCATTTGCCGGAACGATGTTGAGCCTGGTGCTGACCCGGGACGTCGTTTCAGACTCATTCTGAGGCGGCTTTCCAAGAAGCCCTGATGTCGTCAGGGCGGGGCGGCAGGCGCGCAAATCTCTTACACTCGCTGTCTCGCGCCAGAGCCGTCCCCCACACTGACTGCTCAATACCGGCCAATGACCTCGGCGGCGACCAGTTCCATGAACGGCGCACGCTGCGGCAACACGACACGAAGAAGATGTTCACTCGCCTGAAGGAAGATATCGACACCATCATGCTGCGCGACCCCGCCGCGCGCAGCCGTCTGGAAGTCCTGACCTGCTATCCCGGGCTGCACGCCGTGGTGTTTCACCGCGTGGCCAATGCGTGCTGGCGAGGTGGATTTCACTGGCTGGGGCGCTGGATCTCGCACTGGTCCCGCTTTCTGACCGGGATCGAGATCCACCCGGCGGTCAAGCTGGGACGTCGCGTGTTCATCGACCATGGCATGGGCGTGGTGATCGGCGAAACCGCCGAGATTGGCGACGATTGCACGATTTACCAGGGTGTGACCTTGGGAGGCACGTCGCTGTACAAGGGCCAGAAACGCCATCCGACGCTGGGCGTCGGCGTGGTGGTGAGCGCCGGCGCCAAGGTGCTTGGCGGCTTCGAGGTGGGCGCGGGCGCGCGCGTTGGGTCGAATGCCGTCGTGCTGAAGCCTGTGCCGCCTGGCGCGACGGCGGTGGGCATTCCGGCGCGCATCATCATGCCCGATGCGCCTTCCACGCAGCAGGGCGCGAAACAGGAATTCTCGGCCTACGGCATCACGCCGAACGCGGACGATCCCGTGTCCCTGGCGCTCAAGAGCCTGATCGACAACGCGGCCAGGCAACATGACCGCATCGAGGCCGTGCTGGCCGCGCTCGACCGACTCGGCGAGCATCTCGAGAACACGCCAAACGGCCGCTTCGACGCGAGCGAGCTGCGCAAGCTGATGAAGTAGTGGAGGCGCACGCCGGTCGGCGTGGCGATTGGCGCGAGCCAGACATCGTCAGTCGACCTGCGGCAGCACGCGGAAGCCGGTGCCGTCGAGTTCGAGCACGGCGGCCCGCGGATGGCGGCCGTCGAGGTCCCAGTCCGTCAGCACCCAGCGCTCGCCGGCTTCGTGCGTGTGGCGTGCGGGGCGGTGCGTGTGGCCGTGCACCAGTGTGCTGGCCCCGCTCGAGGCGAGCAGTGCGTTGACGGCGTCCGGTGCCGCATCGCCATAGGTGACCGGCACCGCGTCGATGTCCTGGCGCGTGCGCCCGGCTTCGCTGTCAGCCCGAAGGCGTCGGGCGATCGACAGCCGCGTGCCGAGTGGCAGTAGCAGGAACAGCCGTTGTACCCAGCCCTTGCGTGTCCAGCGGCGAAAGCGCATGTAGCGCTCGTCGTCCGTGCACAGCATGTCGCCGTGGCTGAGTGCCACGCGGTGGCCAGCACAGGCGATCACCGACGGGTCCGGCAGCAGCGTCGCGCCCGCCTTGGCCGCGAATCGACGACCAAGCAGGAAATCACGATTGCCGTGCATCAGATAGACCGGCACGCCGGCATCGGCAAGCCGGCGCAGCGCGGCAGCAACCTCGGCCGCGAACGGCGAGTCGGTTTCCTCATCCCCTACCCAGAACTCGAAAAAGTCCCCCAGGATGAACAGCGTGCGCGCATCCCGTGCCGCACGCTCGAGCACGCGGTGGAAGGCCGCCAGCGTGCGCGGCATGTCGGCCGTCAGGTGGAGATCGGAAATGAACCACGCCGGCGCCTGCACCTCGATCGGGGCGGCCACCGGCGTGCGGGTGGGAGCGGTCATGCGGTCCGGATGTCTGTATTCACCACGAGCGGCATGCCGCCTGTCGTTCGAATCGACGTTAAACGCGATTACTCGACAATCGTGGCTTTCTCGATCACGACGTCCTCGAGCGGCACGTCCTGATGGAAGCCCGAGCTGCCGGTGCGCACGCCCTTGATGGCGTCGATCACGTCGGTGCCTTCCACGACCTTGCCGAACACGGCATAGCCGAAGCCTTGCGGCGTGGGCGAGCTGAAGTTCAGGAAGTCGTTGTCCACCACGTTGATGAAGAACTGGGCCGTGGCCGAGTGCGGCGCGTTGGTGCGGGCCATGGCAACCGTGTAGCGGTCGTTCTTCAGGCCGTTGCCGGCTTCGTTCTCGATCGGCGCATCGGTGTCCTTCTGCTTCATGCCCGGCTCGAAGCCACCGCCCTGGATCATGAAGTTCTTGATGACGCGGTGGAAGATCGTGTTGTCATAGTGGCCCTTGCGCACGTACGACAGGAAGTTCTCGACCGACTTCGGGGCCTTCTCGGCGTCCAGTTCGATGACGATGGCGCCTTGCGTGGTTTGGAGTTGTACCTTGCTCATGGGGTTACCTCTGTTCGATGATGCGATGACGGTTGTATTCGGGGTTGCCTGGGGTCACTTGGTGACCACGGTGGCCGATTCGATCACGATCGGCGCGGCAGGCACGTTGCGCATGGCGCCATACGCCGTAGTCGGCGTGGTCTTGATCTTGTCGATCGTGTCCATTCCCTCTACCACTTTGCCAAAGACGGCATATCCATTGCCGTCCGGCTGTGGGTAGTCGAGGTTCGGATTATCCACCACATTGACGAAGAACTGGGCGGTTGCCGAGTTCGGGTTCGACGTGCGTGCCATGGCGACGGTCCCGGCCTTGTTCTTCAGGCCGTTCTGCGATTCCAGGGCAATCGGCGCCAGCGTCGGCTTTTCCTTCATGTCGCGGTCAAAGCCACCGCCCTGGACCATGAAGCCGTTGATCACGCGATGGAAGATCGTGCCGGAATAGAAGCCGCTTTTTACGTAGCCCATGAAGTTGGCCACGGTCTTCGGGGCGGCATCGGGGTACAACTCGATAGTGAACTTGCCGGCGCTCGTCACGAATTGCACGCGCTCGGTCTTCGGCGCGGCGGTGGCGGGGCTGGCGCCCTGGGCCATTGCGGCCAGCGGAGACAGGGCAGTGGCGGCGGCCATCAGGCCGGTCAGGACGATGCGGCGGGAAAGGGTCATGTCTGGACTCCGGGTTGCAGGTCTGGCAGTCGGCAACGTCACTTGGACGTCGCCGGATGAGGCGTTGAATACTGTGCGAGTTCAGCGTGCGTCGGGCGCGCTGGCGGGCGGGGTAACCGGCGACATGGCCGGCTTTGCCTTGCTCTTGACCACCGGGGCGCCCGATGCCGGGGCGGGCACGGCGGATGGCGCGGGTGCGGCCGCCGGCTGCAGTTCGCGTAGGCTCGCGGCGGCGCGCTTGTCGCCGGGGTTGCGGCGCGTTGCGTCGCCATAGGCCTGGACGGCCAGGGCCCGATAGACGTCGCCCAGATTGCTATAGGAGAGCGCGTAGTCGGGACGGGCCTCGATTGCCAGCAGCAGTTCGGCCTCCGCGCGCTTCAGGTCGCCGCGTTTCGCGTACAGCAGCGCCAGGTTGTTGTGCGGCTCCGGCAGTTCGGGGAAATCCTGCGCCATCTCGGCAAACGCCTTGATCGCATCGTCCTCGCGGCCGGCCTTGGCCATTGCCCATGCGCGCTGGAATCGAGCCTGCGCATTGCGCGGGTTGTCGGCCAGCACGCGGTCGAATCCGGCGATGGCGTCGTCATAGCGCTTCTCGTTGGCCGCCTTCTGCGCGGGCTTCATGCCGGGGTCCGCCGATTGCGGTCCGGTCGGCGCGGCCGGTGGCGGCGTCAGCGAAAGCGGCCCGTTCTGCGCGAACGCTGGCGCGGCGCTCAGCGCGGCGGCCATCGCCAGCGCGCTCGCCAGCGCGGAAAGGGGTCCGCCACGGCGGGACGAAGCAATGGTCGGGATGGGCAGAGGCAGGCTCATGTAAGGGCGGTCCGTTATACTCCGCGGCATTCTAACAAAGCGGCGGGGCGTGGAGCACAGGTCGCAAGTTCGCGTGACATTGTCGGCAGCGCGTCCGGCCGCCGTTGATGGCTTCCGGTAAGATATGGGGCTCGCGCGCCATCGACATGCTTGTCAGCGCGCGGCAGTCTCGCTCGATGTCATCGACGCCGTATCCACTCACATCCGCTTCATGCAGCAATTGAACATCTACAACACGCTCGCGCGTGAAAAGCAGCCTTTCGTGCCCATCGAACCCGGCAAGGTCCGCATGTATGTGTGCGGCATGACCGTGTACGACTACTGTCACGTTGGCCATGCGCGGGTGATGGTGGTGTTCGATATGGTGCACCGCTGGCTGCGCGCCGCCGGGTACGACGTGACGTACGTCCAGAACATCACTGATATCGATGACAAGATCATTCGTCGCGCCGCGGAGAACGGCGAGACGATCGGTCAGCTCACCACGCGTTTCATCCAGTACATGCACGAGGATGCCACGGCGCTGGGCGTGATCCGTCCCGACTATGAGCCGCGCGCGACCGAATACGTGCCGCAGATGCTCAATATCATCGAGAAACTCGAAGCCAAGGGCCTGGCCTACCAGGCGACGGACGGCGACGTGAACTACTCGGTGCGCAAGTTCCCGGGCTACGGCAAGCTGTCGGGCAAGTCGCTGGAAGACCTGCGCGCCGGCGAGCGCGTCAATGCCAACGATGCCAAGCAGGATCCGCTCGACTTCGTACTGTGGAAGTCGGCCAAGGCAACCGAGCCGCCCGAAAGCAAGTGGGACTCGAAGTGGGGCAGCGGCCGTCCGGGCTGGCATATCGAATGCTCGGCCATGAGCTGCACGCTGCTCGGTGAGCATTTCGATATTCACGGCGGCGGTGCCGACCTGCAGTTCCCGCACCACGAGAACGAGATCGCGCAATCGGAAGGGGCTTCCGGCAGGCCGTTCGTCAATATGTGGATGCACAACGGTTTCGTGCGTGTGAATGACGAGAAGATGTCGAAATCGCTCGGCAACTTCTTCACGATCCGCGACGTGCTCAAAGAGTACGACGCCGAAGTGGTGCGCTTCTTCATCCTGCGCGCGCACTATCGGAGCCCGTTGAACTATAGTGATGCCCACCTTGATGACGCACGCCACGCACTGACGCGCCTGTATACGGCGCTCAAGGAAACGCAGCCCGGCGGTTGCGCGGTGGATTGGGAAGAGTCTCACGCGAAGCGCTTTGCCGAAGCGATGAACGACGATTTCAACACGCCAATCGCCATGTCGGTGCTGTTCGACCTGGCCAGCGAGGTCAATCGCACCGGTTCCGTGGCGGCGGCGCATCAACTCAAGGCGCTCGGCGGCACGCTGGGTCTGCTTGAGCGCGATCCGCACACGTTCCTGCAAGGTGGTCATGTCGCCGGCAGCCTGAGCGGCGAGCAGATCGAAGCGCAGATCGCGGCCCGTCGTGCCGCCAAGGCCGCGCGCAATTTCGCCGAGGCCGACCGCATTCGCGCCGAATTGCTCGAAGCCGGCGTGGTGCTGGAAGACAAGCCAGGTGGTGCCACCGAGTGGAGGCGTGCTTGAACGCTGCCGCGCGCAAGCCGAAGGCGGTTGCACCTGCCCAGCCGAAGCCGGTGGCGGGGAAGGCTGCCGCCAAGGTCGCGCCAAAGGCCGGCGGCAAGCCCCGCAAATCGGACCTGCCCGAGGTGGATGCAGTACCCCTGCCGGTCGAAACCGTCGTCGACGCGGTGCGGCCTGCTTATTGGGACGAGGCGTGTGCTGACCTGATGAAGCGCGACCGCATCCTGCGCAAGATGATTCCTACCTATGGTCCGGCGCATCTGGTGTCGCGTGGCGATCCGTTCGTCACACTGGCGCGCTCGATCGTCGGCCAGCAGATATCGGTGAAGGCCGCGCAATCGGTCTGGGAACGGCTCGCCGCCAGGTGCCCGCGCCTGACGCCGGCGCAGTTCCTGAAATCCGGGTCCGAGGAGTTGGCTGGTTGCGGGTTGTCGAAGCGCAAGGCGGAGTACATCATTGATCTGGCCGACCACTTCAAGGCGGGGCGCGTGCACGTCAAGGAATGGGTGGCGATGGACGACGAGGCAGTGATCGCCGAGTTGACCCAGATTCGCGGCATCGGACGCTGGACGGCGGAGATGTTCCTGATGTTCAATTTGATGCGACCCAACGTGCTGCCGCTCGACGATGTCGGGCTGATCAACGCGATCTCCACCAACTACTTCAGCGGAGAGCCGGTGACACGTAGTGAGGCACGCGAGGTGGCCGCCAACTGGGAGCCGTGGCGAACGGTGGCGACGTGGTACATGTGGCGCAGTCTGGACCCCCTGCCAGTGACGTATTAGGAATACGGCAGGAGTGCGGTAGGGTAAATTTGGAGCAAAAACGGCGTTAATTTCTGCGATTTGTGCGCAGAAATCAACTTCCTGGGCGGTCGGAAACGGTATTTTTTCCGGTAGAATGCGCCCCTTCACAGACAGGTCCGCGTTTTTATGAAAACCACCTTCCTGGATTTCGAGCAGCCGATTGCCGAGCTCGAGGCAAAGATCGAAGAACTGCGTTTTGTGCAGGACGACTCGGCTGTCGATATTTCCGAAGAGATTTCCCGGCTGGCCGGCAAGAGCCAGCAGCTGACCAAGGACATCTACGCCAACCTGACCCCGTGGCAGGTGGCACAGATCGCGCGCCATCCGCAGCGTCCGTACACGCTGGACTATGTGCGCGAGATCTTCACCGACTTCCATGAACTGCACGGCGACCGTGCGTTTGCCGACGATCTGTCGATCGTGGGCGGTCTGGCGCGCTTCAACGGCCAGGCTTGCATGGTGATCGGTCACCAGAAGGGCCGAGACACGAAGGAACGCGCGCTGCGTAATTTCGGCATGTCCAAGCCCGAGGGTTACCGCAAGGCCAAGCGCCTGATGGAACTGGCCGACAAGTTCGGCCTGCCGATTTTCACGTTCGTCGACACGCCGGGCGCATTCCCGGGCATCGACGCCGAAGAGCGCGGCCAGTCCGAGGCCATCGGCCACAACCTTTATGTCATGGCCGGCCTGAAGGTGCCCCTGATCGCGACGATCATCGGCGAAGGCGGTTCGGGTGGCGCGCTGGCGATCGCCGTCGGCGACGTGGTTCAGATGCTCCAGTTCGCAACCTACGCAGTGATTTCGCCGGAAGGCTGCGCGTCGATTCTCTGGAAGACTGCCGAGAAGGCGCCTGAAGCCGCCGAGGCACTGGGTCTGACTGCTCATCGACTGAAGGCGCTGGGCCTGATCGACAAGATCGTGAGCGAGCCGCTGGGTGGCGCGCATCGCGATGCGAAGGGCATGGCGACGATGCTCAAGCGCTCACTGGCCGAATCGCTGCGCCAGTTCCAGGGCATGAGCGTCAAGGAACTGCAGGCGCGTCGTCACGAGCGACTGATGGCCTATGGCAAGTTCAAGGAAACCGGCGCCCAGGAATGATGTGAGCGCAGGGAATTCGACGCAACTGATCGCGCGTCTGACCGACAAGGTCGCACAGGCTCTACAGGCCAGTGCGGCCTTTGTTGTTTCTGGCGATAGGCGGTTGGAGACTGGTAGCCAACTGGCCGCCGTCGGGCAGCCCGTGACCGTCGCGGTGGCGCTGTCAGGTGGCCGTGACTCCGTGGCGCTGCTCCATGCCACGCGGGAAGCCCTGGCCGCCACGTGGCCGCTTGCGCGTCTGGTGGCGCTGCACGTGCACCATGGCCTGCAGGCGCAGGCTGATGACTGGGACCGATTCTGCGCCGCGCTGTGCGGCGATCTGCAGGTGCCCTTGGTCAGCGCGCGCGTGACGGTGCAGGCGGCGACGGGCGAGGGCATAGAGGCCGCGGCGCGGCGGGCTCGCCATGAGGCGCTGGGCCGGATGTGTCGCGAGCAGGGCGCACGGCTGCTGCTGTTCGCGCATCATCGTGACGATCAGGTGGAAACCGTGCTGCTGCGCCTGTTCCGTGGAACGGGTGTGGCCGGTATGGCTGGAATGCCCGCGCGACGCCCGCTCGATGATCGGGGCGACATTCAACTGGTGCGGCCATGGCTCGGTGTAACACGCACCGAGATCGACGATTACTGCGCGCGGCAGGGGTTGCGCTGGATCGACGATCCCTCGAACGCGGACACGCGTTTCGCGCGCAATGCGCTGCGCGTGCAATTGCCTGCACTACTACAGGCGTTTCCGGCCCTCTATGAGAACGTGGCCCAGGCCGCCACGCATTTCGCACAGGCGGCCGGCATGCTCGATGCGCTGGCCGCGCAATCGCTGGCTTCGCTGGTCTGCGCCGGGCGCGATGCCGACACCATTTCGGAACTTGATCTCGCGGGCCTGCGCGCCTTGCCGTCCGAGCACGCGGATGCCGTGCTGCGCCACTGGCTGCGCGATCTCGGCACCCAGCCGCCGTCGACGGCGCGCCTGACCGCGATGCGGGCCCAACTCATCCAGCATCAAGGTGGCGAGCCGGCCATCGCGCACGATGGCCTGGTGCTGCGACGTTTCCGTGACCGGCTGCTGGCCTGCCCAGCCGTGCCCGCTGGAATGCCGGCGCCGTTTGTATTCGAGTGGCGCGGCGAATCGCGCATCGTCGTGCCGGCATGGCGTGGCGAACTGCACTTCGAGCGTGATGACACCTTTGGTGTGCCCGAGTCTGTGCTGCGCGTGCCGTTGAGGCTGGCTGGCAGGGCAGGGGGCGAGCGCATCGTCCTGCGTCCGGGTGGCCCGGCGCGAGCGCTGAAACAGGCCTATCAGGAGGCGGATATTCCCGCATGGCGGCGAGCGCATCTGCCGCTGCTATGGAGTGCCGATGTGCTGGTCCTGGCGGCTGGTTTGGGCATGCATCGTCGCTGGCCCAACGATGCGCCACATGCCCCGCGGTGGCGTGTGGAGTGGCTCGCGCGGCCCGATCTGCGCGGCTAATCTCCCGGTTTCCGGCGGAAAATGGGGACAGTATCATTTCGACTTGTGAATTATTTTCACAAGAAAATGATGCAAAATCTGCGGTGTTTTTGCCGGATTTATCCCCTTTGGCCTTTACGGGCAGCCACTCTTCGTGTAATTTCATTGGCTTTGCACAATCGCTGGCGTCGATAAGAAGATGGCTCTCATCGTTCACAAATACGGCGGCACTTCGATGGGTTCCACGGAACGCATCAAGAATGTCGCCAAGCGCGTGGCCAAGTGGCACCGCGCCGGTCACCGCGTTGTCGTGGTGCCTTCGGCCATGTCGGGCGAAACCAATCGCCTGCTGGGCCTTGCCAAGGAAATCTCCGCGCAGCCGGACCCGCGTGAACTCGATATGCTGGCGTCGACCGGCGAGCAGGCCAGCGTGGCCCTGCTGGCCATCGCGCTGCACGGCGAAGGCATCGACGCGGTCAGCTACACGGGCTGGCAGGTGCCGGTGAAGACGGACTCGTCCTATACCAAGGCCCGCATCGAATCGATCGATGACGAGCGCATCCTGGGTGACCTCGACGCCGGCAAGGTGGTCGTGGTCACGGGTTTCCAGGGCATCGACGGCGACGGCAACATCACGACGCTGGGTCGCGGCGGTTCCGATACCTCGGCCGTGGCCATTGCCGCGGCGATTGAAGCCGACGAGTGCCTGATCTATACCGACGTGGATGGCGTGTACACGACCGATCCGCGCGTGGTCGAAGACGCCCGCCGCCTGGACCAGATCACCTTCGAGGAAATGCTGGAAATGGCCAGCCTGGGTTCGAAGGTGCTGCAGATCCGTTCGGTGGAGTTTGCCGGCAAATATCGCGTGAAGACGCGCGTGCTGTCGTCGCTGACCGACCCCCTGATGCCGCTCGAACAGGAAATGCATTCGGGCACGCTGATTACTTTTGAGGAAGAGTCTGAAATGGAAGCAGCCGTCATCTCCGGCATCGCCTTTGCCCGTGACGAAGCCAAGATCACTGTCCTTGGCGTGCCGGACAAGCCGGGCATTGCCTACCAGATCCTGGGCCCGATCGCCGACGCCAACATCGACGTCGACATGATCATCCAGAACCAGTCCGTGGACGGCAAGACCGACTTCACGTTCACCGTGCCGCGTGGTGACTACCAGCGTGCGCTGACGATCCTGAACGACAACGTGAAGGGCCATATTGGCGCCGAGAGCGTGTCGGGCGATCCGAAGGTGTCGAAGGTGTCGGTGGTGGGCGTGGGTATGCGCTCGCACGTGGGCATCGCCAGCAAGATGTTCCGCACGCTGTCGGAAGAGGGCATCAACATCCAGATGATCTCCACGTCGGAAATCAAGATCTCGGTGCTGATCGACGAGAAGTACATGGAGCTCGCCGTGCGCGCGCTGCACAAGGTGTTCGAACTGGATCAGGCGTGATCCGGAACTGAAAACGTTCTGGCGGGGCGTGGCATTTTTTGCTGCGGGTCATCGAATTTTCATTGACCAGTAGCGGCACCCTCGCTAGAATACGCGCTTCGTTGTGTGGCTCCCTCGCACAACGCAAGTTTGGGAGACGTGGCCGAGAGGTCGAAGGCACTCCCCTGCTAAGGGAGCATCCGGGCCAAAACCTGGATCGAGGGTTCGAATCCCTCCGTCTCCGCCACTACATCGTATTGGCGGCGAACCCCGGAAGATCGCGGTCTTCCGGGGTTTTGTTTTTTCTGGGGTGCGATTCTCTGGCCGTAGGTTGTGGTCCTTCGCTGCACCCCTTCGCGTCCCTCTCTGGTCCCTCAAAAGTCCCACGCGTTTCGCTCGTTGCCCGGCCCGCCCATTGGACCGGGCCCGTACTCTATCGCCATCTCTGAGCGCGTCCCTTGCGGCGGTATCCTGGGCGCGAGAGAGAAGGGCGCCAGGCGCTTCGGGGGCGCGGCTGAGGAGAGGGTCCAGATCAAAGGCTCACGGACACCCTACGACGACCAGATCGGAGTGATTGCGCTCCAGGCTCTTTCGGCCCGTCACGTTTTCAGTGCAATGCTCTCTAGGCGCCTTGCCGTCTCGCCGAATCATGCCAAGGGCGTCGATGCGCGTTGGTCTTCTAGATTGTCGCGACGCTGACTGCCTGGCGTGGCGCATGAGCTCTGCTAAGCCATGGTGCGAGTGTGCTCGCCGTCATCGCCTTGGCGTAATACCAGCCCTGCGCATAATGCACGCCTCTTTCGAGGAGCCATGCGACCTGAACCGCCGACTCCACACCTTCAGCGACGATTTCCAAGCCCATGTCATGAGCCATCGCGATAATGTGGGGAGCGACAACACTTGAGGCGGTGTCCTGCTCGATCGTGTCGACGAACGACTTGTCGATTTTCAGAACGTCAATCTCGAAGGACTGCAGATAAGACAGACTCGAGTATCCCGTTCCAAAGTCGTCAATGTAGATGGGATGGCCCGCTGCCCTGAACGCGGCAATGACACCTCGTGTCTCTTCCGTATTCATGAAACTGCGCTCCGTCGCTTCGATTCGGATCTGCCGGGGGGCGATGCCCGTCCCAGCGAGCGACGACGTGAGTTGGTTAAGGAAGCGTACGCTGCGCAGATCCTCGCTGCTCACATTGATCGAGACATAGAACGTCGGATTCGCGACGAGCATCTTGCCAAGCTGCGCGATGGTTTTCTCGAGGACGGCGTCTGTCAAAGACTGGATGAGGTTATTTTCCTCGGCGACTCGCACAAATACCTCGGGTGAGATCGATTGACCGTGAAGGGTCCACCTCGTGAGCGCCTCGACGCCTACGCATTCGTTGTCGGCGATGCGGATGATCGGCTGATAGACAACGTCGATCTTGCGCCGTGAAATGGCCCATTCAAGGGTTGCCGGGAATGAGAACTGCCAGGAGATGCGTTTGTACGCAAGCCATCCAAGCAATGCGCCCGCAGTGACGCCAATGGAAAGCCAGGCAGCCAGCAACTTCGGCCAGTTGCCGGCGATACTGCTGCGCGGGGATTTCACAACGACGGCGATCTGTCGTGTTGAAGACTGGGCTACGGCGTAATTCCATTCGTCACTCTTCACGTTGCCACTTTGCTTCCAGGCGTTGAGCATGTCGCCTGGGTCGGCGCCGGTTGAGACGGCGATCAGCGTTCCTGTGGTGGTTTGGATTGCCGCGATGGGACGCTTGGCCGGGTCGATCAGGTCGACGTAGGAGCCGCGATCGATGGAGACGTAACGGCCGTTGCGCCCGATCTGGAGGTCATTGCGCTCGTTGCTAAGCGGACTCTTCCGCCTGAACCACATGGAGTACCCCTCATTGTTCTGATAATCCGGGGGAGGCAACGTTAGATCCTTCGCGCGCACGTCGCCGAGCAGTGGCGAGCAGAGGTATAGCCCATCGGCGTATGCACCGGCATCCTGGACGTACCGGTAGTTGTAGATCACGCGTGCCGCATGTTCGAGGTTGGGGGGCGAGCAAGGCGCACCCGGCTGTTGGTCAAGATCATTGAGGGCGGCAAAGGCCTGGGACGTGACAACTTCCGCGCGCATGATCGCCTTATTGGCGAAGTCCTTAATCTCGGCACGCTCTCGTCGCTCGACATCTTTTTTCGCGACATAGAGGCTGGTGAGGACCGGGACGACCGTCGCGAGACACCCAAGGGCAATCGAAGCCGAAACAACTGTGATGCGCTTGATCATTTCGTACCCCAGGATGGACGGCAGGGAGCCAAGGGTCGGCTGAAAAGCGGGTGAGCGCCGCACCTTCAAGTGCCAGGAAAGCAGAGGATCAGAGTAAGAATAGTCTCAGGCGCTTCGTCTGCAATGTGATGCCTGTGTGAGGCTCTCTGCCTACATTTGTCGTCCGCACCCCATGCGTATCCAGAGCCACCCAGGCCAGGCGGCCGTTTGCGATGGTCAAACCGACATTCGGTACCTAGCCGGCGTCCTGGGGCGCAGACGTCTCGGGCACATACACATGGACTCGGTTTCGCCCCGCTGCCTTGGCACTGTAGAGGGCGGCGTCCGCCCGTTCCTGCGCTGCCGCGAGGTCGGATTCGCCCTCGCGGTACGCCGCGATGCCAATACTCACGGTCTGCGTGATTGCTTCTCCGGACTCAAGAATGATCGGCGTATTCTGGATGGCGGCGCGGATGCGCTCGGCGATCACCTGCGCCTGTCCCAGTGCCGTATCGAACAGGATTGCGGTGAACTCTTCTCCGCCAATTCGCGCGCCAAGGTCAGTGCTGCGCAATGCGCCCTCGAATTGCCGCGCCACCACCTGTAAAACGCGATCGCCAGCGGCATGGCCGTAGGTATCATTCACCCGCTTGAATAGATCAAGATCAAGCGCGAGTATCGACAAGGCACTGCCTTGCTTGCGCGCGTGCATGACTGCCTTCTGGGCTGCGTTTTCGAAATAGCGGCGGTTGGCGAGCCCGGTCAGTGCATCGAGGTCGGCTTGGGTTCGCAACTCCTTGAGCATCTGTTGCTGGCTGTTGACGTCGACCAGTGTGACAAGTACCGCTTTTGACGCGACTGATTCACCTCCAAACTCAAGCTGAGCACAATGCACCAGCATGTATCGCGTTCCGTCGCGCGTGAGCATGGGAATGGCTTCATCCATACGGGTCGTACATACCTGCGACCAGTCTGCGGCGTTCGCAAAGAGCCGGGAGAATGATTGCCCCGCTCCGGCCACAGCGCCGAAGTCAGCGAGTAGGGCTTCGTTAGTCAGGAGGATCTGTTCCGTGTCATGGTCGACTACGGCAACGGGCGTCGGCATGTTCTTGACGATGGTTGACACCATGCTCGCGAACCTCTCGACCCGATCCTGCAGACGACGCTCGTGGAGGATCAGCAGAATGCCACTCACCAACATGAGAAGCATGACAGCGGCGCCGGCCGCATTGATGTAGGTGCTCCGCCAGAAGCCCTCCCGGAAATCGCTGACCGAATATCCGACCGCCACCGTCCAGTGGTCGGGGGTCAGCCGTGTCGCAATGCTTCGTGTGGACACCAAACGCTCGATACCGTCGATTTGCGAGGAAGCATATTGCGTTGCGGTTGTTGGTCCGGCCCACCCGCGAGCTTCGCGCAGGACCTGTCCAACGGCTAGTGTCGGATGCTCCGGATCACGCATCACCAGGCGGTGTTCGCTATCCAATAGCAGAACGGAGGTGCCGGGTGCCAGGTTCACGCCGTCAAGCACAAGGCGTTCGTAGGTCAGGATGATGACGACCACCGCATCAAGGTTGATCGCCCGGTTCTGATGCCCTTTGGCGACCACGACCGCGCCACGCTCGCCCCACGCGACGGGGAGTATGACGGCGTTTGACGGATTGGCTCGCACGCTTGCCAAAATCTGGTCAAGCGGCGGCACTTCGTTCATGAAGCCTGGACGGGAACTGGCAAGCAGATGCTCACCCTGCGGATCGAACACCCCGATCAGCGCGCGTCTCAATGGGTTATCCAGAGCCTCGGTGAGATTGACAAGTGTGGCGTCCGTGAGTGTGCCCGTATCGAGCAGACGCTCCGTTCCGCTCGTTAACGCAGTTACGTCGCGAAACTGATCTGCAATACGTCCGGCCATCAGGGAAGATTGCACATCCAGTAGCCGGGCGGCCAGGGCGTTGATTGCACGAAAGTCATAGTAGGACTGCCATACATTCACCAGGATATCTATGGCCACCAGCAGGGCCAGAATAGGTAACGCCCGCCGAAGCCACGACTTCTTCATGCGCCGATCCATCGACCAGTAAGTAGCTGAACTCTGTGAATGGCCCATGATTCCCGCTGATGAAACGTCTACTGATTGGTCAGAAATGACTTGTTCACTCACCTGGACGTGGCCGATCTTCCCCCATGCCAAAGGCGATTTGTCGCGCGAAGTCAGCATACGCAGGCAAGGTGCTGCTTGCGGCACGCGTGGATGCTCGGTCCCACGTGCATATTGACTCTCACCAGCCGGCGCCCCGATCAATCATATGTCCACGCGGGGCGCTTCCAAAATAGTGTGCAGCCGGCGCTGCAAGATGAACCGTCGCGCCTTTCGTCGGGCGAGCCTGATCCCTGACGGCAGGCCGCCGTCTTCCCGGCATCACGGCCGAAGGATTCCAGGTTTTTAGTTTTTTCATCCAATTTTCGAAAAGATTCACTTCCGCTGGCGGAGTCCTTCAATCAGGATTTTCTGAGTGTAGGAAGTGCGCGGCACAGCCGGGTAGAGCTGTTCGTGTCAGAAGTTCGTGTCGGCAGACGCGGAGACTTTGGCTGTCTTCATTTCGCCGTGTCCTTTTCGAGGAGGTTCGGAGATGTTCGCCAAGATCGTCGCGACATATCGCTACTTCATGTCCGTGGTGCCTTTCCGGCTGACGCCGGCCATCATCACCACGGTTGTGCTTGTCACACTGCTGCTCACACCGACGCCGGCTGGTTTGAAGGACAACGCTTGGGATCTGGTCGCCATCTTTCTGACCACGATCGTCGCCATCATTCTCAAGGTGATGCCGATCGGTGTGATGGCAATGATGGCAATCGTGATCGTGTCACTGGCGCAAGTGACCTCGAACTCGTCCAAGGGCGCCATTGCCGATGCGCTGAGCAGTTTTGATAGTCCGCTGATCTGGCTGATCGTTGTGGCCATCCTGATTTCGCGCGGCCTGAAGAAGACGGGGTTGGGCAGTCGCATCGGCCTGATGTTCATCGCGCTATTGGGCAAGCGGACGGTCGGCATTGGTTACGGGCTGGCGATCTGCGAGCTGGTACTGGCGCCATTCACGCCGAGCAACACCGCGCGCGGCGGCGGCATTGTGCACCCGATCATGCGGTCGATTGCCGGCGCCTTCGATTCTGATCCGGCTAACGGGACTCAGGGAAAGGTTGGTACCTATCTGGCACTGGTCAACTACCACGCCAACCCGATCACGTCGGCCATGTTTGTGACCGCCACCGCGCCGAACCCCCTGGTCGTCGACTACGTGGCCAAGGCCAGTGGCCAGTCGCTTCACCTGAGCTGGACCACCTGGGCGCTGTGCATGCTGCTGCCCGGCCTCGTCTGCCTGCTTCTGATGCCGCTTGTCATTCGCGTGCTCTGTCCGCCCGAACTGAAGGCGACCCCCAATGCGATCGAATACGCCAGGGGTGAGCTTGCTCGCATGGGCCCCCTGGGTGGCAAAGAGCGCGTCATGATTGGTGTCTTCGCCATGATGCTGGTTCTGTGGGCCAACGTGCCGGCAATGATCTGGGGGCCGACGTTCACGCTCGACCCGACGGTGGTCGCCTTTCTCGGCCTGTTCGCGTTGATTATTACCGGCACGATCGACTGGGACGATGTGTTATCGGAAAAGAGCGCCTGGGACACCCTGATCTGGTTTGGCGCTCTGGTAATGCTCGCGGAGCAACTCAACAAGCTTGGCGTGATCGCGTGGTTCTCGGCCGATATGCGCGATGCCATTGCCGCCAGTGGAATGGGTTGGCTCTCGATTGCCGCCATATTGGTCCTGGCGTTCGTGTTTTCTCATTACCTGTTCGCAAGTACCACTGCCCATATCAGCGCGATGATGCTGGCCTTTCTGACAGTGGGCGCGCAGTTGATTCCGTCGGCTTATATCGCACCTTTCATGCTGATGATGGCCGCCGGCTCGGCGATCATGATGACGCTGACCCACTATGCCACGGGCACATCGCCGATCATATTCGGCAGCGGGTATGTGACGATGGGGCAATGGTGGCGGGTCGGCGCGGTGATGTGTGTCTTTGAACTTGTCATCTTCGCCGTGGTAGGCGGTATCTGGTGGAAGATTCTGGGGTTCTGGTAGTCCGGGGCCACGGTCTCGATCCACAGTCCGTGTTCAGTTCTGGACCATCCGGATCCTGATTCATATCATGACTCTGGCGTCGGACGCCGCGTGCCTATGGCATGTTTCCCGCTGTCGACGACGCGCCACCTGTAGAAGGAGCCACATATGCCAGCCATGATGAAAGCCGCAGTCGTGCGCGCGTTCGGCGCACCTCTGACTATCGACGAAGTGCCCGTGCCGCAGCCTGGCCCTGGCCAGATCCAGGTCAAGATCGAAGCGTCCGGCGTCTGCCACACCGATCTGCATGCGGCGCAGGGCGACTGGCCGGTCAAGCCGTCGCTGCCATTCATTCCCGGCCATGAAGGCGTGGGATTCGTGTCGGCAGTTGGTGCCAATGTCAAACGCGTGAAGGAAGGGGATCGCGTCGGCGTGCCGTGGCTCTACAGCGCCTGCGGTTACTGCGAGCACTGCCTCCAGGGCTGGGAAACGCTGTGTGAGAAGCAGCAGAACACCGGCTACTCCGTCAACGGTGGCTACGGCGAGTTCGTGGTGGCCGATCCGAACTATGTCGGTCTGCTGCCGAAGAATGTCGACTTCATCGAGATCGCGCCGATCTTGTGCGCTGGGGTGACGGTGTACAAGGGTCTCAAAGTCACAGACACACGGCCAGGACAGTGGGTGGTGATCTCGGGAATCGGCGGTCTGGGTCACGTGGCCGTGCAGTATGCGAAGGCAATGGGCCTGCGCGTGGCCGCCGTCGACATTGACGACGCGAAGCTCGCTTTCGCGCGCAAGCTCGGTGCCGAAGTTGCAATCAATGCTCGCACTACCGACCCTGCTGCTTTCTTGCAGAAGGAAATTGGCGGCGCACACGGTGTATTGGTCACCGCAGTCTCGCCGCAGGCGTTCTCGCAGGCTATCGGCATGGTGCGACGCGGTGGCACGATCTCGCTGAACGGCCTGCCTCCGGGAGACTTCCCCACCCCGATCTTCGACGTGGTGCTCAAGGCCATCACTATTCGTGGCTCCATTGTCGGCACGCGTAGCGATCTGCAGGAAGCGCTCGAATTTGCCGCCAGCGGTGTGGTGAAAGCCACGGTATCCACGGAAAAACTGGACTCGATCAATAGTATCTTCGACCGCATGAAGGCCGGCCAGATCGAAGGCCGCATCGTGCTGGACTTCAACCGCTGACAAAAGCCACTCGCGCTACTGGTGCCGGGGACGTCGGGTTTCGCGTTCTGTCGTTCTGTCAGACGATATTCACCCGACGTCTTGTGCTGCGTGCAACGTTCATCTGCAGACCAGGATGTGCGCCAGCACCGCCTCAAACGGCTCGACTGCTCCAAAGGGCTACACGATCGACCCCCACACGGGGGCGCAGACGTAACGCGGAGTTGGCGACCGGACGGAAATGTCACATGGGCAGATCAGTATTGCGCGGAGTGGTCCCACGCTACCTTGTCTTCTTGGCGTTTGCCGCCAGTGCATTCGCGGCGCACGCCTGGACTGCAGGCAGTGACGGCGGTGCCGGAGCGGCTACGGCCAGCCCCGACACGGAGTCTGGACCCTATCGGGGCATCGTGGGACCGGTAGGTACGGCGGAGCCCGCGCCAGAAGCACCGAAGGAGTGGGACAGAGCACTACCGTTCTTTGCGCAGCGCGTGATCGATAAAGGCTACAACCTTCCGAATCCATACAACATCGGCTATTCCTATTACAACGGATACCAGCGGTATCAGCTTAGCGACCTCGCGGTTTCCGCAGGGAGCAATCCTCTACGCGCAGCGGATTTCGTCCAGTTTCAGCAATCCAAACTTCACAACGTCTCAAACCAGTTCCAGCTCGGGGCGTGGATATTTCCGTTCTTGAACGTCTATGGGATGCTCGGCACGATCGAGGGGAATGGGGCGATCGATATTTCGTTTTCGTCTAAAACGGACTTGCAGCAGTTCTTCGGCATCAATATCGGCTGCGGCGGCAGTCGGCCCCGTCCGGAGTGTTCCAACCCCATCAAGCTGCCCACGCAATTCGCGAACTATAGCGGCCACACCTTCGGTGGTGGCTTTACGCTGGTTGGCACGTACAAGCAGCTCTTTTTCTCCTTGCCCGTAACCTATACCGTTTCGGACATTACGATGTCAGAGACGCCTGTGCAGTCCATCAACATCGGCCCACGCATCGGCTGGAATTTTCGCCTTGGTCCGGGCCTCGGTCTGTTGACGCCATTTGTCGGTGTGACCTATTTCAGGACTCATGCCAAGATCACCGGCCATTTTGACGTCCCGATCCAGGATGCTGGCGGCCAGACAGCGCGCTTGAACTACGAAATCAATCAGAGTGTGGTCGGGGCCTGGAGTGGATCGGCAGGCGTGAGCTGGGCAGTCAACCGCAGTCTGGGGTTCATCATGGAGTTCGGTTACGGATACAACCGGAACAATATTATTGCGACCGGCTTCTTCCGCTTCTAGAAAGACTTCATGCGCTCGCATCCACAGACCATCTGCATACTCGTGATCGGCCTGTGGTGCGCTACAGCCATCTCGGCCGAGGTCAATCAACCAGACGACAGTGAGAAGCAAGGGTGGATTGACAGGCTTCTCAACAAGCTCGGCGCGTCCAAGGAGGTGGACGTAAGCAAGGGCATCGACTGGGGCGTCCTGCCCGGGCCGTTCTATAACCCGGAGATGGGGTTCGGGATAGGGGCGGCAGCGATCGGACTCTACAAGCCCAAGAGTGCGGAGGCGGAGACGCAACTCTCCACGCTGTCGATCCGCGGCTTCGGCACGGTCAAGGGGGCTTACGGCATATCGGTCGAAAACAATACCTTCTTTGCGGACGACAGCTACCGCGTCACGATTGAAGCGGACCTTATCAATATGCCGACAGCATATTGGGGTATCGGCTACAGCAACGCCATCGACAGCGCCAACAAGGAAGCTTATACGCGCCAAACCGTGGCGCTACAGCCAAAGATCCTGTTCCGGGTCGCGCCGAACGTCTATATAGGGGCTGGATATAGCCTGCAGTACGACAACGCCACCAAACTCGAACGTGGCGCGGAAAGCGCGCTGGCGACAGATCCACACGGTCCGCGCGTGTTGAGTTCCGGGATCAGCGCGCACTTCTCCTATGACACCCGCGACTTCATCCCGAATCCCTACCGTGGCGAGTCGCTGCTGGCCAATGCCACGGTGTATCGGCGTGCACTGGGCAGCGATACCGACATGGAGAATCTCGAGATCACCGCCAACAAGTATTTCCGGATGCGAGAGCGCGATGTGCTGGCGTTCGATCTCTACGGGAACTTCAATTTTGGGGATGTGCCGTGGGACATGATGGCGACGCTCGGTAACAACAAGCGCATGCGCGGCTACTTTCTTGGCCAATTTCGGGACAAGGTCATGGCAGGCGTTCAGGCGGAGTACAGATGGCACATCGTTGGGCGGCAGGGCATGGTGTTCTGGGTCGGTACAGGGGCCGTGGCTCCCAATCCGGGCGCGCTCACTTCCGCGCACTGGCTGCCGAATGCTGGTGTCGGATACCGTTTCGAATTCAAGCCGCGCGTGAACGTTCGCTTTGACGCAGGTGTCGGCCGCAACACGAAGGGCGTCTATTTTCAGATCAACGAAGCGTTTTGATGTTGTCGCGCTAGCGCCGACCATGCTTCAGCCGTACTTCTCGCGCGTGGCATTGTCCCGCCAGGCTGCGCCTTGCCGATGGCCGCTTCAGCACTTGAGACGGGCCCTCCGGCCAGACGCGAGCCATTGACGCACATACAGGTTGCACGCACGCGGCCGGCAATGGTCCTTGGTCCAATAGACGAAAGGAATTGATCGGATTTCTATGTTGAAGACACGCGGAAATTGAAGCGAACTACGGATCTGGGTGGGCGTATGAGAGATGTCGCTTTCAGGCGAAGTTCCTTACTGCTGGCAGCCATATCCTTGCTGCTCCCGTTCATCCCGATTTGTGCGAGTGCGCAATCGAGCTCGCCGAGCTTTCGCGACCCGGAAGACGGGGCGTTTGATCTCAGCAACTATCTGCTCGAACACAAGGGTGCGTTGCCCGTCCCGTTTGTGATTACCGAGCCGGCGGTCGGATTCGGTGTCGGTATCGGGCTCCTGTTCTTCTCCGAGTCCCTCGCGGAAAGCGAGACACGAGCGAAAGAGCTTGGGCAGGAGCGGGCGCCGCCGAACATCACGGTGCTCGGGGGTGCTTACACCGATAACGGTACGTGGGCAGGTGCGGTCGCGCACTTCCATAGCTGGGACAACGACAGATACCGCTATCTTGGTGGCGTCGCCAAAGTCGATGCGAATCTGGATTACTTTGGCGTGGCAAATCAGGCGCGTGCGTATGAACTGGATGGGGTCGGACTCTTCCAGCAGCTACTGGTCCGCATTGGAAACAGCCGATGGTTCGCTGGGCCACGCTATATCTTTTTCGATGCCAACGCGACGTTCAAGTTCGGACAGAACCCGTCTGACGTCACCGGTCAAGGTCGGGATCAGCGTATCAGCGCGGCGAGCCTTGTGATCGACTACGATTCTCGGGACAACATTTTCTTCCCTAACCGTGGCAGCTTTGCCGAAATCGAAACCCAATTCGCTCGCGACGGTATAGGTAGCACGCAGAACTACAACATGTATGCGGCGCGCGGCTACACCTGGCTACCTCTTGGCAAGTCAATTGTCCTGGGACTGAGAGCGGACACGCGTTTCTCGACAGGAGACGTACCGTTCTTTGTTCAGCCCTATATTGACCTTCGTGGCGTAAAGAAGGCGCGTTACCAGGACCGCAACGCCATTGCGACGGAGGTCGAATTGCGTTGGGATATCAAGCCGCGTTGGTCTGTCCTTGGATTCTCGGGACTCGGCAAGGCTTACGGCCGCCAATCTTTCTCGGACGCGGAAAACGTGGTCAGCGTAGGGATGGGCTTCCGATACCTGATAGCCAGAAGGCTTGGACTTGCTATGGGACTCGATGTCGCGCACAGCAAGGATCAGAACGCCATATATGTCCAGGTGGGGACTGCCTGGCATTGAGAGTGACCATGGGGCCAGGCAGCACGCGAACTAGCCAAATCGATCTCGATTTGCAGTTCTCGACAGCAGCAACTCATTTGCTGAATCGAGGTTGCCGGTATCTGGAACGATCGCGCCTGCGTGGATGAGCCGCTTGGCTCGCCAGAGTGGGATGCGATCGATGATGGAGGCGTTCTCTGGGGTCATCACGGCAACGTGCACAACATGCCGGGTAATCGGTGATCGCACCGTAACGAGGCGATGGCCCGCTGCCATCAGACCAATGATTCTGCGCTGAAGAATGGAGTTACCCACTTCGGATACGTGATCGATGACGGGAGGATCCATGCTGCAGGCCTTTTTCCCCATGCAGTTGACATCTGATGCCTCGGTCTTCGCATTTCGTGCCACGATGCTGTGGCAGATCGCCTGGCAGTACGGGACATCAGCCCAAGTTGCATTCAGGCAACGCAGATAGAAGGAGGCGGCGGGGCCCGCATGTCGATTTCGATCGCTACAAGCTGGCCCCGACTCCGACGGCGCTGTTGGTGTTGCCACGCTCGTCGCTTTGGGGACTTTGAAGATTTGGCTTGAAATGCAACATGGTTGCATTTAAGATCTGTTTGCAACAATGTTGCATTAACAGATCGCCCGCATTTGGCAGGATGCCTTGCGGGCAAACCAAATCCCCATGCTTCCAGCCAAGCTTCCTGTCACCGTGCTCTCGGGCTTCCTCGGCGCGGGCAAGACCACCTTGCTTAATCACATCCTCCATAACCGTGAGGGTCGTCGCGTCGCGGTGATCGTCAACGACATGTCCGACGTCAACATCGATGCGGCGCTTGTCCGGGATGGCGGCGCCAATCTTTCGCGGACGGAAGAGACATTGGTGGAGATGAGCAACGGGTGCATCTGCTGCACGCTGCGCGAAGATCTTCTGCTGGAAGTCGACCGGCTGGCCAGGGAAGGGCGATTCGACCAACTGGTTATCGAATCTACCGGGATCTCGGAGCCCCTGCCGGTGGCGGAGACCTTTACGTTCGAAGGCGAAGATGGCCGCAGTCTCAATGAGGTTGCTCATCTGGACACCATGGTCACGGTGGTCGACGCCTTCAATTTCCTCCGGGACTACGGTTCGCGCGACAGTCTGCAATCGCGCGGCGAGTCACTGGGCGAAGAGGATACGCGCACCGTCGTAGACCTCCTGATCGATCAGGTCGAATTCTGTGATGTGCTGGTCTTGAACAAGGTCGATCTGATCGCCGACGCGGACCGCGAGCGCCTCCTGGCCATGCTGCGTGCCCTCAACCCCAGGGCACAAATCGAAATCGCCGAGTTTGGCCGGGTGCCACTCGAGCGGGTGCTCGGCACGGGTTTGTTCGATTTCGAGGAAGCATCGAAAGCGCCCGGCTGGTTACAGGAAATGCGCGGCCAGCACATGCCTGAGACGGAGGAATACGGCATTCGCAGCTTCGTCTACGGCGCCCGTCGACCATTTCATCCTCAACGCTTCCACGCGTTTGTCGCGGCCGAATGGCCGGGTGTGGTGCGATCAAAGGGGTTCTTCTGGCTGGCAAGCCATCCGACGCTCGCAGGAACCTGGTCTCAGGCTGGCGCCGTTGCCAGGCACGGTCCGGCAGGCTACTGGTGGGCCGCGGTGCCGCCCGAGCGCTGGCCGGACGACCCGGAGTCCGTTGCCTTGATTCGCGCCAAATGGGACGACAGCGTCGGCGATGCGCGTCAGGAAATCGTGCTGATTGGTGTCGACATGGGCGAGCTCGAACTTCGTAGATGTCTGGACGCCTGCCTGTTGACGGACGACGAGATGGCGCAGGGTCCCGATGCGTGGGCCACCTGGCACAACCCCTTTCCTGACTGGCCCTGACACTTTGGGCTCCCCATGCGCCTAGGACATTGGGGATGCCTTCCCAATCCGAACGAAAGCATGAGCGCAGCCCTTCCCGACGTTTCCCTGACCGACGTCTCCCCGACCTTCACCCCGCTGGAGTGGGTCGGCATGCAGGGCATTGACCTGCCAATCAGGCTTGTCGAGCCTGGCTATCGGCGCCAGTTACACGCCCGCGCGGACCTTCATGTCGACCTGCCCGCGCCCAGGGTCAAGGGGATCCATATGTCTCGCCTGTACGCGCTGCTGGATGCGCTGGACGACGGCGAGGGGCTTTCGCCCATCCGCATACGGCAGTTGCTTGAAGCGATGGTGGACAGTCATCGCGATTGCGAGACAGGCAGCGCGCGGCTACGCCTGCGTTTTGATCTGCTAGTCCGTCGCTCCGCATTGGTCACGGAAGGCATTGCAGGATGGAAGTCGTATCCGGTGCGGTTGGACGCATCGCTGGTCGGCAATGTCTTTGCGCTGACGGGCCGGATCACGGCAGGCTACTCGTCGACTTGCCCGTGCTCCGCGGCGTTGGCCCGGCAACTGGTAGAGCAAGGGTTTGAGAAGGCGTTCGCGCATGAGCGTCGAGTCGACGTCGCCAGAGTCTTGGCCTGGTTGCGGCAACACGGCACGCTGGCGACGCCGCACAGCCAGCGCAGTGAGGCGGCGATCACCGTGGACGTTGCCGTTGATTTGCCGAACCTGGGGCTTCTCGACCTGGTCGACCACATCGAGCGCGCGCTGGGCACGCCAGTACAGACTGCCGTCAAGCGCGCCGATGAGCAGGCATTCGCCGCGCTGAATGGCCAGAATCTTATGTTCGTTGAAGACGCGGCGCGCCGCATTCAGGTTGCGCTGGACGGACGTTTCGCAAATCCCAGGGTTCACGTTCGGCACCTTGAGAGTCTCCATCCTCATGATGCGGTGGCTTGGGCAGCGCCGTTGCAGACGAAGCATGCACGGGAGGTGGCCGCATGACTTCCGCGCTCAGCCTCTACAACTCGCTGACCCGCAAGAAGGAGCCCTTGCGGACTGGGCAGCCGGGCCGCGTCGCGATGTATGTCTGCGGGCCAACGGTCTACAACTTCGCGCATATCGGCAATGCCAGGCCGGCCGTTGTCTTCGACGTGCTGGCGCGGCTACTGCGCGAGCAGTACGCAGAAGTGGTCTACGCCCGCAACTTCACCGATGTGGACGACAAGATCAACGCGAGCGCGGCGGCGGAGGGCGTGCCTATCGGCACCATTACTGCGCGCTACATCGATGCCTACCACGAAGACATGCGGGCGCTGGGCGTGCTGGTTCCTGACCTGGAGCCGCGCGTCACCGAGCACATCCCCGCGATCATTGCGTTGATACGGCGGCTGATCGCAAACGGGAATGCCTATGTCGAACAGGATCATGTCCTGTTTCACGTGCCGTCCTTTCCCGCGTATGGCCAGCTTTCGGGTCGCCGACCACAGGACATGCTCGCCGGCGCGCGCGTCGAGGTCGCACCGTACAAGCGCGATCCGCTGGACTTTGTCCTCTGGAAGCCGTCCACTGCCGAGCTTCCGGGTTGGCCGAGTCCATGGGGACGCGGGCGGCCAGGTTGGCATATCGAATGCTCAGCCATGATCGGGCAACACCTGGGAAGCACGATCGACATCCACGGGGGCGGCCAGGATCTGATCTTCCCGCATCACGAGAATGAGATTGCCCAGGGCACTTGCGCGAATGGCGAGTTGTACTGCCGCACCTGGGTTCACAACAGCTTCGTTACCGTGGACGGTCAGAAGATGTCCAAGTCGCTCGGCAACGTTTTGCTGCTGCGCGATCTGCTGGGTCAGGCGCCGGGGGAAGCGATACGACTGGCGCTGCTTTCGGCGCATTACCGGCATCCTCTAGACTGGAACGCGCAGCGCCTGTTGACGGCGCGCCAGACGCTGTTGCGCTTCTACCGGGGCCTGAAGGCAGTCGAACACATCGAGATCTCGCCCGGCGAAGAGCCTGACGAGGAGGTAATCGCGGCCCTCAACAATGATCTGAACATTCCGGGTGCGCTGGCGCGACTCCACGTGTTGCTCGCCGAGCTGGAAAAGGCAGGTGCCGATGCCAGCCGATCCGTGGCCAAGGCACGGGTGATGGCGTCGGGACGGTTACTCGGATTGTTCCAGCAGGACCCTGACTTCGCGCTCCGGGGATTGGCCGGGCCAGCAGTCACCCACGGTCTCGCCACTACCGCGGACGCGGCACGGATTGACCATCTGGTCGCGGAGCGCGAGCAGGCCCGCAAGCGCCGCGACTTCGCACGGGCAGACGCGCTGCGTGAGGAACTTGGCGCGGCCGGTGTCCTGGTTCACGACACGGCCAATGGGAGTACCTGGACCCTTGTCGATGGAACTCCGGCATAAGGGCGGCGGGCGCACGTGACGAAGCCATGCTGATTCGCAAGCTCTTCCGCTTCGAGAACGCCCATATCGTGCGCGGATGCAGCACGAGGCGCTGCTCGCATTCCATCCACGGGCATTCGTACAAGATCGAGTTACTGCTGGAGGCACACTCACTCGACCATGGACAGATGGTCTATGACTTCGGCCTGCTCAAAGGCGGCGCGTTTACGCTGATCGACGCCTTCGACCATGCGGTCACGCTATGGGCCGGCGACGACCCAGCGTATCTGGCGGCCATGCGCCAGCATTCAGAGCGTTGGGTGTTGATACCGGTGTCGCCAAGCGCCGAACAATTTTCAAGGTTGTTCTTCCTGTTGGTGGATGCGGTGCTAGCCACAACCGCCTTGCGCAATGGCGAGGGTGACGTGCGATTGCACTCCGTCATCGTCCATGAAACGGAGACCGGCTATGCGCAGTGTTTCCGTGAGGACGCCGAGAATCCCCGCATGGGACGCATCGATCTTGAATCCATCGTCTTCGCGCCAGCCATCACGGCGCAATGGAGCGACCCGGCGTTGTTCGAACGGTTAAAACGCGCGCGTGCGGATTAGCACGCCAGGAATCCGCTACATGATCAGAAAGAACCCGAGCGGCGATCTGCCGCAGATTCACCCGAGCGCCTTCGTTGACCCGACGGCCGTCCTGTGCGGCAAGGTCGTTGTTGCGGAGAACGTATTTATCGGTCCCTACGCGGTGATTCGTGCCGACGAGGTAGATGCCAACGGGCAGCTTGAGCCGATCCTGATTGGCGCGCATTCCAACATCCAGGACGGCGTCGTCATCCATTCCAAGTCTGGCGCGCGGGTATCGATCGGGGAACGTACCTCGATCGCGCATCGTGCCATCGTCCACGGTCCGTGCCGGGTCGGCAATGGGGTGTTTATCGGGTTCAACAGCGTGCTGTTCGACTGCGTTGTGGAAGACGGCTGCGTGGTGCGCTTCAACGCCGTGGTCGATGGCTGCCATTTGCCGGCCGGCTTCCATGTTCCGTCGACGATGCGCATTGGACGATCCACCGACCTTGCCACACTCCCCAAGGTGTCCGTCGACGCCAGCGAGTTTTCCGAAGATGTCGCGCTGACCAACAACGCGTTGGTGCGCGGATACAAAGCCATCCAGAACGAGTTCTGAAACATGTCAGTCGCTCCCACGCTCCACGCTGCCACGCGCAATCGTGGAGGACACAGCGTGACGGATGGAACAGTCCCCGGCGTTGGGCTGCCATCGGTACGCCGCCATGCGGACTTGCTGGTGATCGGCGGGGCCATCGTCACCCCCAACGGTGTCGAGTGCGCCGATGTCGCATGTGCAGCCGGTCGCATCGTGGCGCTTGGAGACCTCCAGCGCTCGTGGACGGCCGATGCCACGCTCCACGCGAAGGGTCTGCACGTACTGCCGGGGGTTATCGATAGTCAGGTGCATTTCCGCGAGCCCGGTTTGACGCACAAGGAGACGTTGGAGGCCGGCACGCGCGGTGCGGTGCTGGGCGGCGTCACGGCGGTATTCGAGATGCCGAACACGCAACCGCTCACATTGCGTGCAGAGGATCTCCGGGCCAAGCTTGATGCGGCACGGGGCCGTGCGTGGTGCGACCACGCGTTCTACATCGGCGGGTCGTCGGTGAATGCCGAGCACCTGGAGTACCTGGAGAGTCTGCCTGGTTGTGCTGGCGTGAAGGTCTTCATGGGCAGCTCGTTCGGCGACCTGCTGGCGGATGAAGACGAGGTGCTATGTCGGATCCTGGCGCACGGTCGCCGCAGGATGGCCGTGCATGCTGAGGATGAGGCCCGCCTGCGCGACCGCAAGGTCATCGCTGAGTCGAGCGGCGACGTGCGCCAGCACCCGGTCTGGCGCGACGCCAGCAGCGCATTGCTGGCCACGCAGCGCATCGTGAAGCTTGCCGGGGATACTGGGCGGCGCCTTCATATCCTGCATGTTTCGACTGCCGAAGAGATTGCCTTCCTATCGGATCGGAAGGATCGCGTGACAGTTGAAGTGACGCCGCACCACCTGACCCTGGAGGCGCCAGAATGCTACGAGCGGCTGGGGACGCTGGCGCAAATGAATCCACCAGTGCGCGAAAGTCGCCACCGGGACGCCCTATGGCAAGCAATTCGCGAGGGCGTCGTCGATGTCATCGGTAGTGACCATGCGCCTCACAGGCTTGAGGAGAAGCGTCGTCCATATCCAGCTTCGCCCAGCGGCATGACCGGTGTGCAGACACTGGTGCCGGTGATGCTCGACCATGTGCATCGTGGCCAATTGAGTCTTCAGCGATTCGTCGACCTGACAAGCGCCGGCCCGGCCCGGATCTTCGGTGTCGAAGGGAAGGGCCGTATCGCGCTTGGCTACGACGCCGACTTGACGCTGGTCGATCTGGAGGCTCGCAGGACCATTCGCAACGACTGGATCGCGAGTGTCAGTGGGTGGACACCCTATGACGGCGTCGGTGTTACGGGCTGGCCGATCCATACCGTGGTGCGTGGCCACATCGTCGTGCGGGACGAAGCGCTCGTCGGGATGACTCCTCTGGGGCGACCCTTGCGCTTCCTCGAAGCGCCACCACGAGTGCCAGCCGAAATTTGAGTTCAGGCGGTAGGGGGCAGGGCCGGGGCAGCCAATGGATGCTTACGGTGCGCGTGTCCGTCAGAACTGAAGCGACGCATTCGCCAGGAACGTGCGTGTTGACGCTGGCAGGACAAAGCCGTCGTACGTGGTCGTCCAGTACCGGCGTCCAAACACATTATTGACCACGGCGCGCACCGTCAGCGTCTTGCCGGCCATGCGCGTGGTGTAGCGCGCGCCCACATCGGCGGTGGTGTATGACGGTATGTGCTGCGTGTTAGCCGAATTGACATACATTTCGCCGGTTACCTTGGCGCCGGTCCACAGCGTCAGGCCGGGGGCGAACGGGGTGTCGTACTCGATGCGGCCCGTCACGATGTAGTTCGGCGTGGCAAATACGCGCTTGCCATTGACCAGGGGATCGTCCACGCCAGAGGTCTTCGTGTCGAGCCACAGCACACCGCCCATCAGCCGTACATCGCGTGCTACGCGCAACCAGCCGCTTGTGTCCAGACCGGTGAAACGCTGGCTGCCGTCCTGCACGAAGTAGTTGGCCGAGTTGGTGTACTCGTAGCCCTTTTCGACGCGGAACAGCGCGACGTTGGCGCCCCACTTGTCGCGGTCGGTCTTGAAGCCAAGTTCATACTGCCGGCTCTTGAGTGGACCATGGGTCTGCCCGGCGTTGACATTGGTGACGCCCGCCGAGCCTCCTTGCTCCAGCGACTCCACGTAGCTGACATACGCCGTGGAGAAGTCGTCGGTTTTGTACATCAGCGCAACGGTTGGGGTGAACGGAGTCGCGCTGTAGTGCGAGGTTTTGACTTGCGACGGATCGTAGTTGTCCTGCGTGAAGTCGTTGTAGCGCACGCCGGCCAGTACCGAAAAACGTGGCGTGAACTGGATTGTGTCGCTCAGGTAGACCGATTTCTGCTGAATCCTGTAGTCGCGGTACGGGATGTAGTCCTTGCCCACGCCCGGCTGCTCGGGCAGCGGCACCGGGTTATACAGATTGCTGGTGCCCATGGGGATGCCATTGCCGCCAAGACCGTTGTCGAGTTCGCGCACTTGCGACAGGTAGCCGATGCCGGCAACGATATCGTGCTTGATCGCACCCGTCTCGAACTTGCCCTGCACCATTGCGTCGTACGCCTGGTAGTAGTAGGCGGTCTTCCAGCGGTAGTTGGTGTCAGAGAAATCCCCGGAACTGTTGGTGACGTACAGGAAGCTGTCGGCGTTAAGCCGGTTCTGCCGCGCAAATCGATACTTGAAGCTGGCCTGCCAGGCATCGTTGATGCGGTAGTCCACGCCGGTGCCTACGGTAAGTGTGTCGGTTTCGTGCGACGACCATGGCTGTGCCAGATTCCGGGCCACGCTGCTGGCGGGCGGGATGGACAGGTCCGACGCGAACGACAGGCCGAAGATCGTGCCCTGCGACTTGCGCTTCCAGTACATGACGTCGGCATTCCATGTGAGGTCCGGGGTGATGCGGAAATCCGTGGCCAGCGAGAAGACCTGGCGCCGCACATGCACGTTTGGCTCGTTGGTGTTGCCATCCTCGTTGACCGCATTGATCCGATAGCCGAAGCGATCATTCACGCCGAAGCGGCCGCCGAGGTCGACTTTCTCGCTCCAGACGCTGTTGGCCTGATAGCCGACCGTGACTTCTCGCAGCGGCTTGTCCGTCGGACGTTTCACCACATAGTTGATGATGCCGCCGGGCGAGCCGAAGCCGTACATGAAGCCTGACAGCCCCTTGAGCAGTTCCACCTGTTCGAATGGCTCGAGTGGCATGTCGGCATCCCACGTGACGAAATTCTGCCCGTCTACCTTGGTGCCATTGAGCAGGTCCACGCGCATGCCGCGCACAGCGAAATAGGAGTTCTCGGTCCGCGCGTTATCGCCCAGCACCGACACGGCCGGGTCGTACTTGAACACGTCGTTGGCCGTCTGCGCCAGGCGTTGCTGGATCTCGTCGCCCGATACGGCCACCACGGAGTAGGGGGTATCCACGGGCTTGCGGTCGCCCAGCGCGCCGCTATTGACCCGTTCCACCTTGACGGCCTCCCCAGAGCGGTCCGCCACCACGGTAGCCGCCGGCAACGTGGTCGCGTCGGCTGTGTCCTGCGACTGTGCCTGCGCTGGCTGCGAAAGGCTGAAGCTCAGCGCGGCAATGGCTATTGGCGACAGGATCGGCAGCGGGCGTGCCGAGCGCGTCGAGTGCGTCGAGTGCGTCGAATTACGCGCGCGCAAGCTCGCGTGCCTGTCGAGTGAATCAAGCATGGACATACAGACTTCCTGGATTGTTGTTGTTCTGGTGCGTGGCTCCGCACCCGGATGCGGCTGAATTCGACAAAAGCGCCAAATACTAATACGAATGCAAATGATTTGTATTTATAACAACGCCGGGATGATGGTCAAGCGGGAGGTGATGCTCGGGTCGTTTCCAGAAAGGGGCACCCGATCGGCCACGCAAGCGTACTGTAGTTATCTTTTTGCTACCCATACGGTGCCGATTCGTCGAGAAAGCAACATGTCTGCCAATGTCTTACCCCACGCACAACCCCCGTTCATCGTTCCCGGCTCGAATCCGTAATGCAAACCATTATCATATGCGTTTGTGTTTGTTGGGCCTGAACGGAAGTCGTCGAATCATGAAGCAGCGTGTGTCGGTCGGATATCGCATGGCAATCGGCTCGCGGGTGATTGCCGCCGTTGTTGGTGGCTATGCGGTGGCTGCCCTTTGTACTGGCTGCCTGTCGCTGGCACTGGTGCGGTGGACCGATGTCGCACGGTCGGAAGCCGTGATGACGGCGACGTTGATGTCGTTCCTCTGGTTTGCGTTGGCCGTGATCTGGGTGTTCGCGGCCAGTACCGCGTGGCGCGCCTGGATTGGCTTGTGTGTGCCTGGCGTGCTGATGGCCGCCGGATGGTCGATCCTGCGCGGTGCGTGATGGCTGAACTGAAGAAGGGGGCGGGATTGAGGCAGTCGATGGCCTGGCTGCATACGTGGTCGGGGCTGTTGGTGTGCTGGGTCCTGTTCCTGGTGTTCTGCGGCGGCACGGCAAGCTACGTCAAGGACGAGATCTCGCTATGGATGAAGCCGGAGCTGCACGCGTCGTTGGAGGGAGACGTATCCGCCGCTGACGTCGCGCAGCGTGCCTACGCATACCTGCAACGCGAGGCGCCTGGCGCCGAGCGCTGGTTCATCAACCTGCCAGATGCCCGGCGTCCCGCGATCTCCGTATTCTGGTTGCGCAAGCCCGGCCCGGCCGATGCCGGCAAGGGCAATCGCGCGCGCCTCGAATCACGCACGCTCGATGCCCGCACGGGTATGCCGATTCCCGGCGCGCGCGATACGCGTGGTGGCGAATTCCTCTATCGGCTGCATTTCGACCTGCACTACATGCCCGCGGTCCAGGCACGCTGGATCGTTGGCATCTGCGCGATGTTCATGCTCGTGGCGATCATCAGCGGCGTGATCACGCATCGGCGCATCTTCACGGACTTCTTCACGTTCCGTCCGCGCAAGGGCCCGCGCTCCTGGCTCGATGGGCACAACGCCTTGGCGGTGCTGGCGCTGCCATTCCATCTGATGATCACCTATACGGGCCTGGTGACACTCCTGTTCATGTACATGCCGTGGGGCATCCAGGCTGTCTACAAGGGCGACGAGAAGGCATTCACGGCCGAACTCGCGGCTCGCGCGCCGCGCGTCAAGGCGGCGAACGAAGCAGCGGCACTGGCGCCGATCGCGCCGATGGTGGAGCAGGCCATGGCGCGCTGGCACGGCACGCCGCCGCAGCGGATAGCGGTGGAGCAGCCCAACAATGCCAATGCCACCGTCTCCCTGACGCGTGCGGAGAGCCGCGATATCGGCACCACGCTGCCCGTCATGGTGTTTTCGGGCACCACTGCTGCCGTTCAGGCCGCGCTTGGCGAGAGCGTGGCCGCAGCCAGCGCCACACGCAGCACGATGGTCGGCCTGCACGTGGCGCATTTCGCACCGCCGTTACTGCGCGCGCTGTTTTTTGTCTCTGGGCTGGCCGGTGCGCTGATGGTGGCCACTGGCGCGTTGCTGTGGGCGGTCAAGACGCGCCAGAGCCATGCAAAGCGTATCGCCGCCATCGGGCGCGTGCCGTTCGGGCTGCGGCTCGTCGAGGCGCTCAACCTCGGTGTCATCGCGGGTTTGCCGATTGCCTTCGCTGCTTACTTCTGGGCGAACCGGCTGCTTCCGGTCGACATGGCCCAGCGCTCCGGCATGGAGATCCAGGCCTTCTTCGGTGCCTGGGCGGTGGCGGCGCTGCTGGCGCAATGGAAACCCACGCGAGAGATGTGGTGCGTGCTGCTGTGGACCGGGGCGGGGTTGTTCGCGGGACTCCCGGTGCTCAACGCCATCACTACCACCTCGCACCTCGGGGTAACGCTGCGTCACGGCCCGATTGCCGTCGCCGGTTTCGATCTGACCGTGCTTGCCATCGGCATTGGTATTGGTGCCGCCGCATGGATGCTTGGCAAACGGGGCCCCGAAAAACGCGCAGCTCTTGCAGTCAGGCACGGCGCGGCGGAGGTGTCGCCATGAGCGTCGAGCCAGCCGCGAGCGTCGCCGGCCTTGCCTTTGCCGTGGGCGGCTTTACGTGGCTAGCCCAGGCCATCGAGCGCCATCACGCCGACATGTTCGGGCGCGGCAGCGCGCCATCCCCCGCGCGTGTCGCGCGGCTGCGCGTGCTCGGCACGCTGGCGCTACTGGCGGCGCTGGCCGCATGCGTGTTCGCCGAGGGCTGGGCTTTCGGCGTCATCTACTGGACTGGACTTCTGACAATCGGTGCGCTGACTGCGATCGGCGCATTCACCTGGGCGCCTCGTGCCACGCCACGTCTTGCACGCGTGGCGATTGGCATTGGCGTTACCACCGCCCTCGCATTGATCTGCTTTCAGTAGCGAACGGGTGGAAAAAAACATTCGCGGACACGGGTTATGCCTTGCCCCTACGGCTTTTGGATCGGGCCGTGGTGCAAGGGGGTTATTTCCTTTTGGAGTCTTATCTTGTCTCTTGCTGTAGAGCGTAGTGTTCAACCGCGTGCCTTGCGGCCATCCCCGATTTACCTGCGCCATCTGGTCGTGGCGCTGGCGGCAGCCGGCGTACTCCCGTCCGTGGCGCTGGCACAGGAAGACGCGCAGCCTTCCCAATCGTCAGGCGCACCGCAAGCCGCGGCGACGTTGCCCACCGTGACCGTGCACGGCGACGCAACTCCTGATCAGTTGCCGCCGCCCTATGCGGGCGGGCAGGTCGCACGCGGTGGCCGGCTTGGCGTGCTCGGCAATCAGGACTTCATGGATGTGCCGTTCAGCATGACGACGTACACGTCGCAGGCCATCCAGAATCAGCAGGCACGAAGTATTGCTGGCGTGCTGGCCGACGATCCGTTTATCCGCTCCAGCTACGGCTTCGGCAATTTCTCCGAGACGTACATGGTGCGCGGTTTCCAGCTGACTGGCGACGACCTGGGCTGGAACGGCCTGTTCGGCATCGCGCCGCGTCAGCTCGTGGCGGCGGAAGCGGTCGATCGGGTGGAAACGTTCCGGGGCGCCAGCGCGTTCCTCAACGGCGTATCGCCAACCGGTACCGGCATTGGCGGGGGCATCAACCTCGTCCCGAAGTACGCCACGGTGGCGCCGATCACGCAGGCAACGATCGACTACACCAGTGATGCCCAAGTGGGTGGCGCAGTCGATGTCGGCCGCCGCTTTGGCAACGCCAAGGAGTTTGGGGCGCGGATCAACGCGATGGCGCGTGGGGGCGATACCCCGGTCGACTCCGAGAACCGCCAGCAGCGTCTGCTGACGCTCGGACTCGATTACCAGGGCGAGGCGTTTCGCGTCAATGCCGATTTTGGCTATCAGAAGCAGACGGTGAATCAGGGAAGAAGCACGATCCAGCTGACTTCGGGAGCGACGGCCCTGCCGCCCGTGCCGTCGGCGAGTTCGAATTTCGCGCAACCTTGGACGAACTCGATGCTTGAGGATACGTGGGGGACGATTCGCGCCGAGTACGACTTTGCGAAGGACTGGACGGCGTATGCGGCCTTCGGCATGCATCACAGCAACGAGATCGGCAACTACGGCGGCGCCACGGTCGGCAACGACGGCTTCGGCACCTCGCAGCGGCTCAGCGTGCCGTTCAAGCAGGACACAACCACCGGAGAGGTTGGGATTCGGGGTCGATTCGTGACGGGTCCCGTCAAGCACAGCGTGAATCTGGGGTGGTCCGGATTGGAGCAGGAAAAACGATCGGCCTACGAGATGTCCCGCACGTACGCGACCAACCTTTACGATGCCCCTGTCGTTGCGCGTCCAGCCACGGCATATACGGGCAGCAGCATGACCGATCCGCAGGTGACTGGCCGAACGAACCTGAACGGCGTGTCGGTGGCTGACACGATGTCGTTCCTGGACGACCGCGTGCTGCTTACGGCAGGCGTCCGGCATCAAGTGATCAACACGCGCGGCTACGCGTATGGCACCAACGCGGTCACCGCATATGGCGATTCGGCAACGTCGCCGATGTTCGGCATCGTGATCAAGCCGCTCCAGAACCTGTCGGTCTACTACAACCATATCGAAGGACTGGCCGCCGGGCCAACGCCGCCGTCAAGCGCGACGAACCGGAACGACGTATTCCCGCCGATCAAGTCGAAGCAGGATGAGGCCGGCGTCAAGTACGATGCGGGCAAGTACGGCACAACGCTTGCGTTCTTCCAGATCAAGCAACCCAACGGCGTTACGCAAGGGAACATATTCTCGGTGGCTGGCGAGCAGCGCAACCGTGGCGTCGAGTGGAGCGTGTTTGGCGAGCCGGTGCGCGGGCTCCGTCTGCTGGGCGGCATCGGCTATATCGATACGAAGATGTCGAACACCGGCAATGCCGCGACCGAGGGCAAGGAAGCGATTGGCGTGCCGAACTACACGCTGACGGCAAGTGCCGAATACGACCTGCCTTTCGTGCCGGGGTTGACCGTCTCGGGTCGATACATCCAGACCGGCAGCCAGCAAGCCAATGCGACCAACACGATCAGCCTGCCGTCCTGGAACCGTTTCGATCTGGGCGCGCGATACACGTTCAAGGCCGCGCAGATGCGCTACACGATGCGTGCGTCGGTGGAAAACCTTGCGGACAAGGATTACTGGGCCTCGTCGTATGGCGGCTATCTGGTGGTTGGCCAACCTCGCACGTTCAAGCTGTCCATGACCGTGGACTACTAAGCGCGCCTCGTCATGCCAGGCGGCGATGTGCCACCCGGCATGACAACGGCCCGGGAATCTACCCGACGATCCACTCGCGGGCTTCGCGGGACTGGCTCATTGTGAACGTGCGGATTTGCCCGGGCACCAGGAACCGGAACACATTGATCGAGTGCCGGACCCAGTCATGGTCGGTGACCAGCGCAACGGATTCCCATTTCAGGTAGTGCGACACGCCGAGCTTGAAATCGTCCCACAGGGCGCCGGGCTCCATGCTCGTTATCGTGAAGTCGGGCCCCAGCTCGTAGTAGAGGCGCACCTTCTCGCGGCCGGTCAGCACGGCATCGATGGCGGGAATCAGCACCTTCTCGTAGTCATCCCGCGTCAGCTTGCCGTTGCCGTGCACCGCGACGACGTTTGCGGGAAAGCCGTCCAGAATTTCCATCATGGTTGTTCTCCTTGCGGAACGGCGCGCCGTGGCACGCGCTCCCGATCGTTACCGGACCGGCCGGTGAGCACGACACACCACCGGACCGTCCGGTTTCACCGTATATCGGGCTCGCCCCCGGGGCAAGCATTCCTTTCGAATCGTCCTGGTGGGATCAAGGTTGACCACCGATGAACACGCGCTCGGGGTGCGGATGGCTCAGGAAGTCGTGGTGGGAGATATGCCAGCCGTACGCGCCGGCCATGGTGAACGCGATGCGATCTCCGACACGCAGCCGATCCACCGGCACCTCGCGCGCCAGCACATCCTTCGGCGTACAGAGTTCGCCACACAGCGTCACCGGCTGCCGCTCAACCACGGGCCTCGGAAACGGATAGTCCCATTGGTCATTCGGCAGCACCTGGAACGGATGGTTGTGCTGCCATGACACGGGCAGCCGGAAGTGGTGCGTGCCACCGCGCAGCACGGCGAACCATTTGTCGTGATTCCGCTTCAGGTCGACGACCTCGGCAACATAGCAGCCACAGCCCGCGCTGATAAAGCGGCCGCACTCGAAGACGATGCGCGTATTCGGCGCGGTCTCCCGCAGCAGGGCGGCCAGTCCATGGCAGAAACGGCCCCAGTCGAAGTGGCGCTCCGGATTCTGATAGTCGATACCGATGCCACCCCCGACGTTCAGCCACTCGAGTGTCAGGCCGTGCAGGTCGCGCAGGCGCTTGGCCAGCGCGATATGGCGACCGATCAGGGCCAGATGGGTGTCGGCATCGAGACTGTTCGACCCGGCGTGCACATGCAGGCCAACCACGCGCACATTGGGCATCGTGCGGGACAGCGCCAGCACATCGGGTAGCAGGGCCTCGTCGATGCCGAACTGCGTGGCGCTGCCGCCCATCCGGAGCGTGGCGCCGGGCAGACCGTAGGCGGGGTTCGCGCGAAGCAGCACATCGGCGCAGCGGCCTTGCCGTCTTGCTACGGCATCCAGCCGACTTAGCTGCAGCGTGCTTTCCACGTGAATCAGGCCGACGTCAAGACGCAGCGCGCCTTCGAGCTCGGCATCGGTCTTGCCCGGGCCGCCGAATGCGATGGGTACTTCGGCATCGACGCCGCGGACGCGCTCGATCTCGCCGAACGAGGCCACTTCGAAGCCATCGGCTACACCCAGCAGGGCCCGAAGGACAGGCGCGTCGCTGTTGGCCTTCACGGCGTAATACAGTGCGCATTGCTCCGGCAGCGCCGCCCGCAAGCGTGTCGTGCGCAGGCGCAGATCGTCGAGATCGTAGAGATAGGCGCAGACCGGCTCGCGAGTGTCCTGCCCGGCGATATAGCGGGTAACGTGTGTCAGATCCATGGTTGTTCCTGTTCGAGGCAGCTTATGTCCTCATGCTGCTAGGCGATGCACGTCTGCCGGTGGGCGACCATCGCACGGCGGGCGATGCCGCGATCGTCGCCAAGCACCATCATCCGCGTGCCCCGTGCACGCCATGCGGCGGCGTCATCGGGCGTGCGGGGCAGGGCGCAGAAGTGTTTGTCATGACGCTGCGCGGCGGCGGCGATCGTTTCCACGGCGTCGCGCACGTGCGGATGGCGGGTTTGCCATGGCACACCCAGCGACTGGGAGAGATCGGCCGCACCCTCGAGCAGCACGTCGACGCCCCGTTGCGCCGCGATCTCATCGGCGTTGCGCAAGCCCGCGGCGTCTTCGATCATCGCCACCACGAGCGTGTGCCGTGCGGCGTCCTCGGTGGCTTCGCACAGATCGTCTCGGCCGTAGCCGCTGTGCCAGGTGGCATTGAGGCCGCGCCTGCCTGCCGGGATGCCGCAGGTGTAGTGGCAGCAGGCCACCGCTTCGCTTGCCCGCGCCGCACTGGTGATGCGCGGGAAGACGATTCCTTGCGCGCCGGCGTCCAGCGCCGGCGCCACCTGATGCAACGCTGCCACGCGCACCAGCGGAGCGATGCCACTGGCACGTGCCGCCAGAAGCATCGCGCCAAGCAATGCGCCATCGATCAACGTGTGTTCCAGATCGATCACCGCGAAGTCGTAGCCAGCGGCGGCGATCAGTTCCACCGTAAGCGGTGTCGGCGTTGAGCAGAACAGGCCGACGATGGGTTCGCTGCCTGGCGTGAACAAGCGCTCCTTCAACGATTGCACGATGCCTCCGTCGGTGCGTGGGCTGTCGTAAGGCTGGTTGCAGCCGCTGATGTGGGCGCACTTGCGAGCGGGTTCGGCGCGTCGCGTGTGCGCAGGCGGACTTCCGGCAGAAAGCGGCGGCTTGCCAGTAGCTCGATGGCCATGGTCGGCGCAAAGCAGTCGAAGCGCGCAAATCGTTCCGCCAGATCCGGATGATCGGCCTGGTAATCGCGGATCACGGCGGCGACGATGCGCCAGAACTCAGGTTCTTCCAGATAGCCATGGTCGGCCAGCATCGCGCCGAACTCGGCCAGATTGACGAAGAACAGGGCGTCGCAGGTGAAGTCGCGCAGTTCGTCGGCATCGTCGGTCTCGATAAACGAGTTTGGATTGACCAGCGCGTGCTCGGGCGGCGGGGCCGTCAGCGCGGGCGGCTCCGTCGACAGCCATTGGCGCGAGAAACGCACGCCGTCGTGGAAGTCCTTGAGCGCGACGCGCTCGGGCAGGCCATCCACGTGGATCAGCAGCATGTTCTGCGCGTGGGATTCCAGGGCGATTCCATGAACCCACAGCAGGTGCAGCACCGGCAGCCATGCGCGTTCGATCAGTCGACGCACCCATGTGGCGGCACCGTACCGATCGAGCCAAGGCGCGAGCAGGGGCTCGCCATCGCTGTCGCGGTGGGCGAGGGCGGTCATCGGCAGCGCGCGCTCTCCCGGGGCGAGATGGCCGTGGATGCTTTCGCGCCAGATGCACGACAACGCGCCGTACTGTCCCTGAGCGGGTGCCGCTGGCATGTAGCTGACGCCCGCCACCTCGCGCAACAGGATCGGCGCGGCCATCGGGGGCGTCCACGTCGTGCCTCCCACCAGGCTGGCCAGCCAGTCGCTCAGCGGCGCGGCGTTGCAGACCGTATGCGGCGCCAGCACGCGTGACGTCGACGTGTTCACCATGTTCATGGCCAGTTTCAGCGATGGCGCTCCGGGGTGATCCAGGCTGGCCAGCGTACGAATCGATTGCTGGGGCAGGTAGCGCTCGGGAAGTGTGCCGATGGCGATCAGATCACCTTGCGCGAAGGCGGCGTGGAATGTCGGCGCGGCAACCTCCGCCCATTGCCAGGGGTGGACCGGTAGCGGCAGGTAGTCGGCCGGGTCAGCGCCGTATCGGGCAAGCGCCGCGTCAAAGTGCTGACGCGCGGTATCACTCAGCAAGGCGCCAGCGTTCTGCCCGGGCACGGTGGCGCTAGCCGATGTGCGGCAACGATCCCGTCGCGCGGCCAGCAGCACGGGATGTACCGCCGAGGCGCATTCCGGGGCGAAACGCGCGTTGTCGATCATGGTGAAGCCAAGGCGAGACTTGTAGGACGGGTGGTAGGGATGCGCGCCAGTCAGGCGTGCCTCAACGGTGTCGTAGTCGGCGTCGCGCAGCAGTTGGCCGCTGGCGCCGTTCGCGTGGTGCGAGTGCGCATCCTTGAGCTGCGTGGATAGCAGTTCCATCGCGAACTGCTGAATGCGCTGGGGATCGGCGTCGAACTGGCCGGCCAGCTCGTGCAGCAGGCGCGATACATCGTCCGCCGCCGTCTCGTCGCCACCGTGCGCGCGTATCACGTTGCCCAGACGGATGCGGCCGAACGCATCGATGCGCCTGAGCGCGCAACGGTACCGCACCGGTTGACCATCGGCTGCAACGGCTGGGAGCGTGACGGACCCGGTGGTCCAGTGGGCGTCGCGAAACACGTCCTCGAACAGCAGCGCCTCCATGAGTTGGCGGATCACGCGTTGCGTGGCACGGCGATAGTGATCGCTCTGGATCAGGGCTTGATAGTCGTCGATCTGCATGGCGGTTACGCGTGCGGGTGATGAAGCGGGTTGGCGATGGCTACCCAGGCCGGTGTTTCGCCGTGCCGTCCGAAGCAGCTCAGCAGGTTGGCCTTGGCGGGCAGCGTGGGCATGGCTGCGAGCTGTGCCAGTACCGTTCGGGCGGTGGGGCCGTCGTCATGCAGGGCGCGGGCGGTCTGTTGCCACAGCGTTGCCTCGTTGCAATGGCCGGTACGGGCGATGCACGCGATGCAATGGCCGATGTGGTTCACCATCACGTAATAGGCAAAACGGTGCAGCGCTGCGTCGTCGTCGTAGAGCGCCGGACTGCCGTAGAGGTCGTCCGCCCAGGGATACCGGCGCCGGCTGATGCTGACGCCCTCCATGTCACGCACATAGCCGTGCGCGGGCCAGCCTTCGTGGAAGGCAACCATGCTGTTCTGCAGATGCGCTTCGAGGCTGATGCCATAGTCACCGAACAGGCGCGTTAGCGGCAGCAGGGTGACTTCCAGATAGCGCGCCCACCAGCGGCTGACGTCTTCCACCGTCGGTGATGCGCCCAGCGCCTGGAGCAAGTGGGTCGCAAGCAGACTCGTGCCATGCGGTGGGTCTTCCAGCACAGTCGCCAGCACCTGGGCCGTATCGCCATGCCGCTCGGGCAGGCCCTGACGATAGATGACCGCTGTGCTGGCACGGAGTCCGGGGTCGTCGACGGCCAGCACCGCGCCGCCAAGCTCGGTCAGTACCGTGAAGCGATCGTTGGCGCGGGCCGATGCCGGTACTCGCGTGATGGCGCGACTCGCATCAAGCGCGCGCAGCACGTGCTCGGGAGGATTGTTGCGGACGAAATTGGTGATCCGCACATCGATCGCGAGCTTCAGGAACAGGCGCTGGCGTGGCAGCCACACGGTACGTACCGAGGACGTTGGCCAGGCGAGTTCGCCCCGTTGTCCGAGCGACAGCAGCGCGCCACGCGCGATCAGTGCGCGGATGGCGGGTTGCTGCAGCAAGTGCCGAGCTTGCCAGGGGTGGCAGGGCAGCAGCCGATACTCGCCGTCGCGCAGCAGGGGGGCGGCGAACGCCATGACCTCCGGATCAATCGGCAATGGTCCGTGACCGGCGCTGTGGGACGCGAAGTGCTCGTTGGCTACCGCCAGGTAGTGCAGCGGAAACGCGGTGCCGAACTCTGGCGCGTATCGGCGCAGGTCGTCTTGCGTGAATCCTTCGGATGCCTTCGATGTTCCATGAAAGACATGGCCGAAGCGCAAGCGCTGCTCGGCGGCGATGAAGGTCGACGGCGCGGAAGGCGCGGGCGCATCGGCGTGATAGAGCCGGGCCTTCTGCGCACCGTTGCGCATCAGCGCGGCAAAGCGCGCGGGCCATTCGTCCGTGGCTGAAGCAGGAAAGCTGGCGGCCAACGCATCGACGATGGCGTCGACGAGGGGCTCCGCCTGGACCAGTGGCGTGGGCTGGCCATCCTCGGGATCGAGCATTGCGGCGTGGGCGACCTGGTGGTATCCGATCGGTGATACGTAGTCGAGCGCGGCCGCGAGCCATCGGTGGTTGCCATCGGGGTGGGGCAGTGCGATCACGGCAGTACGGCGGCCCGACGCCTGCCATATCGACAGCGTTGGGTCGAGCGTGGCGGGAACAGCGTGATCGGCCGGCAAGTGAGCGCTGCCGCAGGGATCGTGGATGCCGCTTTCGCGGCAGTAGGTGTTGAAAAACTGCTCGATCAGGCGCCGCTCCACCGGATCGACCGATGGGGTTGTCGCGGAGAATACACGTTTGGCGTGCGGCACTGAGACTGCAGGGTCGACTGAGAGTATTGACACGGTGTCACCTCGCATCATGGACAGGGGCGAATGAAGGAGAACGGTCTGGCAAGACCAGCAGGGCAGATACGGCGAACATGGCGGCCGTCACCCAGAGCGCGGCGTTCGGGCCACCGAGCGGCAGACTGACCATCACGGCCAGCGGTCCGACGAGTTGGCCGGTCGTCATCGCGCTTCGCGCCACGCCCGTGGCAGTGCCGTGCAGCGCTGCGGGAAGCACCCGATGACAATGGGCGAGCACAGACAGCGCCAGTGCGGCAAACAACGCGCCGTGAATCACGCGGAGCAGCGCAATCTGCCAGAGCGTGGTGGCCAGCGGCAGCAGTGCAATGGCCGCCGCGCATCCGGACGCGGCAAGGAGAAAATGCCGCCCGGACGCCACGCGATCATTGCGCGCGCCCCACCAGGGGCTGGCGAACATCGCCGCGAGCCAGCCGAGCGCGTGGAGCGTGCCCGCTTTGCTGGCTAGCAGCGCATCGTGCGGCGCGCGCTGCTGCAGGTAGAGCACGAACACGTTGACGAGCGCGAACGCACCCGCCTGCGACAGACAGGCGGCGGCCAGCCAGCGGCGCAGCATCAGCACATCGCGGATGGGCCGGCGCTTGCCAGCGGAAGGCACCGGCGCGGTGTGCGTCGGCATGTCGCGCAACAGGGTCGACAGCGCCAACGTCAGCAGGGCATTGAGCGCCGCCACCGCAAGCAGCATCGGGCGTGGTGACCAGACATCCTGCAACACGCCGCCGAGCACCGGGCCCAGCAGTGCGCCGGCTGCCACCGCCGACTCCTGAAGGCCAAACGCCCGGTTGCGCGAGGCGGGCGCGCTAACGTGTCCGATGCATGCGGTCAGCATCACGCCGATAGCGCTGGCGCCTTGCAGCACCCGACCGACGATGAATCCGGCGACATGCTGCGAAGTGGCCAGGATCAGCACGCTGACCGTGAAGACGACCAGTGACACGAGCAAGACCGGGCGATGACCGACGCGATCGCACCAGATGCCGGTGAACGGCGCCACCGCGAGCGCCCCGACCGCGGGCGCGGCCAGCGCGACACTGCTCCAGTCGGTGCCATGCGCGCCCGGCATGGCTTGCAGGTAGAGCGGCAGAATCGGCACGAGCGTCATCAGACCCGTGGTAGCCACCACCTGTGTGGCCAGCAGCACTGTCAGCGTTTGGGGGCGATTGGGACGCATGACTATGGCTCCGGCTGGCGTAGCGGATTCGGCAGGCGGCCCATCGCACTGGGCATTCCCGTGCCGATCGCTTCGCGCGCGAGCAATGGCGCGAGCACTTGCTTGAACGGCCACGTGTCGGCTTCCAGCAGCGCATGCCGGGCGATGGCCGCAACGTGAGGTCTGGCGATGACACCTTCGCGTAGCAGGGCATCGATCCGTTCACGCACGATGCGCCAGCCGATGTTCTCGTCGGCGCCATACGCGTCGGCAATGGCCACCGCCATTGCGAACAGGTTTACGCCAATCCCTAGCGTCTGCAGGTACGCAAGCAAGGCATCCGGCGCGTCCAGGATCAGCGTGTTAGGCGTGGAGCGATCGATGGCATAGTCGGGTGCCGGCACACCAGCGTCGGCCATCAACGCCGGGCAGATGCGCAACGTGTCGTGATCGCGCAGCACGAGGCCGTGCAGGCCAGGACCGTTTTCCGTCGGGGCGATCACCAGCAGCACATTCTGGCCATGCAATTCGGGCATGACGCCGTGCGCGAAGCAACGCAGGCCGGCTTCCAGCAACAGGTGGGAGATGCGCTGGAACCCGTCCCATGCCTGTTGTGAATCGTTGGCATCCAGCGCACGCAACGCGGGGAGATCGCCGTCGCTGGTGACAGCGGCGCAGGCTGCCATCGGCATCAACCAGCTACCGGGCGGCAGTTGCTCTGGCGCGGGATAGCGGCGCAACAGGCAAGCCAGTTCGCCGGGCTCGCGCGACAGGACGTCATGCTGCCGCAAGGACCACCAGTCCTGCTCGTCGCACAGGAACAGGTGCTGGCCCAGCCAGGCATCACGCGCCTGTAGCCGGGCAAGGCATGCCTGCGCGAGCACGCCGTTCTGGAGATACCGGGGTGGCAGTGTCCGCGTTGCGCCCAGGGCTTGCACGCTGAGCGAAAGCTTCACGTGCAAGGGATATGGCTCCGACGAGTCCGGGACGGCCATCGAACGAAGCGATGCGGTGGGCCACGCATCGCCGTGGTTGCCCAGATCAATCCACGACATGCCGGACAGATGACGCCGCTGCCACGGATGCATCGGGAACCAGAGGTGAGAGGCATCGGTCCGGGCCGTCTCCGCCCAGGTATGCAGCCGCTCGAAGGCGTGCGGGCTCAACAAGGCTTTGGCGATAGGTTGGCCGGTTTCCGGCACGCGTACGCCGCCGCGCACCTGATTGCGCGGTAGCGCCACCCATCGCAGCTGCAGCGGTTGGCCCGTTTCGGCGTGGTACCCGGGCGTGTCGGGGCGCCCCTTGTTCCCCCAAGCCTTGGCGCGCGCGAGGGGGTGGAAGGGCCGGTCACGGAGGCAAGTCAGTGCTTCCCAGTGCATCAGTGCTTCGGGGGCGGTGCGCGCTTTCTCCACGATGGTGTCCTCGTGGTCGAATGTGTGGGCGGATTGGGCGCGAGCCAGTTCGAACAGTGCGCGCAAACGCTCGCTGCACTGCGGCCACCAGTCGGCGGCTTGTAGCGCCGCCAATGCAGCCGCGCCATCGACCGTCGCCTCCGCGCCATCGCGCCGCAGTGTCAACGTGGCATCCTTCACGGCCAACGGGCGAATGCCGTGCAAGCGTCGCCCGCGTGCATGAAGCTCTCCCGCCCGACCGAGCGCGATGACGAGCGACGCGCCTTGCCCGGCGTCGTGATCCACGACACGCGCGTGGTTGCGAAATCCATGCAGGTCCTCCAGCCACAGCGCGTCGATCAGGTCCTGCACCAGCAGGCGTTCGTGGAAGCCGCCACTCATAGCAGCGGCAGGCGCGTGCCGGCGTTTCGTTCCAGCGCCAGGTGGTAGAAGTGGCGCGCGCAGACCATGTCGTCTAGCGCCATGCCCATCGGATTGAGCAGGATGATTTCGTCGTCGCGCTCGCGGCCGGGCTTCCTGCCGATCACGATCTCGCCCAGTTCCGCGTGCAATTGCTCGCGGCTGAAGCGGCCTTCGAGCACGAGCTGATTGATGATCTTCTTTTCGCGGTTGGACTGGTCCCAGTCGTCGACGATCACCTTGTCGACCTTCTCATAGACGTCCTTGTGCACGTCCATGATCGACACGTTGCAGACGAAGGCGCCGGTCTTGAGCCAGGCGTGTTCGAGGTACGGCGTATCGGTGACCGTGCAGGTCACCACCACGTCGGCGGCGCGTACGGCCAGTTCGGCGCTGCCGCACAGTTCCCAGCCCACGGCGGGAAAGCGGCTGCCGAGCATCGACCGCATCGCATGCATGGCGTCGTGCGAGAGATCGAACAGGTGCACGGCGCGGATCTGCGGGAATTGCTCGAGGAGCGTCTGCATCTGCATTTGGGCGATTGGGCCGCAGCCGATGCAGGCGACATCGGTGAAGCCGCTACGCGCCAGATGCCGCGTGGCCACCGCCGTGATGGCGGCGGTGCGCATGCCGCTGATCAGGCCGCCTTCCATGATCGCCACCGGGTAGTTGGTGGTGGCGTCGTTGAGCACGATCACCGCGCTGGCGCGTTCCAGGCCGAATCGCGCGGGGTTGTGCTGGCGGCTGCCGATCCACTTGATGCCGGCGATTGGGTTGTCGCCGCCGATGTAGCAGGGCATCGCGATGATACGGTCGGCGATATGGTCGGCGCCGAACCAGCGCAGATAGGGCTTGAGCGGCTGCACATGCTCGCCGCGCGCGTGGATGGCGAGCCCTTCGGTAATGGCTTGCACGAAGGCGTCGGAGTGGCCCGCGCCCAGCGCGATCAGGTCGTCGCGGCTCAGGTAGCGTAGTTCGGGCTTGGTCTGGGAGGGGTTCGATGCAGAGGGAGAGGCGGTGGCTGTGAGCGTGGGCGAGTTGGTCATGCGGACACTCCGGCGGGGATCAATGAGGCAACGGTGGGAAGGGCGGCGAGGTTCGGCACGGCGCGACGCGCGGCGATGCGTGCGAGCCAGGTGTCGTCATAAACGGTGTCCAGATAGCGTTCGCCGCGATCAGGGAACAGGGTGAGAATGCGCAGCGGCCGATGGCTGACCGGCGTGGCATGTAGGACCTGCTCGATGGCAGCGACGACCGCGCCGGAAGATCCGCCCGCGAAGATGCCTTCGCGCGCCAGCAGGCGCCGGCACGCCGTGGCGGCGGTGTAGTCGTCGATATGGATCACTTCGTCGATCTCGTCCCGGCACAGCAATTCCGGCACGCGGCTGGCGCCAATGCCCGGCAGTTCGCGCGCTTGCGACGGTTGGCCGAACAGCACGGAACCGACTGCGTCGACGCCTACCACGCGCATCGACGGCCACGCCTTGCGCAGCCGTCGCGCAATACCATGCACGGTGCCGGACGTGCTGACGCCCAGCACCAGCACATCGGCCGGCTGGGCAAGCTGCGCCAGGATCTCGGCGGCCTCGCCGTAGTAGTGGCTTTCCCAGTTGAGCGGATTGGCGTACTGGTTGATCCAGATCGCATCGCGCTGTTCGCGCAGCATCTGACGCACCCGCTCGATACGCGTTTCCAGGTATCCGCCCTGGCTGTCCTTCGCGGTCACCTGCTCGATGCCCGCGCCGTAGCAACGCAGGATCTTCAGGTTGGTGGGCGAGATCTTGGGATCGACCACCGCCGTGAAGCGCAGCCCCTTGAGGCCGCAGATCATCGCCAGGGCGATGGCGAGGTTGCCCGACGAGCTTTCGATGACATGGGAGTGCGGCCCGATCGCTCCTTCGGCCAGGCCTTTCTCCACGATGTAGCGCGCGGGCCGGTCCTTGACGCTGCCGGCCGGATTGAACAGTTCCAGCTTGGCGAAGACCTCCGCGTCCGCGCGGCCGAAGAGGCGGCGTAGCTGGACCAGCGGCGTGTTGCCGATACTCTCGATGATGCTGTTGCAGACCATGGTGCAAATCTCCTTGCTGAAGGGGCGCTGTAGTACATGGCAATGAGAATCGTTACTAACTCCGGCCGTGACAAGGCCCGAAAAGCCTTGTCACGCCGTTACCAGCGGTGCTGGTAGGTGGCGGTGAGCGTGATGCCGGCCGCCGGGAGATGACTGGTGTTGTTGCTGTTGCGCAGAAGCTGGCTGTAGAGCGGGTAGTAGTAGCGGTTCAACAGGTTCTGGATGCCAACGGTGACCGTGTCCTTCTTCGTGACCTGGTAGCTGCTGATCAGATCGAGCGTGGTGTAGCTGCTCACGTCGCGGCGGCCGAAGCTCGTCACGCCGTTCAGTCGGTAGTCGTAGCCGGCGAAGAATGTGGCTTGCAGCCGGTTGTTCCATTTCGGCACGGGGCGGTATTGCACGTAGCCGGTCAGCTTGAGTGGCGGGATGCGGTAGCCGGTCATCTGTTGGCTATCACGGCCTTGCGGGGTTTCGCGGCCCTGCATCCAGGTGAAGGTGCCACCCGCGCCCCAGCGTTCGTCGGTGGACAGATAGTCGGCCGATGCTTCCACGCCATAGATCTTTTCCGCGGTGCGCGTCAGGATCAGGCCGTTGTTGAAGCTCTGCACGTCGCCGAGGTCTGACGTGGTGTAGAAGATCGCCAGCGAGCCGAGCGTGTTGCCGAACGCGCCACGCCAGCCCAGTTCGTAGTTGTTGGTCTTGACCGGCTGCAGGTCGGACGAGCCGATATCGAAACCCGCGCGCGCATTGCGCACCTGCAGGCCGATATCGGGCAGGTTGAAACCCTGGCTGAACGCGGCATAGAACTCGTGGTCCTTCACCGGCTTGTAGGCCACGCCGATATTGCCGAGCACGGCGCTGTAGTCGACCGCGCCGCCGCTGACGGTGGCGGGATTGGTCACGCGCGATTGCGAAAGCGGCACGAAGTCGCTGAAGCTCGCCCGCGCGTACTGGTAGCGCAGGCCGCCCTCGGTCGACCACTGCTCGTTGAACTTGTGCTGCAACTGGGCAAAGCCGCCGATGCTGCGCGTGGTGATCGGCGGCATGTAGGTCAGCGTGCCGATCTTGTTGAAGATCCGGCCGCCGCTGGCGTCATACGCCTTCGGGTCGAAGATGTCGATCGGCATGTCGCTGGTCTCCTGCTCGAAGTCCATGCCCCAGATCACGCGCGTGCGCTTGTCCGCGCCGAGCGGCGTCTTGATGGTCAGGCGGCTGCCGAAGACCTCGGAATCCTGCATCGCCTGGTCGACGTTGCCGCCGCGCACGGGCACGGCGCGGGCGTCGAACGGCGTGAAGCGGCTGTAGTAGTTCCGGTAGTAGAACTGCGCCGACAACTGGCTGCCGAGCAGGTCGCGGTGTTCGTACTCGAGATTGACGAGCGTGTTGCGGATCTGGTTCTGATCGGCAAGTTGCAGCCCGTCGAGCGCGCGCGCGGGCACGCTGCCCGGCGGCAGTTTGGCCACGCTCGGATCCGATGCCCAGCGCGTGTCCTGCTTGGCGTCAAAATGGCTGAAGGCAAGCTGGATGCGCTGGTCAGGCGCGAAGCGCAGGCCGAGCTTGCCGCCGACGTTGTAGTTGTTCGAATCGAACAGGTCGCCCTGGCTTGGCTCCGGTGCAATGCGCTGGCCCTTCGCATCATACGAATTGCCGATATGGCGCGCGCCAAGGTCGAACGCATAGTCGAGCATCCCGCTGCTGCCCGAGAAGTGCTGCTGCACGTTGGCGCTCAGGCCGTCCGCGCGCAGGCGGGAAAGCGGGGTGGACATCGTCACCGTGGTATCGGCCTTGGGCTCGCCGCCGGCTGGCCGGGTGGTGATCGAGACGATACCGCCCGTGGCGCCGCCGCCGTAGATCGCGCTACTGCCTCGCAGCACCTCCACGCGTTCCACCAGCGCCGGATCGATATTGGCCAGGTTGCGCGCGGAGTCTCGATTGGTGTTCAGCGGAATGCCGTCGAGCAGCACCAGCATGCCGCGCCCGCGCAGTGTCTGGCCGAAGTCTGTCACCGTGTGGCTGGAGTCGGCCATGCCGGGGATCACCTTGGACAGCACTGTGGCCAGGCTGTCCGAGCCCGTTTTCAGTTCCTCGAGTTCGGTGCGTTCCAGCACCGTCGATTGACGCGTCGGGCGGACCAGATCGCTCGATGTCCGCGACGCGGTGACCTCCACCGCGGCCAGCACGGTGGTGGGCTGGGCCGTGGCGTGGAGCGTGTCGGATGCCACTGCTGTTCCTGCGGCCGGTGCCGCGGAAACCGGTCGCAGCACGAAGCCCTGGTTGCCGCTGCGCTGGTACTGGATGCCGCTGCCCTTGAGCAGCGAGTCCAGCGCTGCCTCTGGACGCATGGTGCCGTTCACGGCCGGCGCCCGTTTGCCCGCCACCAGTTCAGGCGGGAAATACAGTTGCAGCGATGTCTGGCGGCCGAGTTGCAGCAGGGCATCGGCCAGCGGCTGTGCCTCGATGTGGATTGGCACGTCACCGCGCGGCGTTTGGGCAGCGGCGGGTGCCACGGCCATGCTCATCAGGACGGCGGCCGCAAGCGCGGCCATGGACCCACGCCGTCCGTAATCTCGGGCGGCGGCGCCGGCCCGGTTCCCCGTAGTCGAATTTGAATGTGTCACGTCAGGTTTTCTTGGATTACTTCAGAACACGACAGCCGCGGCTTCGCTGGCTATCGGGAAGAAGACGAAATCCGAAAGAAAAACCTGAATGCTTAGTGCGAAAAAATTTCGGTGCTGCCGTCTGGCAGGTTACGCACGCCCACCGGCAGCATCTGCGGTAGCGCGGCCAGCAGGCCCGACGTGTCGTCGGCGCTGAACACGCTGCTGACGCGCAGGCTGCCCGTCGCGGCATCTGCCACGCGCACGGGCTGCTGCCGATAGCGGGAGACTTCGGCCGCCACGGCCGAGAGCGGCGCGTCGTTGAAGACGAGCTTGCCTTCGCGCCAGGCCAGGACGCCGGGCACGTCGATCGAGGACGCGCCGGTCACGGTGCCATCGCTGGCGATGCGCGCGCCGAGCCCTGCGGACAGGCGCGTGTCGGGCGTCCGGCTGGCGTTGCCTTTCATGCCGTCTTTAGCGTTGCCTCTGACGTTTACCGAGCCGGATTCGACCGATACGTCCACGCCCGATGTGTCACGCCGGACGTCGAAACGGGTGCCGGTCACGGTAACGGTGCCCATGCCCGCATCAACCACGAACGGGCGCGCGGCGTCGTGCGACACCTCGAACATCGCCTCACCTTCGCGCAAGGTCACGCGACGGGTGCCGGCGCTGTAATGAATCTCCAGGCGCGAGCGGGTATTGAGTTCGATGCGCGATCCGTCGTCGAGCGTCAGTGTTCTGCGTTCGCCCGGTGCGGTCTGGTATTCACCGTTGGTGGCAACCGCCGCGTCATGCTGCCAGCCGATCCAGCCAATGCCGATGGCCAGTGCCGCGCACAGCCCGAGCAGGGCGGGGCGCCAGCCGGCCGATATCCGGCGCGATGGTGAAGGCGATAGCGGAGGCGCTAGTGGGGGTGTCGGGCAGGCGCTTTCATCCACGGCCAGCTTGCGTAGCCTGTCCGGATCAATAGCTGCCGCGGCTTGCCAGACGCGTTCGAGCGCCGCGTATTCGGCGCGATGGTCGGCGCTGGCCGCCAGCCAGGCGGCAAATGCCTGTTGCTCGGCCGGGCTGAGCGCCTGGGCCTGATTGCGCGAGAACCAGCGCGCCGCGGCTTCGCGGACATCGACGGATTGGCTCATCGGATTCTCGACCGGGGCGCAAGACCGCTGCATGGGCTGCTTGGGGGGGAGCAGACGCCGCCAGACGGATAGGGGGCAGGCATCGACAAGATTGTTCTAGTGAGGTGAGAGTTGGCCCAGTTGGTCGCGCAGGTGTCGCATCGCGCGAATCATGTATTTCTCGACCATGTTCTTCGAGATATTCAGCCGCTCGGCGATTTCCTGCTGGGAGCACCCGTCCAGCCGCTGCCAGATAAAGACCTGGCGGCACTTCAAGGGCAGTTCGGCCAGCGCGCGCTCCAGCCCGGCGACCACCTGCACGGCATGCAGGTCTGCCTCGGGATTCCCGGAGGGTGCGTGAATCGACTCGATGCTGTCAAGCGGCAGGTGCTCGTGCCCGTCTCGTTTGCGGAAGGTGTCGATCGCGATATTGCGGGCGGTCTGGTGCAGATAGGCGCGTGGCTGCTCGGGCGTCACCCGGGCCTCCAGCACGCGCAGCATGGCTTCTTGCGACAGGTCCTCGGCCTCGTGCCGATTGCTGAGCCTGCGCGTCCAGGTACCGACCAGCTCCTGGTAGTGCACGTACAGACCGAGGGCACGCAGGCGCGTCGAGGCCATGGATGGAGTGTCAGCTAAGAGTAAGCGTTTTGATGCAAATGCGACCTATTATCATTTGTAGGTGATGAAGGCGTCAACCGCGACATGCAATGTGTGGCTGCACGTCGCGGGTGTGGCGGTTGTGGCGATTGTGGCTTGTCCGGCGCTTTCAGGCGCCGGGCTCAGAGGCCGGCGCCTCGGCGGGTTCGGTGGTGGCGCGCGCTTTCGACCAGCGCGCGATCCAGGCATAGAGCAGCGGGATGACCAGCGTGCCGAGGATCGTCGCGCCGAGCATGCCGCCCAGCACGCCCGTGCCCACGGCACGTTGGGCGCCGGCGCCGGGGCCGGTGCTGATCGCCAGTGGCACCACGCCCAGGATGAACGCGAGCGAGGTCATCACCACCGGACGCAGCCGCTGGCGTGCCGCCTGGGTGGCGGCCTGCACGCGCTCCAGTCCATTGCGCCGCAGTTGCTCGGCGTACTCGACCACGAGAATCGCGTTCTTGGCCGCGAGCCCCATGATCACGATCACGCCGACCTTGAAGTAGACATCGTTGGGCAGCCCCCGCAGCCAGACGGCCGACGCGGCGCCGACCAGGCCGGCCGGCACGATTGCCAGTACCGCCAGCGGCAGCGTCCAGCTTTCGTACAACGCCACCAGGCACAGGAAGATGAACAGCATCGACAGCGCGAACAGCCACGGCGCCTGCGTGCCGCTTTGCTGCTGCTCGAACGCGCGGCCACTCCAGCGCACCTCGTAGTCGGGGCCGAGTTCACGCACCAGCGACTCAAGCCGCGTCATCGCGGTACCGGTACTGGTGCCCGGCGCCACGTCGGCATTGATCCGTACCGAGATCAAGCCGTTGTAGCGTTCGAGCGTGGCCTCGCCGTTGCCCCATTCCAGCGTGGCGAACGCGCCGAGCGACACCATCTGGCCCTGCGCGTTGCGCACGTGCAGGCGTGCCAGATCCTCCGGCTGCATTCGGAACGGCGCATCCGCCTGCAGGATCACGCGCCGCACGCGACCGTCGCGGGCCAGTTCGTCGATGTAGCGGGAGCCGAGCGTGGCCGCCAGCGCGTGGTGGATCGCCTCGGTATCGACGCCGAAGCTCTCGGCCTTGCGGTAGTCGATCGCCAGGTCGAGCGCGGGCACGGGCTGGCCCGCCGTGGCGCGGACTTCGGCGAACACGGGGTCGGCCTTGGCGCGTTCGATCAGCTTGTCGCGCGCGGCGTAGAGGCTCGGACGTCCGCCTTCCAGTCGCGTGACGAGCCGCATGTCCAGCCCGCTGGTGCTGCCCAGTTCCGGCAGCGCAGTGCCGTTGTACGGGTAGAGCTGGGCATCGCCGCGTCCGGGCCATTCCTCGAGGCCCTTGGTCAGCCGTGCCAGCACGACGTCCGCCGCGTTCTCGCGGCCGCGCAGCTTCCAGTCGTCGAGCGACAGGAACACGCTGGCGCGTTGCTCGCCAGAGCCGCCGCTGTTCCAGCCGAGCAGCGCGAACGACGTCTTGACCGGCAGGCGCTCCTGTTTCATCCACTGTTCCAGTTGCGCGATGGTCTCCCGTGTCTGCGCCTGGGTGCTGCCCGGCGGCAGTTCCACGTCGATCACGAGTTCACCAGTGTCCTCTTCGGGCAGAAAGCCACTCGGCAGTTGCCAGAGCCCAACCGCGCAGACCGCGGCCATGGCCAGATAGACCGCCAGCCACCGCAGGCGGCGTTGCTGAAGCCGCTGCACCCAGCCGGCATAGCGCGTGGTGAACGCGGTGAAGCGATGCTCGAACCACGCTAGCGGCCCGCGTGCGGGCTGGGCGCCGTGGCGTAGCAGCGAAGCACACATCGCAGGCGCCAGCGACAGCGCGAAGAACAGCGAGAACGCGATCGAGATGGCCAGTGTCATGGCGAAGTGGCGATAGATCACCCCCACGGCGCTGCCCAGGAAGGCCATCGGCACGAACACGGCGCAGAGCACCAGCGTCACCGCGAGCAGCGCGCCCGAGACCTCGCGCATCGAACGCGACGCGGCGGTAAAGGCATCGACGCCTTCCTCGCGCATGATCCGCTCGACGTTCTCGACCACAACGATCGCATCGTCTACCAGGATGCCGATAGCCAACACCACGCCGAACAGCGTGATCACGTTCAGCGACAGCCCGAACGCGTAGAGACATGCCACCGTGCCGAGCAGCGACACCGGCACGACGATGCACGGGATCAGCGTGGCCCGCAGGTTGCCGAGGAACAGGTACAGGATCAGGAACACCAGCACCGTGGCCTCGGCCAGCGTCATCAACACGCGCGAAATCGAGCTCTGCACAAAGTGCGCGGTGTCGTACGAGATGTCATACGCCACGCCAGCCGGGAAGGCCTTGGCGGCCTCGTCGAGGGCGTCCCGGACCGTGCGCGAAGTGGCCAGCACGTTGGCGCCGTCCGCGAGCTTCAGGCCCATCGAGGCGGCCTCGCGGCCATTGAGCGTGGAGCTGTAGCGATAGTCGGCAGCGGCCATCTCCACGCGCGCCACGTCGCGCAACAACACGGCGGAGCCATCGGCGGCCGAGCGCAGCACGATGCGGCCAAACGCTTCGGGGTCGGCCAGCGGCGCAGGCGGACGCACGACCGCCTGGTAGGACTGCCCGGGCTTCGATGGCGCGCCGCCAAGCTGGCCCGGCGTGACGCTGCCGTTGCGCGCGCGAATCGCGGCCTCCACATCGGCCGTGGTCAGGCCATAAGCATTGAGCTGGTCGGGATTGAACCAGACGCGCAGCGCGTACTCGGCGCTGTACGCCTCCACCTTGCCGATGCCGGGCAGCCGCCGCAGCATGGGCAGGACCGTGCCGGCGGCATAGTCGGCCAGCGCGGTCTCGGACATCGTGCCGGTCTTCGAGATCAGCGATACGTACATGAACGGGCTGGCGCTGGCCTGATCGACATAGACCCCGCCGCGCCGCACCACTTCGGGCAGCAGCGGCTCGGCCTGGGACACGCGGTTGCGCACGTTCACCTGCGCGAGTTGCGGATCGGTGCCTTGCCGGAAGCCGATGGTGACCGTGGCCGTGCCGGCCTCGCTGCTCGAGTCGATATAGAGCAGCCCCGGTATCCCATGCATCTGCTGTTCGAGCACGGCCGTGACGCGGTCTTCCACGGTGCGCGCGGTGGCGCCCGGGTAGTCGGCGTAGAGGATGACCGTCGGTGGGGCCACCGCCGGGTACTGGGCCACCGGAATGCTGTTCAGGGCAACGAGCCCCGCAACCATGGTCAGAATTGCCAGCACCCACGCGAAGGCGGGTCGGCGAAGAAAGAATTGCGCCATGTATGACGTGCGACTGCTGACGCCGGGTCATTGCTCCGCCTATGCGGCGGCGCACCGAGGTTCGGCGTGGGTTAGGTAGGTATGTAAATCGGCCGCCGGAAGAAATAGGCGGCACGCGGGCCGGCAAGGCCCGGGGGCACGGTCCGCGCGGCCCGGTGGCTCAGCCGGGTGGCGCTGCGCGCGCTTGTCGGTATGACGCTCCGGCAACGATGGATGCGGGGGCGAGTGTGGCGGATTATATACATGGCGCATGGGCGTCGCAATCGAGCCATGACGCGCGATGGGTCATCTGCACGTGCAGGTGTTTTCCGGGTTTGCGGAATTGCACTGGCACGTCCTATCGTTACCTAGAGTGCTGGCGCAGACGCAGGACATGCAGGCTGGCACGGCACGTATGACACGCAGGACACGCAGGACATCCGTATGGCCGCCCCCCCAAAGGAGATGTCATGAGCACGAAGTCCCATATCACGACCTGGATTCTGATTGCGATGATCCTGGGCGCCGCCGTTGGCTATGCGTGCTACATCGCGTTTCCCGACCCGAAGGTGGCCAAGGAAGTGGCCGGGTACATCTCGCTCATCACGGATGTGTTCCTGCGGCTGATCAAGATGATCATCGCGCCACTCGTGTTCTCTACGCTGGTGATCGGCATCGCCCATATGGGGGATGCGGGCACCGTGGGGCGGGTGGGCGGCAAGGCGATGGCGTGGTTCATTACCGCGTCGCTGGTGTCGCTGACCCTTGGCCTGATCATGGCGACGGTGCTGGCGCCGGGCCACAACATCGGCCTGCCGTTGCCCGACGTGGGCTCCGCGACCAACCTCAAGACCAACGCCTTCACGCTGAAGGACTTCGTCACCCATCTGGTGCCCAAATCGGTGGGCGAGGCGATGGCGAACAACGAGATCCTGCAGATCGTGGTGTTCTCGATCTTCTTCGGCACCGCGATCTCGATGCTCGGCGAACGTGGCGCGCGCATGGCCGGCGTGATCGACGACCTCGCGCAGATCATGCTCAAGATCACCGGCGCGGTGATGTGGCTGGCACCGATCGCGGTGTTTGCGGCGATTGCGTCCACGGTGACCACGCAGGGGCTCGGCATCCTGGTGACCTTCGCCAAGTTCATGGGCAGCTTCTACCTGTCGCTGTTCGTGCTCTGGGCGCTACTGGCGCTGGCCGGCTACATTTTCCTCGGTAGCCGCGTCTTTACGCTGATCCGGCTTATCCGCGAGCCATTCCTGATTTCGTTTTCGACGGCGAGCTCCGAAGCGGCCTATCCGAAGCTGCTCGATTCCCTCGACCGTTTCGGCGTCGATCGCAAGATTTCGAGCTTCGTGCTGCCGCTCGGCTATTCGTTCAACCTTGACGGCTCGATGATGTACTGCACGTTCGCTGTGCTGTTCATTGCGCAGGCGTATGACATCCACCTGCCGCTGGGCACGCAGATCACGATGCTGCTGCTGCTGATGCTGACTTCGAAGGGAATGGCCGGCGTGCCGCGCGCCTCGTTGGTGGTGATCGCCGCCACGCTGAACCAGTTCGGCATTCCGGAGGCGGGTTTGCTGCTGATCATGGGCGTGGACCAGTTCCTCGACATGGGCAGGTCGGCGACCAACGCGGTCGGCAATTCGATCGCCGCCGCTGTGGTGGCCAAGTGGGAAGGGCAGCTGTCATCCGGGCCGGTTGCCGAGACCGAGAGCGCGATCGCCGCGGACGATGCGAGCACGGCGGAGGCCTGACATCATGGCGGCGCGCTTGCCGGGAATGCTGGCCGCACTGTGGCTGGGGCTGGTCGCGACGTTTGGCGCGACGCTGGCCGTGGCCCAGGACGCCACCGTGTTGAGCGGCACGCTCAAGAAAGCCAGGGACACCGGCACGCTGGTGATCGGCTATCGCGAGTCGTCGCTGCCGTTTTCGTACCTGAACCAGGCCAGCCGGCCCATCGGCTACTCGATCGACATCTGCACGGAGATCGTGCAGGCCGCTAGCGAAGAGGTGGGCCGCGAACTGGCCGTGAAGTGGGTGCCGGTGACATCGGAGAACCGATTCGAGGCGATTACCTCGGGCAAGATTGATCTCGAATGCGGATCGACCACGCGCAACGCCGAGCGCATGCAGACCGTGGCGTTCTCCCCGGTGATCTTTATCGCTGGCACCAAGCTGATGGTGCCGCGCGCGTCACCGATCAAGTCGTTCCGCGACCTGAAGGGCAAGACCGTGGTGGTCACGGCGGGCACGACCAACGAGCAGGCCGTCGCGCAGTTGTCGAAGCGCTTCGACCTGAACATCAACCTGATCCGCGTGCGCGACCATGCCGACGCATTCGCGGTGTTGAGTCGGGGCGGCGCCGATGCCTACGCCGGCGACGATGTGCTGCTATATGGCTTTCTGGCCCATTACGGCGCCGGCAAGAAGTTCATCATCACGCGCGACTTCATTTCGTATGACCCGTACGGGATCATGCTGCGCAAGAACGATCCGCAGTTCGCGACGCTGGTGGGCAAGGCCGTGCGCGACGTGATCACCTCGGGCGACATGGAGCGGCTCTACAAGCAATGGTTCATGAACAAGTTGCCGACCGGCGAGCGGCTGGGCATTCCGATGAGCGCAGAGCTGGAGGGCATCATCGACGCCACGCCGGAACGGCCAGAATAGATATGCACATTTGTGCACTTATGCGGCCTTGACAAGCACAGTTCTGGTTTGGTGCGCCGCGATGGCGCAAACTGTACTCTTTCCGGCAGGGTAATTCTGTACGTCACGGGCGTCACATCGAGGGCCTAGTCTCTCGTGCATTGCAGCAAAAGTCGCCCCCCCCGATGACTACCCCGACGCCCGAAAAGGGCCATGTTGCCCCCTATACGCACCCGGCCGCCGGCTGGGGCGCGCTCAAGCAGGTCGCCATCAACCTCGTCAAGGAGAAGGTTGCCGGCGGCAAGTACAAGACGCTGTTCAAGCAGAACCAGCCGGACGGCTTCGACTGTCCAGGCTGCGCCTGGCCGGACCGTCAGCACGCGTCGACCTTCGAATTCTGCGAGAACGGCGTCAAGGCCGTGGCGGCCGAGGCCACCAGCAAACGCGTGACCAACGCGTTTTTCGCGCAGTACACGGTCACCGAGCTGATGCGGCAGTCCGACTACGAGCTCGAGCAGCATGGTCGCCTGACGCACCCGGTGCGCTATGACGCCGCCACTGACAAGTACGTGCCGGTGGACTGGGACGAGGCATTTCGCCTGATCGCCGATCATCTGCGCCGGCTGGACGACCCCGACCGCGCCACGTTCTATACCTCGGGCCGTGCCAGCAACGAGGCCGCCTTCCTGTTCCAGTTGTTCGTGCGGATGTACGGGACGAACAACTTCCCGGATTGCTCGAACATGTGCCACGAGGCCACCAGCCGTGGCCTGCCGGTGACGGTGGGCGTGGGCAAGGCCACGGTGGTGCTCGACGACTTCCAGCTTGCCGACACGATCATGGTGTTCGGCCAGAATCCCGCCACCAACCATCCGCGCATGCTCAACGAGTTGCGCGATGCGGCGAAGCGCGGCGCCACGATCGTCTCGATCAACCCGCTCAAGGAGCGCGGCCTGCAGCGCTTTACGAGTCCTCAGCACGTCAGCGAGATGCTCACCGGCGGCAGCACGAAGATCGCCACGATGTTCGTTCGCCCGAAGCTGGCCGGTGACTTCGCGCTGCTCAAGGGCCTGGGCAAGCGTGTGATCGAGCTCGACGACGCGGCCATCGCCACGGGCGGCAAGCGTGTGGTGGACGTGGATTTCATCCGCGAGCACACCGCCGATTTCGATGCCTTCGCTGCGGATCTGCGCGCCGAGAGTTGGGCCGACATCGTCGCGGAGTCCGGCGTGACGCGCGCGGCCATCGATGGGCTGGCCGACGTCTATGTCCACAGCGAACGCACGATTGCCTGCTGGGGCATGGGACTGACGCAGCACAAGGAATCGGTGCGCACGATCCAGTTGCTGTCGAACGTGATGATGCTGCGTGGGAACATCGGCCGGCCCGGCGCGGGCCTGATGCCGGTGCGCGGCCACTCTAACGTGCAGGGCGACCGTACGATGGGCATCGAGGAGCAGCCCGACGACGCTTTCCTGGACCGCCTTGGCGCCGCGTTTGATTTCGAGCCGCCGCGCGCCCACGGGCAGGACGTGGTGGCCGCGATCAACGCGATGCTGGCCGGCAAGGTCAAGGTGTTCGTGGGTCTGGGCGGGAACTTCTCGATCGCCACACCCGATACGCCCCGCACGTGGGAGGCGCTGCGCCAGTGCGATCTCACGGTCAATATCGCCACCAAGCTCAACCGCAGCCATCTGGTGATCGGGAAGGATTCGCTGTTGCTGCCGACGCTTGGCCGCACCGAGATCGACGAGCAGAACGGCGTGCCGCAGGGCGTGACGGTCGAGGACTCGGTGTGCATGGTCCATCTCTCGTACGGCATGAACAAGCCGGCATCGCCGCACCTGCTGTCGGAGACCGCCATCGTGGCGCGCATGGCCGACGCCACGCTCGGCTCGGACAAGGTCGACTGGCGCTGGTACGCGCAGGACTATGCACGCATCCGTGACGCGATCGAAAAGGTGATTCCGGGCTTCGAGCGCTTCAACGAGCGCGTGGCGCATCCGGGTGGTTTTCATCTGACCCCGGCATCGCGCAACCGCGTCTGGAAAACCGCGTCGGGCAAGGCCCAGTTCCTGGTGCATGCCATCGACAAGGACACACCGATCAAGCGCGCCCGCGCCCGCTACGGCGACGACATGATGGTCATGATGACCACGCGTTCGCACGACCAGTACAACACCACCATCTACGGACTCGATGATCGCTATCGCGGCGTGTACGGGCTGCGCCGCGTGGTGTTCATCCATCCCGCGGACCGCGCGCGGCTGGGCTTCGCGGAAGGCGAGCACGTCGATATCACGAGCGTCTGGGAAGACGGCGTGACGCGCCATGTGCAGGATTTCCGTCTGGTCGATTACGACATCCCAGAGGGTTGCCTCGGCGCGTACTATCCGGAGACCAATCCACTGGTGCCGCTGGAGAGCATTGGCGACCGATCCGGCACCCCGACGTCGAAATCGATACCCGTGCTGTTGCGGCGCGCGGGCTGACCGGAGGCAGGAGCATGGTGGAAGTCGAGTATGGGCAGGCCGGCTACGTCGAGCGCGAGATTCGGCGCCACACCGGTGGCCACACCGTTCCCGAAATCGATGACGTGGCGGAAGAAGTGCCGGTCGCGCTGGTCTACAACGGCATCTCGCACGCCGTGATGATGGCCACACCGCTCGATCTGGAGGCGTTCGCGATCGGCTTCTCGCTGACCGAGGGGATCGTCGACAGCGTTGCCGAGATCCGCGACATCGAGATCGAGCCGGGCTGCGACGGCATCGAGGTGCGTATCGAGATCGGCCAGCGTGCGTTCATGGCGTTGCGCGCGCACCGCCGCACGCTGGCCGGGCGTACTGGCTGCGGCGTGTGCGGTACCGAAAGCCTGGCGCTGCTCGATCTGGAGCCGACGCCGGTTGGCGTGCCCGCGCGACGGATTGAACCGACGCCTGCGATGCTCCGTCGCGCCACCGAAGCGTTGCGGGCGCGGCAGGTGCTGATGGCCGCCACCGGGGGCGTTCACGCGGCGGCATGGTGTGACGCGCAGGGCAACGTCGTTGCCGCGTTCGAGGACGTGGGTCGCCACAATGCGCTGGACAAGCTGATCGGCCATCTGGCCCGCACCCGCACGACGTTCGGCGACGGCTTTGTCCTGCTATCCAGCCGCGCCAGCTATGAGCTCGTGCGCAAGGCCGCGCGAATGCGCATCCAGATGCTGGCCACGATCTCCGCGCCGACGTCGCTGGCCATCCGCATTGCCACGCAGGCCGGCCTGCGCCTGCTGAGTTTCTGCCGCCAGGACGGTTTCGTCGAGTACACGGCGCCAGCAGAGAACGAGGGTTTCGTATTACGATCTGAGCCGCTGGCGGTATCGGGCTGACGCCCGGCCGGGCACCGCCAGCCAGATCGGAAATTACTGGCGAAAGGTTGGCGGTGTGACTCTCTACGAAAAACTTGCGGCCGATATCGAGGCGCTGGTCCAGCAAGGCGTATTGCTTCCGGGCGAGAAGATCCCCTCGGTGCGGCAGGCGGCGCAGCATCATCGCCTGAGCATCACCACGGTCGTGCGTGCGTATCTGCTGCTGGAATCGCGCGGCATTCTGGAGAGCCGGCCGCAATCGGGCTACTTCGTGCGTGCCCGGCCCGGCGAGCCACCGATCGACCTGCTCCCGACCCGACCCGCGGCTCGCCCTTCGGCGGTGGATGTGAGCGCGCTCGTGCTGTCGACGCTGCGCTCGATTCGTGTCGATGACGCAGTGCCGCTCGGCTCGCCGTATCCCGACCCCCGGCTCTATCCGTGGCAGCGCATCACGCAGTACGCCAATGCTATCGCCAAGCGCTACGACACGTGGAGCGTGCTCGACGACCTGCCGCCTGGCGCGCCACCACTGATTCGCCAGATCACACGCCGCTACCTGGAGAACGGGCTGGCCGTCGATCCGAACGAAGTGATCGTTACGATCGGCGCCACCGAGGCCATCAACCTGTGCCTGCAGGCCGTGGCGAAGCCGGGCGACACCATCGCCGTGGAATCGCCAACGTACTACGCAATGCTGCACGCGATCGAGCGGCTGGGGATGCGTGCCGTGGAAGTGGCGACCGATCCCGTGGAAGGCATCGATGTGCAGGCGCTGGCGAAGCTGCTCGACGAGCGCCCCGTGGCCGCGTGCATGGTGATGCCGAATTTCCAGAATCCGCTTGGCTTCCAGATGCCGGACGAACGCAAGCAGGCGCTGGTGGAATTGCTGACCGCGCGCGATATTCCGGTGATCGAGAACGACGTCTATGGCGAGCTGTTTTACGGTGACGTGCATCCGACCTCGCTCAAGTCCTACGATCGGGCCGGCATCGTGCTGCATTGCTCGTCGTTCTCGAAGACGTTGACCAATGCGTACCGCATCGGCTGGGCGCTGCCGGGACGGTACCGGGAGAGGGTGGAGCGGCTCAAGTTCCTGAACACGCTGACCACGTCGACGATTCCGCAGTTGGCCATCGCCGAGTTCCTGCGCAAGGACGGCTATGACTTTCATCTGCGGCGCGTGCGCAAGGCCTATGCGCAGCAGGCCAACATCATGGCGGCGGCGGTGCGTCGCTTCTTTCCGCCGGGCACGCGCGTGTCGCGCCCCGCTGGCGGGTATGTGCTGTGGGTGGAGTTGCCGGAGGAGGTGGACGCGATGGCCCTTTATCACGCGGCGCTGGAGCGACGCATCACGGTGGCGCCCGGCCACATCTTCTCGCCGGTGCCGACCTATGCCAACTGCATCCGACTTAACTACAGCAGCGCATGGACGCCAGACATGGAGGCGGCCGTCGTTACGCTCGGCAAGCTGGTGGCGACATTGCAGGCGCGGGAGGCAATATGAGCGATGACGTGAGCGAACAGGAGGGCATCGACCCGGTGCTGGAGGCGATCCTCCGCGCGCTTTGGGAGCATGCACGGGAAGCCGGCGGCGACCTGTCGCTGGCGCGACTCAGCAAGCGGGCCGAGGCGCAGATGAGCGTGCTGAGGCGGGTGCTGACGCAACTGGCCGACGCGGGACTGGCGGTGATGACGCTGGAAGAGGGTGGCCGGGGCGCGGCGCGGCTGACGGAGGAGGGCGAGGCGTTGTGCGGGGCGTTGTTCGAGGGGGATGACCGGCGGATGCCGCATTGACGGGGCATGTGGTTGCCATGCCCCGCCCGAATCCTCAAACCACTTTTCCGGGGTTCATCAACCCTTGCGGATCCAGCGCCTGCTTGATGGCCCGCATCATCGCCAGTTCCACCTCGCTCTTGTAGCGGCGGTTCTCCTCGCGCTTGAGTTGGCCAAGACCGTGTTCGGCCGAGATCGAGCCGTTGTGGACATGCACGCTGTTGTGGACGATCAGGTTGATCGCATCCTGGTGCGACAGGAACTGATCATGATCCACGCCGACCGGCGGCGACACGTTGTAGTGCAAGTTGCCATCGCCAAGATGGCCGAACGTGACCATGCGCGCGCCGGGGAAGGCGTCTTGCAGCAGCGTGTCGGTGGTCTCGATGAAGTCCGCCACGCGCGAGATCGGTACGGCGATATCGTGCTTGATGTTCTTGCCTTCCTCGACCTGCGCCAGCGGAATGTGTTCGCGCAGGTTCCAGAAATCGCGTGACTGCTGTACCGATTCGGCCACCACGGCATCCTTGACCACGCCGGCTTCGAGCGCCACCTCCATCATTTTTTCGAAGATCGTCCGCGCGTGTTCCTCGCTCTCGCTGTCGGACAGTTCCAGTAGAACGAGTTGCGGATGATGGGCGGTGAACGGGTAGCGCAACTGCGGGTAGTGCTTCGTCACCAGATCCATGCACATCGCGGACATCAACTCGAAACCGGTCAGCATGGCGCCCGCGTGCGATTGCGCGATGGCCAGCAGCGCCAGCGCGGCGCGTGGGCTTTCAACGGCGGCCAGCGCGGTGACCCGCGCGCGCGGCGCCGGAAACAGTTTCATGACCGCCGCGGTGATGATGCCGAGCGTGCCTTCGGCGCCGATGAACAGGTCGCGCAGGTCATAGCCGGTATTGTCCTTGCGCAGGCCGCGCAGGCCATCCCAGACCTCGCCCTTGATGTTCACGACCTCGAGCCCCAGGCAGAGTTCGCGCGTGTTGCCGTAGCGCAGCACGGCGGTGCCGCCGGCGTTGGTCGACAGGTTGCCGCCGATTGTGCAGCTGCCTTCGGCCGCCAGCGAGAGCGGGAACAGCCGGCCGTGTGTCTGCGCGGCCTCCTGCAGTTGCTGCAGGATCACGCCGGCCTCGACGGTGATCGTGTTATTGAGCGGGTCGACCTGCCGCACGCGGTTCATGCGCTGCAGGGACAGCACCACCGTGCCACGCGCGGCGGCATCGCCGGGTTCGGGGGTGGCGCCGCCGCAAAGGCCTGTGTTGCCACCCTGGGGCACCACGGCCAGCTTGTGCGCATGGCAGGCACGCATCACCGCCGCGACTTCCTCGGTCGAGCCGGGACGCAGCACGGCCAGCGCGTCGCCGGTGTAGCGGCGGCGCCAGTCGGTCAGGTAGGGGGCCTTGTCGGCCGGGTCGGTCAGCACGTTCTGCGAACCGATGGCTGCGCGGCAAAGATCGAGGAAGGAATCGGAGTGCATGGCAGTCAGTGGTTGGATTGCGTTTTGGTTGCCGTCTTGGTCGCTGTTTTGGCCAATGCCTTGGCGCGCCGCTTGAAGGGGCGCAGGTAGAGGATCGTGCTGAAGAAGAACAGCAGCGTCAACGCTACCTCGCCCCAGGCCAGCCAGGAAGACGGGGCCCGGTCGCTGGTCGCGCGGACGATGCCCTCGGTGAAGTAGAGCAGGATCAGCATCGACGACCACTGCATCGTATAGCGGTTGCGTGCCAGCACGCCGCGCAGCACCGGCAGCAGCAGCACGAATTTCAAGACCAGCCAGGAACCGCCCGGACGCAACGGCGCCAGGAACCACTCCCATGCGATACAGAGCAGCATCAAGGCGATCAGGCTGGCCAGGCTCAGGCGCCAGAGCGCCGGATTGTGCAGGGCGTCGGGGGAGCCGTCCCGATTGGTGTCCGGTGAGTTCATCGCGCCAGCTTCAATGCGGTTTCCGCCAGGCGGCGGCCCATCGCGGTGGCTAGCGATGCCTCCTGCTCGGTGATCGGGCCGTGATTGTCCACGTGGGCGTAGTGGCTCGGGCCGTAGGGCGTGCCGCCCGCCGTGGTGGTCATCAGGCCGGACTCGGCGTAGGGCAGGCCGACGATCAACATGCCGTGATGCAGCAGCGGCAGCATCATCGAGAGCAGCGTGGTCTCCTGGCCGCCGTGCAGGCTGCCCGTCGACGTGAACACGCAGGCCGGCTTGCCAGTCAGCGCGCCGGAGAGCCACTGGGCGACGGTGCCGTCGAGAAAGTACTTCATCGGCGCGGCCATGTTGCCGAAGCGTGTCGGGCTGCCCAGCGCCAGGCCGGCGCATTCCTCAAGGTCGCGCAGTTCGGCATACGGGGCGCCTTCGGGCGGGATGTCCGGCGCAGTGGCCTCGCAGACCGTGGAAACCGGCGGGACGGTGCGCAGGCGGGATTGGGCGCCGGGCACACTATCGATGCCGCGGGCGATCAGTTCGGCGAGTTTGCGGGTGGCGCCGTGGCGGCTGTAGTAAAGGACGAGAATGTCGGTCATGGATGGATTGGCGGGGCGCGGTCGGCGCAAGTGCATTGCGCGTATTATATTTGCGTGAGTTTGCCATCATCCCATCGAGGATCATCCCATCGAGGAGAAAGCCCCCGCATGACCGCTGTACGCATCGCCCGCCTGCGCAGGGAGTGGAACCTGCAGAAAGTGCGTGCACTTGCCCGCTATGCGTTGCGCCGCGCCGGCGAGGACCGCCTGCCCCAGGTATCGGCCAGCCTGACGTTCACGACCGTGCTGGCCGTGGTGCCGGTGCTGACCGTTGCCTTCGCGCTGCTGGCCGCGTTTCCGGTGTTTCGGGATTTCCGCGGCCAGATCGAGATGTTCCTGTTCCAGAACCTGATCCCGGGCGGCAATATCAGCGATTCGGTGTCGCGTTATATCGGGCAGTTTTCCCGCAGCGCGCGTGGCCTGACGGCATTGGGCCTGGGCGGGCTGATGGTGACCTCCGTGCTGACGATGCTGACCGTCGAGGACGCGCTTAACGCGATCTGGCGCGTCAGGCGGCGCCGGCCATTCGCGCAACGGGTGCTGGTGTTCTGGGCCGTGCTGACGCTCGGGCCGGTGCTGATCGGCGCGAGCCTGTCCGTCAGTTCGTACCTGATGTCGGTCTCGATGGGCTACGTCGGCAACCTGCCGTTCGGCGTCGGGTTCGTGATCAGCCTGGTGCCGGTGCTGCTCTCTGCGCTCGCCTTTGCCTTCCTTTACATGGCGGTGCCCTATGCCTACGTGGAGTGGCGCGATGCGATTGTCGCCGGCATCGTGGCGGCCGTCGCTTTTGAAGTGGCCAAGCGCGGCTTTGGCTACTTCATCACCCATATCCCCACCTACACGGCCGTGTATGGCACCTTCGCCGTGCTGCCGCTGTTCCTGCTGTGGATGTACGTGAGCTGGCTGGTGACGCTGCTCGGCGCGACGATCGCGGCCAACCTGCCGGTGATCCGCGAGGGACACTGGCGTCGGCGGACGTTCGCGGGCAGTGAGTTCTTCGATGCGCTTGGCATCCTGTATCTGCTGTACCGCGCGCGGGACGAGGTGCCGCGCACCGTCGGCGAACTGGATATGGGCCGCAAGCTGCGGATGGAGGCCGACTATCTCTCCGGCCTGCTGGCCAAGCTCAAGGCCATGCATCTGGTGGGCAAGCTTCAGCAGGATCGGGGTCAGGCACACTGGGCGTTGCTCTGCGATCCGTCGCAGGTCACGCTGCGCACGCTGCACGACAGGCTGGTGCTGAACATGGCGCGCCTGCCGCGCACGGCGCTGGCCCAACAGATGCAGGGGGCCGAGGCACTGCGGTCGATCCTGGACAATCCGCAACTCGAGCAGACGCTGGACGCGGTGTTCCGCCAGCAGACGGCCGGGGCGGCCGCGAACGAGGAGACGGGCCACCGCGATCGCAAGGTGGTGGAAGTCGTCCCGCCGGGCTGGCACGGGCAGGTCTAGGAAACCGTTTCAGATTGATTCCGGCGTCTTTGCGGGGCCTTGCCGTACCACCGGCACTGTTGTTTGCGGCCCCGCGTCTAGCCAGAACCGCTTCGCTTCATTGTGAAACAGCTTTTTAGACGGTTTCCAGTTCCCGGGTTGCAGGGCAGCCGTTCAGAACTTGATCTTGCCGCGCAGGATGGCCGCGTACATCACCCAGTCGCCCATCAGGCTGTAAAACGGGTGCTTGAACGTGGCCGGGCGGTTCTTCTCGAAGCCGAAGTGCCCGACCCAGGCAAACGCATAGCCCGACACCAGGGCCGCCAGCAGCCACCACGCATTGCCGGTGACCAGTAGCGTCACAAGGCAGGCCAGCGCGACCGTCGACCCGACGAAATGCAGACGGCGGCAGGTGCGGTTCCGGTGCTCGTTCAGGTAGAACGGGTAGAAATCGGAAAAGCTGGTGAATTCCTTGGTGTGGGCATGGGCCATGGCAGTCTCCTGTTTTTTCTTTCTGGTGTTTCCTAGCGGGCGGTCTTCGCGAATCCCGCCAGCGCGTCCAGCACCTCGTCGGGCTTTTCTCCCATCATGGCGTGTCCGCTCGGCACCGTGACGATCCTGGCGTTCTTCATCTTGCCGGCCAGGGCCTGGGCTGCCTTGGGCGACGTCATCATGTCCTTGGTCCCCACCACGAACAGCGCCGGACATGCCACCGCCGCTGCGGCTTCCTCGCCATGCGCGTAGCCGTTGCACGCCGAGAAGTCGGTATGGAACACATGCGCCCCGGGATTGCGCGCCGAAATCCGCTCCATCAGGCGCTGGCTGCCGCCGTGCATCCACGCGCCCGGGCCGGGGGAGGAGGGTTTGTTCGCAAGGCTCGAGATCGACCACTGGTTGACCATCGCGATGGCATCGCCTTCGCGGTTCAGGGCGGCGTCGAGCAGGGCGTCGGACACCTTCATCGGATAGGCGGTGGCCAGCAGGCCGATCGCGCGCACCGCCTGGGGGTGCCGCGCCGCGCATTCGAGCGCGATCAGGGAGCCCATGCTGTGGCCGAACACCAGTGCCGGCGCCTTCACGCCGGCTGCCGCGACCAGCGCCATCACCCAGTCGGCCAATTCCTCGACCGACGTCAGCGGCGCGCCTTCGCTGCGATTGTGGCCGGGCAGGTCGACGGCCAGCACCGAGAAACCGTGATTGGCGAACCAGCGTGTCTGCAGCCCCCAGACGCTGTGATCGTTCTGCGCGCCGTGCACGAAGACGGCGCAGGGCAGGGCGGGGTCGAACGGCTTGCCGCCGGTGTAGGCGTAGGCCTTGTGGCCGGAGAGGTTCAGTTCCATCAGGCTTTCCCTCCCATGGCCTTCTCGGCGGCCTTGAGGCCGCGTTTCAGGTCGTCGATCAGGTCGTCCGGATCCTCCAGGCCGATCGACAGGCGGATCGTGCCTTCGCCGATGCCGGCCGCGCGAAGCGCTGCGGCGTCCATGCGGAAGTGGGTGGTGGACGCAGGATGGATCACCAGTGAGCGTGCATCGCCCACGTTGGCCAGGTGCGAGAACAGCGACAGGCTTTCGATGAAGCGCTGGCCGGCGGTGCGGTCGGCCTTGATGTTGAAGCTGAACACCGCGCCGCAGCCGCGCGGCAGCAGGTGTTTGGCCAGTTCGTAGTCCGGGTGAGATTCGAGCTCCGGATACGCCACCGACTCGACCATCGGGTGGCTGGCCAGGAACTGCACCACGCGCCGCGTGTTGTCGACGTGGCGGCTCATGCGCAGCGGCAGCGTCTCGATGCCCTGCAGCAGCTGCCAGGCGGCCATCGGATTCATGCAGGCGCCGAAGTCGCGCAGGCCCTCGCGCCGCGCGCGCAGCAGAAATGGCGCTACCGTGCTTTCCTCGGTGAACACCATGTTGTGGAAACCCTCGTACGGCTCGGACAGTTCCGGGAAGCGGCCCGAGGCCTCGAAATCGAACGTGCCGCCTTCTGAAAGCACGCCGCCGATCGTCGTGCCATGGCCGCCCAGGAACTTGGTGGCCGAGTGGTAGAGCAGCCCGGCGCCGTGGTCGAACGGGCGCAGCAGGTAGGGCGTGGTGAACGTCGAGTCCACCAGCAGCGGAATGCCGTGTTCCTGGCCGATCTGGGCCACGGTGGCGATGTCGAGCACGTCCAGGCCGGGGTTGCCCAGTGTTTCACCGAAGAGCAGCTTCGTCTCGGGGCGGATCGCGGCGCGCCAGGCGTCGATGTCGCGCGGATTGACGAAGGTGGTCTCGATGCCGAAGCGGCGCAGCGTGTAGTGCAGCAGGTTGTGAGACCCGCCATAGAGCGCGGTGGATGCCACGATATGGGAGCCAGCGCCCATCAGCGTGGCCACGGCCAGGTGCAGGGCGGCCTGGCCCGAGGCCGTGGCGATGGCGCCCGCGCCGTTCTCCAGCGCGGCCACGCGCTCCTCGAACACGGCGACGGTGGGGTTGCTGATGCGCGAATAGACGTGTCCGGCGCGTTCCATATTGAACAGCGATGCGGCATGCTCGCTGTCGCGGAATACGAAGGATGTGGTCAGATGGATCGGTGTGGCGCGGGCCCCGGTGGTGGGGTCGGGCGCGGCGCCGGCGTGCAGGGCCAGCGTGTCAAAGCGGGTACCGGACATGGTGAAAGGGCTCGGTTTGCCGAGCCATGGGTGGTTGTCTCCGTCCGGCATCGTAGCACCATACGCCACATGCGCAACCCGGGAATCCACGGCGGGACGGGCGCTGGAAGCCGCGCTCGCTTTACTTGAGATGGCGGTTTGGGCTAGGATCGACCATCGGGCGCGCCCCTCACGAAACCAGCCTGGATACCATCAGGCACAGCAATACGCAAAGCAGCGGAGACACCATCATGAAAGTCAGCGATATCCTGCAACTCAAGGGCAACACGCTCTTTACCGTCACGCCGGATACGCCATTGATGCAGGCCGTCCAGGCGATGGCCGAGCACGACATTGGCTCGCTGGTGGTGATGGAATACGGCGATCTCGTCGGGATGCTGACTTTCCGCGAGATCATCGAGACAATGGCGGCCAACAACGGCACGCTGGGCACCCACAGCATCCGCAAGCTCATGGACGACGCGCCGCTGACCTGCACCCCCGAGACCGACGTCAACGAAGTGCGCCGCATGATGCTGGAGCGCCACACCCGTTACCTGCCAGTACTCGACAATCGCACACTGATGGGCGTGATCTCGTTCTACGACGTAGCCAAATCCGTGGTGGAAGAGCAGAGCTTCGAGAACAAGATGCTCAAGGCCTATATCCGCGACTGGCCCGAAGAGAAGGAAGAGCGCGCCGGCTGATCCCCTCGGCAGTCCTGGCGCCCCCTGCAGGTATGATGGCGGCGGCCTGATGCCCCGGCGGGTAACCGGGGTCAATAAGAAACGCTGCTCATGAGCCAACAAAGCCAGTTTCGCCTGCTTGGCGCGCGCCGGTTTGCGCCGTTCTTCTGGACGCAGTTCCTTGGGGCGATGAACGACAACGTCTTCAAGGTCGCTTTCACTTCCCTGGTTACCTACCATGCCACGCTGTTCGAGGGTGTCGACCCCCACAGCGCGGCATTCCTGATTTCGGCGATCTTCATCGCGCCGTTCGTGCTGTTTTCCGCCACGAGCGGCCAGATTGCCGACAAGATCGAGAAATCGAAGCTGATCCGGCTGGTCAAGTCGCTGGAGATCGCGATCATGCTGGTCGGGCTGGCCGGCTTTTACCTGCACAGCGCCACACTGCTGTACCTCGGCACGTTCCTGATGGGGCTGCATTCGACCCTGTTCGGCCCGGTCAAATTCGCCTATCTGCCGCAGCATCTGGACCAGACCGAACTGGTTGGCGGCAACGGTCTGGTGGAAATGGGCACGTTCGTGGCCATTCTGTTCGGCACGCTGCTTGGCGGCGAGATGGCCGGCATCGCACGTGGCGATGGCACCGTGATCGGTCCGCTGTACGTCGGTATCGCCTGTGTCGCTATCGCCGTGGCGGGGCGGACGGTGTCGCAGGGCATCCCCCTGTCGCCCGCTCCGCAGCCGGACCTCCGCATCAACTGGAACCCGTTCACGGAGACCTGGCGCAACCTCATGCTCGCGCGCGAGCGCCGCGTGGTGTTCCTGAGCCTGCTCGGTATTTCGTGGCTCTGGTTCCTCGGGGCCACGTTCCTGACCTCGTTCTTCAGCTTTGCCAAGGACGTGCTGGGCGGCGATCAGAACGTGGTGACGCTGCTGCTGGCCGTATTCTCGATCGGGATCGGCACCGGGTCGCTGCTGTGCGAGCGGCTGTCCGGGCGTCACGTGGAGATTGGCCTGGTGCCGTTCGGCTCGATCGGCATGACGGTGTTCGCCGTCGATCTGTACCTGGCGTCGCACGGGCTCGCCGCCGGCGCCTCGCTGAACGGCATCCCGGGCTTCCTGGCTCAGCCGGGCACCTGGCATGTGCTGGTGGATCTGTTCGGCGTGGCGATGTTCGGCGGCTTCTACAGTGTGCCGCTCTATGCGCTGATCCAGAGCCGGTCCGCGCCCACGCACCGCGCGCGGATCATCGCGGCCAACAACATCCTGAACAGCTTCTTCATGATCGGCGCCTCGCTGCTGGGCGTGTACATGACCCAGGCCGGCTACACCATTCCGCAACTGTTCCTGGTGGTGGGGCTGCTCAACGCGGTGGTGGCGATCTACATCTACACGCTGGTGCCCGAGTTCCTGCTGCGTTTCATCGCCTGGGTGCTGGTGCATACGATTTACCGCCTGCGCCGCATCAACGCCGAGCGCATCCCGGAGGAGGGGGCGGCGGTGCTGGTCTGTAACCATGTCAGCTTTGCCGATGCGGTGGTGCTGATGGCGGCCAGCCCCCGGCCGGTGCGCTTCTTGATGGACCACAACATATTCAAGGTGCCGCTGCTGTCGTGGTTCTTCCGGCAGGCCAAGGCGATTCCGATCGCACCCGCGCACGAAGATCCGGAGATGCTGGCGCGCGCCTACGATACCGTGGCGGCCGCGCTGGCCGATGGCGACCTCGTCTGCATCTTCCCCGAAGGCAAGATCACAGCCACTGGCGACGTCAATCCGTTCAAGAGCGGTGTGCGCCAGATCATTGAGCGAACGCCGGTGCCGGTGGTGCCGATGGCGTTGCGCGGGCTCTGGGGCAGCTTTTTCTCGCGCAAGGGCGCGCCGGCGATGACCCGTCCGTTCCGGCGCGGCATCCTGAGCAAGCTGGAACTGGTGGTTGGTGAGCCGGTGCCGCCCGAAGCGGCCACGCCGGAGAGTCTTCAACAAATGGTGCTCGCGCTGCGCGGCGACTGGAAATAGCCATGATCACGCTCTTCACGTTCGGCCCGTCGTTTGGCCTGCCCGATGCGAGCCCGTTCGTCATGAAGGCCGAGTTGCTGCTGAAGATGGCCGGCCTGCCGTACCAGACCGCGCGCGGCAACCTGCGGCGCGCGCCCAAGGGCAAGCTGCCGTACCTGGACGATATGGGCCGGATCGTCGCGGACTCGACGCTGATCCGCTGGCATATCGAGAAGACGTACCACGTCGATTTCGATGAAGGACTGAGCCCGGCCGAGCGGGGTACCGCGTGGGCCGTGGAAAAGCTCATGGAGGACAACCTCTACTGGGCGGTGGCGCGTGTGCGCTGGCTGGAGCGTGACAACTTCGAGCGCGGTCCGGCGCAGTTCTTCAACGTCGTGCCGGGGCCGTTGCGTGGCCTGGTCAAGGTGCTGGTACGCCGCAAGGTGCGGCAGATGCTCTGGGCGCAGGGCCTTGGCCGGCATAGCGAGCAGGACATGACGGCGATGGCGGTGCAGGGCATCAAGGCGATCACCGACATCCTTGGTGACAAGCCCTACCTGATGGGAAACAACCCATGCGGCGCGGACGCCACGCTGTTCGCATTCGCGGCCAGCCTGCTGTCCCCGGTATTCGAGACGCCAATTCGCGCCGCGGCCGAGTCACATCCGAACCTGATCGCCTATATGGCCCGGATGCGGACCCGGTACTACCCTGATTTCCAGGGCAGTGGGGTCTTCGCGCCAGCCTCCGCCGCAACGGCAGGCCGGCCCGAGGCGGCTTTCGGGCAGCAATAGCCCTGCAAAATAGCCGTACAATGTAGGCCGTCCCCAATTCCTGTGCGGTTTCGATCATGTCTGGCAATACCCTCGGCCTGCTTTTCACAGTTACCACGTTCGGCGAATCGCACGGGCCCGCCATCGGCGCGGTAGTGGATGGCTGCCCGCCGGGGATGTCGCTGACCGAAGCCGACATCCAGATCGACCTGGACCGCCGCAAGCCCGGCACGTCGCGCCACGTGACGCAGCGCCAGGAAGCGGATCAGGTGGAGATCCTGTCCGGCGTATTCGAAGGCAAGACCACGGGCACGCCGATCTGTCTGCTGATCCGCAACACCGACCAGCGCAGCAAGGACTACGGCAACATCGTCGAGACGTTCCGCCCGGGCCATGCCGACTACACCTACTGGCACAAGTACGGTATCCGTGACTATCGCGGTGGTGGCCGCTCGTCGGCGCGCCTGACCGCGCCCGTGGTGGCCGCCGCGGCAATCGCGAAGAAATGGCTGAATGAGCAGTACGGCACCGAGATTCGTGGCTACATGTCGCAACTCGGTGAGGTCGAAGTGCCGTTCACCGACTGGAAACACGTGCCGGAGAACCCGTTCTTCGCGGCGAATGCCGATATCGTTCCCGAATTGGAAACCTACATGGATGCGCTGCGCCGCGACGGCGACTCCGTCGGCGCGCGTATTGAAGTGGTGGCCAGCCATGTGCCGGTGGGTCTGGGCGAGCCGCTGTTCGACAAGCTCGACGCCGATATCGCGCACGCAATGATGGGCATCAACGCGGTCAAGGGCGTCGAGATCGGCGCTGGCTTCGACAGCGTGTCCCAGCGCGGCACCGTGCATGGCGACGAACTGACGCCGGAGGGGTTCCGCACGAATAACTCGGGTGGCGTGCTCGGCGGGATTTCCACGGGGCAGGACATCAAGGTATCGCTGGCAATCAAGCCGACGTCGAGCATCCGTACCGCGCGCGAATCGATCGACAAGGCTGGCAGCCCGGCCAGCGTGGAAACGTTCGGCCGCCACGACCCGTGCGTCGGCATCCGCGCCACGCCGATCGCCGAAGCCATGCTCGCGCTGGTGCTGATGGACCACGCATTGCGGCATCGCGCCCAATGCGGTGACGTCCGCGTCGACACCCCGCGCATCCCGGCGCAAGCACCGGGCAAATCCTGAGCACTCGCGTTTCCGGGTCGATCGACCCGGGGACCTATCTCCGTTTCGGACTCTTCTATCTCGGCTATTACGGCTATGTCGGCGTGATATCGCCGTACGTCAGCCTGTTTTTCGCCGACCGGGGCTATTCGCCGGTGCAAATCGGCGTGCTGATGGCCTGTTTCCAGCTATCCCGCATCGTGGGCCCGTATCTGTGGGGCTGGCTCTCGGACGTGATGCACACACGCGTGAAGCTGTTGCGGCTGGCCGCGGTCACGGCATTGCTGGCATTTCTGGCCGTGCCCGGTATCCAGAGCTACGGCGGCATGATGGCGATGATGATCGGGCTCAACCTGATCACGAGCGCCATGTCGCCGCTGGGCGACGCGCTGACGATCTCGACGCTGCGCCGCCACGGCGCGTTCGACCATCGCTACGGGCGTGTGCGGATGTTCGGCTCGATCGGCTTTATCGCCGCGGTGCTGACGGGCGGCGCGTTGTTTGAGCGCTTTGGCATGCAGGCGTTTCCGTGGCTGGCCAGCACGATGCTGGCGCTGTTCGCGCTGGTGGTCTTCGGCATGCGCGACGCGGCCGACGAAGGCCCGCGCGCAGCCCCCCCACCTGCGCTGCCGCTGCTGCGGCGGCCCGATGTGGCCTGGTTTTTCGCATCGGCCTTCCTGATGATGTTCGCCCACGCGGCGCTCTACGTCTTCTACTCGCTCTATCTGGAGCAGCTTGGCTACAGCAAGTTTGCGATTGGTGTGATGTGGACCATCGGCGTGGTGGCCGAGATCGTGTTCTTCTTCTATCAGGGAAAGCTGTTCGGCGCGCTGGCGCTGCGCACGATTCTGGCAGGCACATTCGTGCTGGCCGCGCTGCGTTTCGGCATGACCGGTTACTTCGCGCAGTACGCCTGGCTGATGGCGCTAGTGCAGATCCTGCACGCAGCCACCTTTGGCGCGCACCACAGTGCCAGCCTCAAGCGCCTGCAACGCTGGTTCGCCGGCCCGCTGCAGGGGCGGGGGCAGGCGCTGTACACAGGCATTTCCTACGGCGTGGGCGGCACGCTCGGCGGCCTGGCGATGGGCTGGACGTGGAAGACGCTCGCGCCGATGCACACGTTCGGGCTAGCGGCGCTGGCGGCGCTGATTGGCGCGGGATGCGCCGTGATGAGTTTTCGCGGGGAGCCCGAACGGGCCTGAGATCGTCGATCTGACGGATGTCCGGCGCTACGCGCACCCCTCTCCGGTCTATACACCGCTCGCGGAAGAGGGGTGCAAACCATCAGTACTCCAGCAACCCCGCCACGCGTTCCGCGATCGCCAGCGACGAAGTCAGCCCGGGCGACTCGATGCCGAACAGGTTCACCAGCCCCGGCACGCCATGCGTCCGAGGCCCGTCGATCCGGAAATCGGCCGCAACCTCCGTCGGGCCACTGATCTTCGGCCGGATGCCGGCATAACCCGGCTGCAGTGCGCCGTCGGCCAGGCCGGGCCAGTAGCGGCGGACTTCGTCGTAGAAACTATCGGCATCGTGCGGCGGCACGCTGTATTCGATCTCGTCGATCCAGCGCACGTTGGGACCGAAGCGTGCCTGACCCCCCATGTCTAGCGTCAGATGCACGCCCAGCCCGGCTGCTTCGGGCACCGGATAGATCAGCCGCGAGAACGGGGCGCGGCCGGCGAGTGTGAAATAGCAGCCCTTGGCGTAGTACTGCGGTGGGATATGTTCGGGCGGAATGCCGTCGATGCGGCGTGCCAGATCCGGCGCGGTCAGCCCCGCCGAATTGACGACCGTGCGGGCGAGCAGCACGGTCGATCCATCATCGCTACCGACCTCGAGCCGGATGCCGTCCGGCGTCACCGCGCCCGACAGCACCGGCGACTGCACGGCCAGCATCGCGCCGGCCCGCTCGGCATCGCCAAGCAGCGCGGTCATCAGGCCGTGGCTGTCGATGATGCCGGTGGAAGGTGAGAGCAGGGCGGCTTCGCATTCGAGCTGGGGTTCCATCGCCCGCGCTTCGTCGCGCGTCAGCAGTTGCATGTCATGCACGCCGTTGGCGGCGGCCTTGGCGCGAATGCTCTCCAGCGTGGCCACCTGGGCGGTGCTGGTGGCGACGATCAGCTTGCCGCAGCGCTGATGGGCGACATGATGGCTGGCGCAGTAGTCGTAGAGCATCGCCTTGCCGCGCACACACAGTTCGGCCTTGAGCGACCCCGCGGGATAGTAGATGCCGGCGTGGATCACCTCGCTGTTGCGCGCGCTCGTAATCGTGCCGAACGCGTTCTCGGCCTCGAGAATGATGACCTCGCGGCCCTGCAACGCCAGCGCGCGCGCAACGGCCAGACCGACCACGCCAGCGCCGATCACGACGCAATCTACTTGTTCCATCTCTCTGCTCCTTGTTGCTCTGATATCCGTTGTTCAGTCGAGGCCCATCCGCGCAGCGGCGGCGGACAGGTGGGCGGTGGCCGCCGCGCGGGCCGCCGAGGGGTCGCCGGCCGCGATGGCCTCGACCAGGGCTGCATGCTCTGCGTCGGCAGCGCGTGGTGTGCCATGCAATGCGCCGAGGCGGGCGCTGTTCTCCCAGGCGTGCTGGCGCGCCACGAGCAATTGCTGGCTGACGAAATCCGTTAGCCCGGTAAAGCAGGGGTTGTGGGCGGCTTGGGCAATTGCGTGGTGGAACGCAATGTCGGCGGCGGCCGCGCTCGGGAAGTCTGTGGCGTGGGTCTTCATCGTGGCCAGTGCGGCACGGATCGCGACCAGATCGGCATCGGTGCGGCGCGCGGCCGCCATTTCGGCGCATGCGGTTTCCACTACGCGTCGTAATTCGAATAGCTGAACCAGCGTCGGGCCGCCGTCCGGGGCGCTGGCTACGCGCCAGACTTGCCCGCCCGGTGTCTCGGAGACATAGGCGCCGGACCCCTTGCGGGTGACCAGTATCCCGTCGGCCTTCAGCAGGGCGATGGCTTCGCGCACGATCGGCCGGCTTACATCGAACGTCTCCGCCAGCGTGGCCTCGGCCGGCAACCGGGCGCCAGCGGCAAAGCGTCCGGCGGCGATATCGTCGCGCAGCGCCTGGGCGATGCGGCTGGCAAGGGAGGCGGGGCGGGAGAGACGATTCATTGGAATTGATATGTCAGTCTGTCAGACAGCTTTGCGCAAGTGGCTGATTCTGCAGCGATGATTGAGCCGCGTCAAGCGGCAAGCTGCCCGAGCGCTACAGGTGGCCGATGATCGCCCGCTAACTGAGGTGTGCTGTCTGCCGGGGCGCGTGCGCTCGGAAGGGTCAAGGTTTCGTCACATTGGCCGATAGCAGCCTTCAAGGGCCGGGAGTCCATCGGTTTGGCACGGCCGCCTTTCATACATGCATCGCGCCGCATTTCCGCTCGTCCGGTCCCGGCGCATCTCATGGAGCCGCGTTCACACCATGATTCTGCTATCTCCCCAGGACCTGCCAGTGGGGCAGCCATTACCCTGGTCGCTGCTCGACGAGCAGGGCAACCTGATGCTCGACAGCGGCAGCATCATTCCCGACGCCCGCGACCTGGCCCTGGTCTTCCGCCACGGACAGGTCTGCCGGCCAGATGACATACCCGAAGCCGGCAACGAACCCGAGGTGCAAACCGCTTCGCGCCTCTCCGCTGGCCCGCTCGGTTTGCAGGTTGGCACGCTGCTGCACGTGAAGACGCCAGGCGAGAAGTCGCGCGCCGCCGCCAGCCGCCTGATCGGGTTTGTCGATCAGGGATTGTTCATCACGTGGCCAACACTGGGGGGGCGGGACCTGATGCTGCAGGCCGGCGAGCCCTTGCTGCTACGCGGCTTCTCGGGCCAGGCCATCCACAGCTTCACCTCGACGATCACGGCGGTCTGCCGCAGCCCGTTCCGGTATCTCGTGCTGTCGGCGCCGGCGCAGACCGAGCAGATGCCCGTGCGGCGTGCGGCGCGTGTGCCTACGCGATTGGCGGCCTATTTGACCGAGGGCGGGGATGAGGATGGCCAGCCATCCAATGCCGGCATGGATGATCGTATGAGCCAAGGGATGGCGCGGCTGGGCGTGCTGTCCGATCTCAGCACCGGCGGGGCACTTGTGCAGACATCCTCGCTGGCCCCTGCCGTGGGTCAGAAGGTGCGTCTGCGTTTTCGTCTGAAGACGGCTTCGCTCGATGCCGAAGTGATCATCGACGGCACGGTGCGCAGCGCGGCTTCGCCGCACGATGACGAATTCCCGGCCTTCGGCGTGGCATTCGATGCGCTGGGCGAGCGCGAGTTGACGCTGCTGCAATGCTTCATCTACGAGCAGTTGCTGGCCACCACCTGCATGCCGGTCTGACACGGCTCTGACGCGAGACGCGCTCCAATCCATGTGCGTACTTCGGCTAGCTTGGAATGATCGTTACGCTGCCTACGCGCAATTGCGGCACGGGGTGGAGCAGGCAGTGGGGGCATCCGATGCAGATCGATGGCTGCAGGTCGATCCATTGCGCGCGCGGATGTTTGCCGATCTTTCGGAGGTGCTGCGGGCCTACGTCGTCGACAAGGCACCAGCGGACGAGGGCGGGGCGTGTTGACTTGAACAAGCGGGCGCGGCGTAGTGCCAACGACTTCGATATGGCAGCCCGTGGCATGGGCACATGGCACACCAGGTACCGTCGAACCTCGCGCATCCTTGAGCGTGGGGTTCGACGTCAGGCAGTCAGCGCTGTTAAGCGGCACCGTGGAATCGACCGCGGAATAAACCATAGCGCTGTCCAGGCGCCGCTCGACAGTGCGGCCTGCTAACGGATCGCGAATCGAATCTGTACCAAACTGTCATCGTTAAAGCTCGATTGTCGAGTATCAATTCACGCACGTTTTCGCAAGCGTAGCGTGATGGACGACTTGGGTTTCCCCAACAGAGGTCGTCAAACATGAAAAGCAAATGGTCCCTGCGCGTCGTCACGGCAATCGTGGCGATTGGCATCGTTGTCTTCCTCGCGCTTACTGCTCCCACCACCTGGAGATTGCTGCACGCGTCACGTGACCTGCCTGACGCATCTTCCCCCGACTTGAAGAACGGACGTGTCATGTTCGTCGCTGGCGACTGCGCGACATGCCACGCGTCGGTAGGCAAGGGCGACGATACGCTGCTCGGTGGCGGACGTTCGCTCGAGACCGCGTTCGGCACGTTCCACATGCCGAATATCTCGTCGCATCCGAACGACGGTATCGGCCAATGGAAGCTGGAGCAGTTCATCATGGCCATGCGCGAGGGCGTCATCCCCGGCAAGGGCAATGCCTATCCGGCCTTCCCCTATACGTCGTATCAACGCATGACGGGCAATGACCTGCGCGACCTGTTCGCCTACATGCAGTCGCTGCCGCCGGTGGCCGGCACGGTACCCGATCACGAACTCAGATTCCCGTTTTCAATGCGGCGCGGCGTCGGTCTGTGGCGGCTGGCTTTCCTCGATGGCAAACCGTTGCCGGAGGTTGCGGCGGACAAGAGTGAGCTCTGGCGGCGCGGCAGGTATCTGGTGGAAGGCGCGGGCCATTGCGTGGAATGCCACTCTCCGCGCAACGTGGCGGGTGCCGTGCCACTCGCGAAACGTTTCTCCGGTGGTCCCAATCCCGAAGGCACTGGATACATCCCGAATATCACGCCCGATGAGACGGGCATTGGGTACTGGTCCGTGCACGATATCGCGCGTTATCTCGAAGACGGTGTCGGCCCGATCGGCATGAAGGCTGGCGGAGACATGAAAGAGGTCATCGAGAACACCGCGCGGCTTTCGCACGAGGATCGACTGGCGATGGCCGAGTACCTGAAGTCCGTGCCGGCCGTCGAAGCACCGAACGCTGGTGCGCCGAAGCCGAACCGCACGGCGGAGGTGATCATGCTGCCGGCTGCCCACGCGGCGGCGGGGCCATCGAAACTGACTGCGCTGTTGGCATCGCCCGAAGTGATCGGCAAGAGCGATGCGCTCTACGTCGTCTCTCCCGCGCCTTTCACGCTGGAGGCGAGCGGCACGGCCGAGGATGGCAAGCTGCTTGGTGCCACGAGAGTCGCCGTCCTGTCGAGAGACGGGGGGCGCATGCGGGTACGCGTCGAGGGCTGGCAACTCGGCGGCTCGGACAGCGCGGTCTACGCGCTTCCGGGGCAACGGATCCTGCAGGCCGTGCTGTCGCCCGAGGCGATTGCCAGGGTGAAGCGCTTGTCGTCGATCAAGGACGAGCATACGGGTCAACAGTGGCATCAGGTCAGTCTGGAAGTATGGATCGCCCAGAAGGGATTGTCGGCGGATCTTGCGCAACTCTGGCATCACAGCGATGAAACGTATCGCGCGTCTTGCGCCACGTGCCACGCACTGCCACACAGTGAGGATTTCCTCGCGAACCAATGGATCGGGACGCTCGGCGCCATGAAGCGCTACACGTCGCTGGACGATGCCGAGTACCGGTTGCTGCTGTCGTGGCTGCAGTATCACTCGAAGGACGTCGGTACGTCGTCGAAGGGCAACCATCCATGACGAGCGCCACGGAAGATAGCGGAGTCCCGGACGTGACGGTGGCGCCAGTGCTCGAATGGATTGCGGGCTTGCTGGTGGCGCCACCGACCGGGAACCAGATCGCGCGATTGCGCTCGCCGGAGGGTTGCGCGGTTCTCGGCGCCATTGCGGTGGAATGGTCGAGTCATACCGCCATGCTCCAGATTCGCCGGGCGCTGGACCCTTGCAAGCCAGCGGACACCGTGGCTGCGGATCTATCCGTCAGCTACACACGGTTGTTCGAAGGGGTTTGTGGCATCCCTGCCGTATCACTTTACGAGAGTACCTATGCAGTTGCCGCGTGCGAGGCGCCAGCGCCGCCGAGGCTGTACGGACGCGCCGCAGGCGAGATGGATGCGCTGCTGCGGCAATTCAGGATGGGCCTCGGCGCCACGCGCGAAGCCTCTGACCATATATCGATCGAACTCGCGCTCCTTGCAGCGCTGCTGCGCAAGGGGCACATCGGCGGCGAGGGTTTGATGCGGGCGCGGCTGGCAGGCTGGATGCCGGCACTGATCGACGGATGTATCGCGCTGGACCCGGACGGCTTCTATGGCGGGCTGGCGCGACTGCTGGGCAATCTGAATCTGCTGGAGGCGCCGGGGCCCGATGGTCAGCCCCACCTCGTCTCCGTGATCGATGGACAAGACGGGAGTCACCATGTCGAATGAATTTGGGAAGTCGGACACGAACATGTCTCGCCGGCGCTTTATCCAGGGCGCGCTGGCCGCGGGTACGTTGGGTTCCACTGGGGCCACGCTACTGGCGTCGGGTGCGCGGGCGGCAACGGCGGGCAGTCGCGAGGTCCTGACTGGATCGCACTGGGGGGCGTTCTACATGCGTGTGGACGATGGTCGGGTAACGGGCGTCCGGCCGTGGGAGAAGGACCCGAAGCCATCGCATCAACTGCCCGGTGTGCTGGACTCGATGTACTCACCGACGCGCATCCGCCATCCGATGGTGCGCCGGGCCTGGCTGGAGCGGGGGGCCGGTGCCAATCCCGAGGGGCGCGGCAAGGGCGATTTCGTTCGGGTCAGTTGGGAGAAGGCGCTCGATCTCGTGGCTGCGGAGCTGATGCGTGTGCGAAAGAAACACGGCCCGACCTCGATCTTCGGTGGCTCCTATGGCTGGAAGAGTCCCGGCAAGCTGCACAATTGCCAGACGTTGCTGGCACGCGCGCTGACCGTCAACGGCGGATTCGTCAGTCGCAGCGGGGACTACTCGACCGGCGCGGCACAGGTGATCCTGCCTTACGTGGTGGGATCGATCGACGTCTACGAGCAACCCACCGCGTGGCCGGTGCTGGCCGAGCACACGGAACTGATGGTTTTCTGGGCGGCCGATCCGATGGTCACGAACCAGATCGGTTGGCAGGTGCCTGACCATGGCGCCTATCCTGGCATGGAAGCATTGAAGAGCAAGGGCGTAAAGGTGATCTGCATCGATCCGGTGCGAACGGACACCTGCCGCTATTTCGATGCCGAATGGCTGGCACCGCGCCCGCAAACCGATGTCGCGATGATGCTTGGGATCGCGCATACGCTGTACACGGAAAAGCTGCACGATGCGAAGTTCCTGGCCCGCTATACCACTGGCTTCGATCGGTTCGTTCCCTATCTGACGGGGGAGTCCGATGGTGTGGCCAAGAATGCGGAGTGGGCGGCGGGCATCTGCGAGATACCTGCGGACACGATCCGCGATCTCGCGCGCCGATTCGCTTCGAAGCGCACGATGCTGGCGGCAGGGTGGTCCATTCAGCGTCAGCATCATGGCGAGCAGTCACACTGGATGCTGGTGACGCTGGCCTCGATGCTGGGGCAGATCGGATTGCCCGGTGGGGGCTATGGCTTCACCTATCACTATGCCAATGGCGGCAGCCCCACGGCTACCGGGCCAGTGCTGCCGGGTATCGTCGGCGGTGCGAAGCCGCCGCCAGGATCGGAGTGGCTCGAAGCGGGTGGGACGGAGACGATACCGGTCTCGCGCATCGTCGAGATGCTCGAGAATCCCGGCAAGCCGTACGACTTCAATGGCAAGCGCTCGAAGTACCCCGACATCCGGCTGGCCTACTGGGTCGGCGGCAATCCGTTCATGCATCATCAGGATCGCAACCGGATGATCAAGGCGTGGCGCAAGCTCGATACGTTCATCGTGCAGGACTTCCAGTGGACGGCCACCGCGCGTCATGCGGACATCGTGCTTCCGTGCACTACGACCTACGAGCGCAATGACATCGAAGGCATTGGCGACTACTCGATGAGCCACATCCTGGCGATGCGCAAGGTGGTGGACCCACTGTTCGAGGCGCGCGACGACTACGACATCTTCGCGGCGATCTGCGAGCGCATGGGTACCGGCAAGGCGTTCACAGAGGGGCGCGACGACATGGCCTGGATTCGCACGTTCTACGAAGCGGCGCGCGTTCAGGCACGCGGCAAGCGCATGGAAATGCCAGTGTTCGATGTGTTCTGGAACAGCAACAAGCCGCTGGCGTTCCCGATCGGCGAGGAGGCGAAGGGTTACATCCGGCACAAGGATTTCCGCGATGACCCGCTGCTCAATGCGCTCGGCACGCCCTCGGGACGGATCGAGATCTACTCGTCGAACATCGCGCGCATGAAATACGACGATTGCCCACCTCATCCCACCTGGATGGAGCCGCTGGAACGGCTGGGTGGGCCCACGACCAGGTATCCGTTGCACATCGACAGCAGCCATCCCAGAAGTCGCCTGCATTCGCAGTTGTGCGGCACGGTGCTGCGCGGGAGCTATGCCATCAAGGGACGCGAACCGTGCCTGATGCATCCGGAAGATGCCAAGACCCGTGGGATTGCCGATGCCGACATCGTACGTGTGTTCAATGATCGCGGGCAGATGCTGGTAGGCGTCAGGCTTACCGATGACATTCGCCGTGGCGTTATCCGCGTGTGCGAGGGCGGGTGGTACGATCCTGCAGAGCCAGGCAAGCCCGGGACGCTGTGCCGATATGGCGACGTCAACAACCTGACAACTGGCATCGGTACCTCGAAGCTGGCGCAAGGCAATTGCGGACACACGGCCATGGCCGACGTCGAGAAGTATCGGGGACCGGCACCTGCCGTCGAGGTGTTCAAGGCGCCGCGCGGGGGTGACGCCTGAGTCGCGGTTCGCCCAAAAGAAGGTTCGCCCAATAGAAAACGCCGGCCAATGGCCGGCGTTTTCCTTGTCGTGCAATGCCGCCTGATCTTGTCTCGGGCGGCAGGCGTCTTACATGCCCACGTAGTTCGGGCCGCCGCCGCCTTCCGGCGTGACCCACACGATGTTCTGCGTCGGGTCCTTGATGTCGCAAGTCTTGCAGTGCACGCAGTTCTGCGCGTTGATCTGCAGGCGCTCCTTGCCGTCATCGTTCTGCACGAACTCGTACACGCCAGCCGGGCAGTAGCGCGACTCGGGGCCGGCGTACTTTTCCCAGTTGATGTTCACCGGCACGTTCGCGTCCTTGAGCGTCAGGTGCGCGGGCTGGTTTTCTTCGTGGTTCGTGTTGCTGATGAACACTGACGAGAGACGATCGAACGTGAGCTTGCCGTCCGGCTTCGGATAGACGATCTTCTCGCATTCGGCGGCCGGCTTCAGGTACACGTGGTCCGGCTTTTCGCGGTGGAGGGTCCAGGGCGGGTTGCGGATGCCAAGCTTCGGCAGCAGCCATTGCTCGATACCGGTCATCAGCGTGGCGGTGGTGCGGCCCTTCTTGAACCACTGCTTGAAGTTCTTCGCTTGCAGCAGTTCCTTGTGGAGCCAGCTCGATTCGAACGCGGCGGGGTAGGCGGTCAGTTCGTCGTGCTGACGGCCGCCCTCCAGCGCGTCGTAGGCGGCCTCGGCGGCCAGCATGCCAGTCTTGATCGCAGCGTGGCTACCCTTGATACGCGAGGCGTTCAGGTAGCCGGCGTCGCAACCCACCAGCGCGCCACCCGGGAACACGGTCTTCGGCAGCGACAGCAGGCCGCCGGCGGTGATCGCTCGGGCGCCATAGCCGATTCGCTTGCCGCCTTCAAAGTAAGCGCGGATTTCCGGGTGCGTCTTGAAGCGCTGGAATTCCTCGAACGGCGACAGCCACGGGTTCGTGTAGTCCAGGCCAACCACGAAGCCCACTGCGACCTTGTTGTCCTCCATGTGATAGAGGAACGAGCCGCCGTAGGTTGCGGGGTCGAGCGGCCAGCCGGCCGTGTGCACCACCAGACCGGGCTTATGCTTGGCCGGATCGATTTCCCACAGTTCCTTCAGGCCAATGCCGTAGCTTTGCGGGTCCTTGCCGGCGTCGAGCTTGTACTTGGCGATGATCTGCTTGCCCAGGTGGCCACGCGCGCCCTCGGCGAAGATCGTGTACTTGGCGTGGAGCTCCATGCCGAGCTGGAAGTTCTCGGTGGGCTCGCCTTCCTTGCTGATGCCCATGTTGCCCGTGGCAACGCCCTTGACCGAGCCGTCCTCGTTGTACAGGACTTCGGCGGCCGGGAAGCCCGGGAAAATTTCTACGCCCAGCGCCTCGGCTTGCTGGCCCATCCAGCGAACGAAGTTCGACAGGCTGACGATGTAGTTGCCGTGGTTGTGGAAGCACTCCGGCAGCAGCGCCGGCGGGGTGCCCTTGGAGCCGGATTCGTTCAGGAACAGGAACTTGTCTTCCGTTACCGGCTGGTTCAGCGGCGCGCCGAGTTCCTTCCAGTTCGGGATCAGTTCAGTAAGCGCGCGCGGATCCATGATCGCGCCGGACAGGATGTGAGCGCCGGGCTCCGAGCCTTTCTCCAGCACACAGACATTGACGTCGCCGCCTTTTTCTTGCGCCAGTTGCTTCAGGCGAATAGCCGTGGCGAGGCCTGCAGGTCCGCCGCCAACGATGACGACGTCGTACTCCATGGCTTCTCGCGGGCCGAACTGCTCGACGAGCTGTTGCTGATCCATTGTCTCTTACCCTCTGTTTCTTCTGGGCGGCAATACTGCCGCATGGGTCGCAGTCCGTCGTGCGGGTGCTGCGGTTTGTGGGAATGCGGTGATCGGGCTCCAAGAAACTGGCAGGGATTTGCGGGGCTTTGCGAAGTCTCCCGCATTTCCCCCTTTCGCTTTGGGGACCAAGTTCTTAGAATCTCCGGCATTGTCCGGGACTCGACACCCTCAGGCAAGATTTTTTTTTGAACGACCGTTCTTTTTTTTGGTAAGCTGCGGCCGCCAGCCTATGTAACGTCGGCGCCGCACGTCCGGCTGGGCCGGGCGCCCCCCAAACTCCGAGGTAACTATGGGTCTGTCGATTAATCTGGAAGGCAAGGTCGCGCTGGTGACCGGCGCGTCAAGCGGCCTGGGCACGCGTTTTTCCAATGTTCTGGCGGCCGCCGGGGCCAAGGTGGTACTGGCTTCGCGCCGAGTGGAACGGCTCAAGGAGCTACGTGCCTCGATTGAGGCAGACGGCGGCAGCGCGCACGTGGTGCAGCTCGACGTGACCGATCCGGACAGTATCCGGGCGGCCGTGGCGCACGCTGAAACCGAGGCTGGCGCGATCGACATCCTGGTCAACAATTCGGGCGTTTCCACCACGCAGAAGTTGACCGACGTCACCGCTGACGACTTCGATTTCGTCTTCGATACCAATACGCGAGGCGCGTTCTTTGTCGCCCAGGAAGTGGCCAAGCGCATGATCGCGCGGGCCAAGGGCGCCGAAAAACTGGGCAATCCGCTGCCCCAGGCGCGAATCGTCAATATTGCGTCTGTGGCCGGTCTCAAGGTACTGTCGCAGATCGGTGTCTACTGCATGAGCAAGGCTGCCGTGGTCCATATGACCAAGGCGATGGCGCTGGAATGGGCGCGGCATGGAATCAATACCAACGCGATCTGCCCGGGCTATATCGACACCGAGATCAACCACCACCACTGGGACACCGACGCGGGGCAGAAGCTGATCCAGATGCTGCCGCGCAAGCGCCTGGGCCAACCCGAAGACCTCGATGGCCTGTTGCTGCTGCTGGCGTCCGATGCCTCGCGCTTTATCAATGGCGCGGTGGTTACGGCCGACGATGGCATGGTCTGATCCTCCCGGATTGGACCGAGAAGAATAAATAACCAAATAAGAATCACCCCGGGGCGTTAACAGAACGAAGCGAACCAGTTCTGGGCAGGGAAGGTGGCGCGGCGAGACCATGGCGCCCGTACCACGGTGCCAGAATCGTTTTGTTAGCGCCTCGGGACCGGACCGGAGGCCGGGGAGGATGGAGCAAGACAATCAGGCACTGCGCGACGCCGTGCCGCAGCATGTCGTCGATTCGGTGATCATTCCCGAAGCCGCCGACGAAGCGCGGGACAGCGAATTCCGGGTTTCACCGCGTATCGAGGACTGGATCGGCGTGATCGTGATGGGGTTGCTGGTAATCATCACGTTCACCAACGTGGTGGTCCGCTACTTCACCGACGAATCGTTTGCCTGGACCGAGGAGTTCTCGGTCTTCCTGATGATCGTGCTGGCGCTGGTGGCTGGCAGCGCCGCCGTGGCGCGCGATCGCAATATCCGCATCGAATTCTTCTTCGAGCGTGGCAGTGCCGCGCGGCAGAAGCGGCTGGCCATCGTTTCGGCGCTGGCTGTCGCGGTCATGTTCCTGGCCCTAGCCGTGCTGGGTGTGCGGATCACGTGGGACGAGTACACGTTCGGTGAGACGTCACCGGGCATCGGCGTGCCAAGCTGGTGGTACTCGGTCTGGCTGCCTGTTCTGTCGATGGCGATAACGCTGCGGGCGCTGGCTCTGGCCCTGCGCAATGTCCGGGCGCTGCGCGCTCTGAAGAACGATGGGGAGCGCGCGCAATGACGCTGATCGCCATCATTCTGTTCGTGGTTTTCATTGGCCTGATGCTGCTGGGCGTGCCAATTGGCGTGTCGCTGGGGCTGGGCGGTCTGGTCGCCATCGGCCTGTCGAACCTCGATACGCAGATGTTCGGCCTGCTGGCCGTGCCCCAGAACTTCTATGCCGGACTTGCCAAGTACCCGCTGCTGGCCATTCCGATGTTCGTACTGGTCGGTTCGATCTTCGACCGTTCCGGCGTGGCGCAACGACTGGTCACGTTCGCCATCGCGATCGTGGGCCGTGGTCCGGGCATGTTGCCGCTGGTGGCCATCCTCGTGGCGATGTTCCTGGGCGGCATCTCCGGCTCCGGTCCCGCGAACGCGGCCGCGGTAGGGGGCGTGATGATCGCGGCGATGTCGCGTGCGGGCTATCCCGGCTCCTACAGCGCCGCGGTGGTTGGCGCGGCGGCGGCTACGGACATCCTGATCCCGCCGTCGGTGGCGTTCATTATCTACAGCGTGCTGGTGCCGGGCGCATCGGTGCCCGCGCTGTTCGCCGCCGGCATGATCCCGGGCATCCTGGCCGGTGTGGCGTTGATCGTTCCGGCCGTCTGGCTGGCGCGCAAGCACAACATGGGGCATATCGAGGCCGGCTTGCCGCGCCCGCCGTTCTGGAAGAGCCTGCGCGAGGCCGCATGGGGCCTGGTGGCGCCGTTCCTGATTCTCGGTGGCATGCGCGCGGGCTGGTTCACGCCGACCGAGGCCGCCGTCGTGGCCGTGGTCTACGGGCTGTTCGTCGGCATGGTGATCTATCGCAGCATCGGCGTGCGCGACCTGTTTACGATTTTCCAGGAGGCGGCCGAGACATCGGCGGTGATCCTGCTGGTCGTTGCGCTAGCCGGCATCTTCGCCTATGCGCTGTCCACGCTCGGCGTGATCGACCCGCTGGCCAATGCCATTGCGCATTCGGGGCTGGGCGAGTACGGCGTGCTGGCGCTGATCGTGCTGCTGCTGATGACCGTCGGCATGTTCCTGGACGGCATCTCGATCTTCCTGATCTTCGTGCCGCTGCTGCTGCCCATCGCCACCGCGTTCCACTGGAATCCGGTATGGTTTGGCGTGGTGCTCACGCTCAAGGTGGCGCTGGGTCAGTTCACCCCGCCGCTGGCCGTCAACCTGATGGTGTCGTGCCGCATCGCGCGTGTGCGCATGGAAGAGACCGTGCCGTGGGTGATCTGGATGCTGCTGGCGATGTTCGTCGCCATGCTGATGGTGCTGGCCTATCCGCCGCTGGCCACCTGGCTGCCCGACTACCTGGGCTATTGATATGAACGAGAAAACGAAAAGAGGAGATTCCCGGATGAAACGCCGTGCCCTGATGCTGTCCGTTGCCGCTTCGATCGCCGCCGCCGCGCTTGCGCCGGCCGGAGCGATGGCGCAGACCTACAAGTCCGAATACAAGATGTCGCTGGTGCTCGGTCCCGCGTTCCCGTGGGGCAAGGGCGGCGAGATCTGGGCAGACATGGTGCGCCAGCGCACCAATGGCCGCATCAACATCAAGCTGTATCCGGGCACGTCGCTGGTGGCTGGCGACCAGACGCGCGAGTTCTCGGCGATTCGCCAGGGCGTGATCGATATGGCTGTGGGCTCCACCATCAACTGGTCCCCGCAGGTCAAGGAACTGAACCTGTTCTCGCTGCCGTTCCTGATGCCCGACTACAAGGCGCTGGACTCGTTGACCCAGGGCGATGTGGGCAAGTCGATCTTCGCCACGCTGGAGAAGGCGGGCGTGGTGCCGCTGGCCTGGGGCGAGAACGGTTTCCGTGAAGTCTCGAACTCGAAGCACGAGATCCGCAAGCCGGAGGACCTCAAGGGTCTGAAGCTGCGTGTGGTGGGCTCGCCGTTGTACATCGAGACGTTCAACGCGCTGGGCGCCAACCCTACGCAGATGAGCTGGGCCGATGCGCAGCCGGCCATGGCCTCCGGCGCCGTGGATGGCCAGGAGAACCCGCAGAGCGTGTTCGCCGCTGCCAAGCTCTACACGGTGGGCCAGAAGTTCGTGACGACCTGGGGCTACGTGGCTGACCCGCTGATCTTCGTGGTCAACAAGCAGATCTGGGAAAGCTGGACGCCGGCTGACCGCGAGATCGTCAAGCAGGCCGCCATCGACGCAGGCAAGCAGGAAATCGCGCTGGCCCGCAAGGGGCTGAACGAGGCGGGCGCGCCGGCATGGAAAGACATGGAGCAGCACGGCGTGAAGGTGACCAGCCTGACGCCGGCCGAGCACGATGCCTTCCGCAAGGCCACCGCCAAGGTCTACGACAAGTGGAAGAAGCAGATTGGCGCCGATCTGGTGACCAAGGCCGAAGCGTCCATCGCCAATCGCCGATGAAACACGTCTTCACCTTCGTGATGCCGATACGGTGGGGTGACATGGACGCCATGGGTCATGTCAACAACACCGTCTACTTCCGCTACATGGAACAGGCGCGGCTCGAGTGGTTCGCCTCGCTGGGCCGTAGCGGCAAGGACGCCAGCGGCCATGGGCCGGTCATCATCAACGCCAGCATGACGTTCCTGAAGCAGCTTCGTCACCCCGGCGACATCGAATGCCGCGTGTACGCGGGCAAGCTCGGTCGCACGAGTTTCGAAACGTGGACCGAGATCATCCGGACCGATCTGCCTGACGTGATCTGGGCGGAAGGTGGCGCGAAGGTGGTGTGGTGCGACTATGCGGCGGAGAAGTCGGTCCCGGTTCCGGATGAAATCCGTCGCCTGATCGAGGCGTAGGCTTTACATCCGCAATCGGCAGGTTCCCTCTCCCGTCTCGCGGGAGAGGGGGCGCATCCTCAGTGATTGACAAGGCGTTGGACCAGATCCACCGCCGTATGCGCGCCATACTTCTTCATCAGACGTGCCCGGTAGATGTCCACCGTGCGCGGGCTGATCGCCAGCAGCTTGCCGATCTGTTTGCTGGTCTTGCCCTCGACCAGCTGCGCGGCAATATCGCGCTCCCGCGCGGTCAGCTCGGCTGTTACGGGCCGCTTCTGGGATAGATCTTCGAACGTCCAGATGCCGCTGCCGAGTGGATCCTGCCGGTCCAGCGCGCGGCCGGTGACATGGCACCAGAACAGCTCCCCGTTGGCGCGCTTCATGATCCGCTCGTCCGAGTACATCCCCTTTGCATTCATGATCGGCACGATCCGCGCGCCGGTGCGCTCGAACTCGTCGGCAGTGGGGTAGAGCACCTGGAAGGACTCGCCGACCAGGGCGTCGCGCGTGGTGCCGAAGATCCGGCAAACCTCGTCATTGCAATCCTCGATCATGCGGGCGCGCGACAGCACCAGCCCGACGGGCGCAAGCTGAAAAGCGGTCTGGTAGTCGATGGACGGCATTATCCCTTATGTACTTTTACGTAATGGCGTTGGCGGTATGCGTTGACGTATGCTTTGGGGCGGCAACGGCGGGGCCTGACCGCTGATTGTACCGTTACAGATTCCGCATGTGGCCGGTTGGCCATGTGGCGGACCAAGAACGTCGTCGGAAGGCTTCGAACCATCCGCGCGGGACTACCGAGGAAGGAGCAAACAATGAACAAGGTCTACGCCAGCGCTGCTGAGGCGCTCGCGGGCGTCGTGCGCGACGGCCAGACGATCGCCGTGGGCGGTTTTGGTCTGTGCGGCATCCCCGAAGCGCTGATCGCGGCACTGCGCGATAGCGGCGCCAAGCAGCTTACCTGCATCTCCAACAATGCCGGCGTCGATGGTTTTGGCCTCGGCCTGCTGCTTGCCACGCGGCAGATCCGCAAGATGATCTCGTCCTACGTGGGCGAGAACAAGGAGTTCGAGCGCCAGTACCTGGCTGGCGAACTCGAACTCGAATTCACGCCGCAGGGCACGCTGGCCGAGAAGCTGCGCGCCGGCGGATCGGGCATCCCGGCGTTTTTCACCAAGACCGGCGTGGGCACGATCGTCGCAGATGGCAAGGAAATCCGCGAGTTCGACGGCCAGCAATACGTGATGGAGCGTTCGCTGACGGCGGACGTGGCGCTGGTCAAGGCCAAGAAGGCTGACAAGGCAGGTAATCTGGTCTTCCGCCGCACCGCCCGCAACTTCAACCCGGTTTGCGCAATGGCCGGAAAGATCACGGTGGTCGAGGTGGAAGAGATCGTTGAAACCGGTGAGATCGATCCGGACGACGTCCACCTGCCGGGCATCTTCGTGCACCGCATCGTGCTGAACACGAACCCCGAAAAACGCATCGAACAGCGCACCGTGCGTGCCAAGTAAGGAGACAGATCATGGCATGGACACGTGATGAAATGGCCGCGCGCGCGGCCCGGGAACTGCAGGACGGTTTCTATGTGAATCTCGGTATCGGCCTGCCGACGCTGGTGGCCAACCACGTGCCGGAAGGCATGGAAGTGTGGCTGCAGTCGGAAAACGGCCTGCTGGGCATCGGTCCGTTCCCGACCGAGGAAGAAGTGGACGCCGACATGATCAACGCCGGCAAGCAGACGGTGACGACGCTACCCGGTTCGTCGATCTTCTCGTCGGCCGATTCGTTTGCGATGATTCGCGGCGGCAAGATCAACCTGGCCATCCTGGGCGCCATGCAGGTCAGCCAGCGCGGCGACCTGGCCAACTGGATGATCCCGGGCAAGATGGTCAAGGGCATGGGCGGCGCGATGGACCTCGTGGCCGGCGTGGGTCGCGTGGTGGTGCTGATGGAACATACCGCCAAGAAGAAGGATGGCACCGAGGACATCAAGATCCTTGAGGCGTGCAATCTGCCGCTGACCGGCGTGGGTGTGGTGAATCGCATCATCACCGACCTGGCCGTGATGGACGTGACGCCGGAAGGCTTGAAGCTGGTGGAAACCGCCCCGGGCGTGAGCCGGGAGGAAGTGCAGGCGAAGACGGGCGCGAAGCTGATCTGAGCCGCTGGTCTGGCCGCTTGGTATGGTGGCCAAAGTGCAGTAGCCAAATAGAAAAAGCCCCCGCTGGTTTATGCCGGCGGGGGCTTTTTTCTTGGCGAGGGTTGCCGTTCGCGGAGCCTGGCTCGCGCGAGCCTCAGGACTTCGCCTTGTTGTAGCTCGAGAAGACCGACGCCGCGCCATTGGCTTTCACCAGCAGCACGTCGAACGGGTCCTTGCGTGAACCATATTCCATGCCCGGAGATCCTGCCGGCATTCCCGGCACGGCCAATCCTGCGGCCTGCGGCTTGCTGGCCAGCAGCTTCTTGATGTCGGCTGCCGGCACATGGCCCTCGATACCGTAGCCGGCGATGACGCCGGTGTGGCACGAGCCGAAGCGGTCCGGAATCCCGTACTTGGTGCGATAGACGCCAGTGTCCTCGACATCGTGCGTGGTCACCGTAAAGCCGTTGGCGCGCAGATGCTTGACCCAGTCCTCGCAGCAGCCGCAAGTCGGGCTCTTGTAGACGTCGATGGCCAACAGCTTCGGCGACTGCGCCATGGCCAACACCGGCGCCAGCGTCAGCGAACTGGCGCCAAGGATGCGCAGGAAGTTACGTCGGTCTGCCATTTACTGCACTCCTCGTTCTCTTATTGGGCCACCCAGCCACCGTCCATGTTCCAGATCGCGCCGCGCACCTGACGCGCGGCTTCGCTCGACAGGAACACCGCCAGCGCGCCGAGTTCCTCGGGCGTGACGAACTGGCCGGAAGGCTGCTTCTCGATCACCAGTTCACGCTTGGCTTGCTCGACCGGAATCCCTTCCTTCTGGGCGCGGGCTTCCACCTGTTTCTGTACCAGTGGCGTCAGCACCCAGCCCGGGCAGATGGCGTTGGCCGTGACGCCGGTCTGCGCCGTTTCGAGCGCGGTGACCTTGGTGAAGCCGACGATGCCGTGTTTCGCGGCCACGTAGGCCGACTTTTCCGCCGATGCCACGAGACCGTGGGTCGAGGCGATATTGATGACCCGACCCCAGTTCTTCGCCTTCATCGAGGGCAGCGCCAGGCGGGTAGTGTGAAATGCGGAGGTGAGATTGATGGCGATGATCGCGTCCCAGCGATCGACCGGAAATTCCTCGATCTTTGCCACGAACTGGATGCCTGCGTTGTTGACCAGGATGTCCACACCGCCGAAGTCCTTCTCGGCATAGCGCATCATGTCCTCGATCTCGGCGGCCTTGCTCATGTCGGCGCCGTGGTAGCCAACCTGAATGCCGCTGCCGGATTTGGCGATCTCCGCCTTTGCGCCGTCCACGTCACCGAATCCGTTGACGATGATGTTCGCACCTTGCGCGGCCAGCGCCTGGGCGATGCCGAGTCCGATACCGCTGGTCGATCCAGTGACCAGTGCCGTCTTGCCTTTGAGCATGGATGCCTCCGTTGGGCGAGTCAGGATGTGCTGTGGCATTGTACTCGCTGAGCGTACAATCCTGCTTTGGCCAAAAGCCCGCAATTTGGTTCAACCGCCCGGTTCGACCGTCGTACTTTCCGAAGTAGTCATATCGCTTAACCTTTCGCGTCATCATGCCTTTGGCGCGAGATTGCAGGGAGTCCAGATGTCTTCCAGTCCGCGCCTCGGCTTCGTACAGTGCATCAGCGCATCCGGCCTGCATCGCATGGCCTATCACGAGTGGGGAGATCCCGCGAATCAGCGAGTGCTGGTGTGCGTGCACGGCCTGACCCGTACCGGACGTGATTTCGACGCGCTGGCACGTTCGCTGAGCGACGAGTACCGTGTGGTGTGCCCGGACGTGGTGGGCCGTGGCCGCTCCGACTGGCTGGCCGACCCGCGGGGCTACGTGTTGCCGCAATACGTGTCCGATATGGTTACGCTGATCGCGCGACTGAACGTCGAACAGGTGGACTGGTTCGGCACGTCGATGGGCGGGCTGATCGGCATCGGGCTGGCCGGGCTGGTCAAGTCGCCGGTGCGCAAGCTGTTGCTCAACGATGTGGGTCCGCGCATCACCGCGCAATCGATGGAACGGATTGGTGCGTATCTGGGTTTGCCGGTGCGCTTCAAGACGTTCGAGGAAGGGCTGGCTTATCTGCAGACGATCAGCGCCTCATTCGGCCGTCATACTCCCGAGCAGTGGCGCGAGCTGAATGGCGCGATCCTGAAACCGATGCAGGGCGCGGAGGGGCTCGAATGGGGATTGCATTACGACCCGGCGCTGGCCGTGCCGTTCAAGGACGCGACGCCGGAGGCGATGCAGGCTGGCGAGGCCGCGCTGTGGGCGATGTTCGAGGCCATTCAAGGGCCGACACTGGTGGTGCGCGGCGCGCAGTCCGATCTGCTGATGCGCGAGATCCTGGCCGAGATGGTGGCACGCGGCAAGCAGGTGTCGAGCGTGGAGATTCCCGATGTGGGTCATGCTCCGACGTTTGTCGATCCGGCGCAGATCGCCATCGCCCGTCAATTTTTCCTGGGGTCTTGAGCCCCGATACTGAACGAAAACTGTCATGAGCACCAACACCCTGAAGCGCGCCCACGTGGGCAAGCGCCTGTCCGAATACGCGGTCTACAACGGCGTCGTCTATCTGGCCGGCCAGGTGCCCGAGGTCGACCCCAAGGCCGACCTGCGCGGCCAGACGCGCGAGGTGCTGGGCCATATCGACCGCCTGCTGGCCGAAGCCGGCAGCGACAAGACGCGCATCCTGATGTGCCAAATCTTCCTGACGGACATCACGCGCATTGGCGAGATGAACGAGGTGTGGGACGAGTGGGTGGCGCAAGGCAATACGCCGCCGCGGGCCACCGTCCAGGCGGCGCTGGCCAATCCCGACTACCTGATCGAAGTGGTGGTGACGGCCGCGCTCAACTGATGCGGGGCGGTAAGACATGGTGACATCGACGGAGCTGACGGGTCAGACCGCGGGCGTGCCCGACGCCGGGCTCGTCGAGCGCGCGCTCGCGTATGTGCGCGAGAAGGCCGACGGCGAGAAACCCACGACACTGCCCACCGGCGAGACCGTGCTGTCTCATGCCGAGGGGATGCTGCGTATCCTGGATGGCCTGCGCGTAGACGATGCCGCGCGTGCGGCGGCGTGCCTGTTCCCGATGGTGGCGTTCGTGCCCGGCGTCGAGGCGCACATCGAGGAACGCTTCGGCGAGGACGTGGCGCGGCTGGTGAAGGGCGTGCGGCAACTGTTGCGGATTGGCGCGATCGCCACGCAGGCCGAGACCGCCGAAACGTCGAAGTCGCAGGCGGCGGCGCGGCAGGAGCAAGTTGAGGCGCTGCGCAAGATGCTGCTGGCCTTCGCGCAGGACATCCGCGTGGTGCTGGTGCGGCTGGCTTCGCGTCTGCAGACGTTGCGCTGGCTGGCGCAGACCAAGAGCCAGCCGCTGCCGGGCGTGGCGCGCGAAACGCTCGATATCTATGCGCCGCTGGCGAACCGGCTGGGTATCTGGCAAATGAAGTGGGAGCTCGAGGATCTGGCCTTCCGCTTCGAGCAGCCCGAGACCTACAAGCGCATCGCCAAGCTGCTCGACGAAAAGCGCATCGAGCGGGAGGGCTATATCTCGCAGGCGATCGCGCGGCTGCAGTCCGAACTGGCGGCGGCGGGCATTCGCGCCGAAGTGACCGGGCGACCCAAGCACATCTACAGCATCTGGAAGAAGATGCGGGGCAAGGCGCTCGATTTTGCCGATCTCTACGACGTGCGCGCCTTCCGCGTGATTGTCGACGACATCAAGGACTGCTATACGGTGCTCGGTATCGTGCACCACATCTGGCAACCGATTCCGCGCGAGTTCGACGACTACATTTCGCGGCCGAAGGCGAATGGCTACAAATCCCTGCACACGGTGGTGATCGGCGACGATGGCCGAGCGTTCGAGGTGCAGATCCGTACGCACGAGATGCACCACTTCGCCGAGTACGGCGTGGCGGCGCACTGGCGCTACAAGGAAGCGGGTGGCAGGGGTTATAGCGGTCAGTTCACCGCGGACAACAGCTACGACGAGAAAATCGCGTGGCTGCGGCAACTGCTGGCGTGGAAGGATGACGCCGATCACACGGTCACGCACGAGGATTCGCCGTGGGAGCAGCTCAAGCACGCGGCAATCGACGACCACATCTATGTGCTGACGCCGCAGGCGCGCGTGGTGGCGTTGCCTCAGGGCGCCACGCCGGTGGATTTTGCCTACTACCTGCATAGTGACCTCGGCCATCGTTGCCGCGGTGCGCGTGTCGATGGCGCGATGGTGCCGCTCAACACGCCGCTCAAGAACGGGCAGACCGTGGAGATCGTGGCGGTCAAGCAGGGTGGGCCTTCGCGCGACTGGCTGAACCCCGAGCTGGGCTACCTGGCCAGCAGCCGCGCACGTGCCAAGGTGCGGGCATGGTTCAATGCGCTCGACTCTCAGGAGACGATTGCCCAAGGGCGTGCCCTGATCGAAAAGACGTTGCAGCGCGAGGGCAAGACGGCGGTCAATCTCGACGATCTCGCCACCCGACTCAACTTCAAGACACCGGATGATCTGTTCGCGGCGGTGGCGAAGGAAGAGTTCAGCCTGCGCCACGTGGAGCAGGCGCTACGGCATCCGGACGGGGAGGTGCAGCCGCAGTTCAGCGAGGAAGAGGCCGTTACCAAGAAGAGTCGCGCCACCAGCGTGGCGCGCGGCGCCAAGAGTGGCGTGCTCGTGGTGGGCGTCGATTCGCTGATGACGCAAATGTCTCGCTGCTGCAAGCCGGCGCCGCCGGACGATATCGTTGGCTTCGTGACTCGTGGTCGGGGTGTGTCAATCCATCGACGCAACTGCCACACGTTCCAGCAACTGTCGACGCGAGACCCCGAGCGGGTAATCCAGACGGAGTGGGGCAAGCGCAGCGATGCCGTGTATCCCGTGGACATTCAGGTGGAGGCGATCGATCGGCAAGGCTTGCTCCGCGATATTTCCGAAGTGCTTTCGCGCGAGAAGATCAACGTCACGGGTGTGAAGACGCTGTCGAGCAAGGGTGTTGCTCGAATGCAGTTCACGGCGGAGGTCGCCGAGGCCACGCAACTCCAGCGTGCGATTTCCCTGATCGAAGAAGTGCAGGGGGTGTTGCACGCGAAACGAAAATAAGGTTATACTTGCAGCTTCGCTAGGCTCGTAGCTCAGCTGGTTAGAGCACCACCTTGACATGGTGGGGGTCGTTGGTTCGAGTCCAATCGAGCCTACCAACGAACATGCAGTAAAACGTAGCACCCGTCGGCAATCGAAGGCTGGCGCTGGCAGATCCGAATAACCTTCCAAGGAACGGAAACGCATCATGAGCAAGACAACTCGAACTACTACCGCTGGTTAGCGACAGTAGTCGAGGTGCGCCTTCGACCCGTAGTGTGTGATGCGGGGAAACACAGAAAAACGCGGCCTTGGCCGCGTTTTTTTTCGTCTGTCGTTTTCCAGCATCCGGTAAGCTGCCTCGTCGCTCGCCGTGAGGCAGCCAGAAAGATTCGTTGCTGGTCGTGTCCGATAGCCGTTGAGGCGATTGGATGGGCTGGCGCCACAAAAGAAGCTATGCTCCGCTCGCCACATCGCCTGAAGGCCGGTGCAGCGGAATCCTCGAGAGGTGCAAGATGATCGTAATCACGCTGCCAGACGGTTCCCGTCGTGAGTATCCCGGCCCCGTCACGGTGGCCGAAGTGGCGCAGAGCATTGGCTCCGGACTGGCCAAAGCAGCGCTCGCCGGCAAGGTCGATGGTCGCATGGTCGATACGAGCTTCAGGATCGACCAGGATGCATCGCTGTCCATCGTCACGGACAAGGATGCTGATGGCGTCGACGTGATTCGTCACTCGACGGCCCACTTGCTGGCCTACGCCGTCAAGGAGCTGTATCCCGACGCGCAGGTCACGATCGGTCCGGTCATTGACAACGGCTTCTACTACGATTTCTCGTACAAGCGTCCCTTCACGCCGGAAGACCTTGCCGCCATCGAAAAGAAGATGACGGAACTCGCCCGCAAGGACGAGAAGGTGTCGCGCGAAGTATGGAATCGCGATGAGGCGGTGGCCCTGTTCGAGTCGATGGGCGAGAAGTACAAGGCCGAGATCATTGCATCGATTCCCGCGGATCAGGAGATCGGTCTCTATCGCGAAGGCAGCTTCGTCGACCTGTGTCGTGGCCCGCACGTACCGTCCACGGGCAAGCTCAAGGTCTTCAAGCTGATGAAGGTGGCTGGTGCCTACTGGCGCGGCGACTCCAACAACGAGATGCTCCAGCGTATCTACGGTACGGCCTGGGCGAAGAAGGAAGACCAGGACGCCTACCTGCACATGCTGGAGGAGGCCGAGAAGCGCGATCACCGTCGCCTGGGCAAGACGCTCGACCTGTTCCATCTGCAGGAAGAGGCACCTGGCATGGTGTTCTGGCACCCGAAGGGCTGGCAGGTGTGGCAGGCCGTCGAGCAATACATGCGCGCCCGTCTGGGTCAGGCCGGCTACGAGGAAGTGCGCACGCCGCAGGTGATGGATCGTTCGCTCTGGGAGCGTTCCGGCCACTGGGACAACTATAAAGAGAACATGTTCGTCACGGAGTCGGAGAAGCGCGATTACGCGATCAAGCCGATGAACTGCCCGGGCCATGTGCAGATCTTCAACCACGGCCTGCGCTCGTACCGCGACCTGCCGCTGCGTCTTGCCGAGTTCGGTGCGTGCCATCGCAACGAGCCCTCGGGAGCGTTGCACGGGCTGATGCGTGTGCGGGGTTTTGTGCAGGATGATGCGCATATCTTCTGCACGGAAGAGCAGATCGTCGAGGAGGCAAAGGCCTTCAACGAACTCGCGTTCTCGATCTATGACGACTTTGGCTTCAAGGATGTCGCGGTGAAGCTGTCGCTGCGCCCGGAAAAGCGCGCGGGCTCGGACGCAGTCTGGGACCACGCCGAGGATGGCTTGCGCCTGGCGCTGCGCGCTTGCGGCGTGGAGTGGGAAGAGCTGCCGGGCGAGGGTGCTTTCTACGGCCCGAAGGTCGAGTACCACATCAAGGATGCAATCGGCCGCTCGTGGCAGTGCGGCACGCTGCAGCTCGATCTGGTGCTGCCGGAGCGCCTGGGCGCCGAGTACGTCTCCGAGGATAATTCCCGGAAGCGTCCGGTTATGCTGCACCGCGCGATCCTTGGTTCGTTCGAGCGCTTCCTGGGTATCTTGCTGGAAAACCACGCGGGTGCGCTGCCGGCCTGGCTGGCTCCGGAGCAGGTGGTGGTGATGAATATCGCCGAATCCCAGTCGGAATATGCTGAAAGCGTTGTGCAACTCTTGCAAAAACAAGGGTTTAGGGCCAAGGCGGATTTGCGTAACGAGAAAATTACGTATAAAATTCGCGAGCATTCCCTCCAGAAGATCCCTTACCTGCTGGTAATTGGCGACAAGGAGCGGGATGCCAATCAAGTGGCCGTGCGTGCCCGTGGCAACGTGGATCTGGGTGTCATGCCTGTTTCCGCGTTTGTGGAGCGTCTGCAACAGGACGTTTCCAGCAAAGCCTGAGGGTGTCGAGCACGGCTTGTTTTTTTGTCTTCTTGAGGTAACGGAACATCGCTACAGACAAAGGTCACCGTATCAACCGGGAAATCAGCGCGCCTGAGCTGCGCTTGGTAGGGGTTGATAACGAGCAGCTCGGCATCGTCAAATTCATGGACGCACTGCGCCTGGCCGAGGACAAGGACTTGGATCTCGTGGAGATCGCGCCCAACGCGACTCCGCCCGTGGCCCGCATCATGGACTACGGCAAGTTCAAGTACGAGGAAGCCAAGCGCGCCCACGAGGCCAAGCTCAAGCAGAAAATCATCCAGGTCAAGGAAGTGAAATTCCGTCCTGGCACGGATGATGGCGATTACAACGTCAAGCTGCGCAATTTGCGACGCTTCCTGGAAGAGGGCGACAAGACCAAGATCACGTTGCGCTTCCGTGGCCGTGAAATGGCTCACCAGGAAATCGGCGCGCGCGTGCTCGAGCGTCTGAAGGCTGACTTGGAAGAACTGGGTCAGGTCGAGCAGATGCCGAAGATGGAAGGTCGCCAGATGGTGATGGTGCTGGCCCCCAAGAAGAAGAAGTGATTCTTGTGCGGGGTGGCGGCCGGGGTGCCATGTGCATCCCGGCGTCGTCCTGTGCGGAAGCCGTGCGCGGCGCTTCGTGTGCTGCGTACAAAAACAAGTGGATACGGGTTTTGCAAGTGATGGCGTCAGCCGTCCACCTGTATGCATGTCATAGAGCTGGAGTTTTTCATGCCTAAGATGAAGACCAAGAAAAGCGCCTCCAAGCGCTTTACTGCGCGTCCGAACGGGTCGTTCAAGCGCGGCCAGGCCTTCAAGCGTCACATCCTGACCAAGAAGACCACCAAGAACAAGCGTCAACTGCGCGGCACCCAGGACGTCCATGAGACGAACCTGAAGTCCGTTCGCGCAATGATGCCTTACGCATAACCTCAAACGATAACGAAAGGAGTTTTATATGCCTCGAGTCAAGCGTGGGGTTACTGCACGGGCCCGTCACAAGAAAGTCATCGACGCTGCCAAGGGTTACCGCGGCCGTCGTAATAATGTCTATCGCATCGCCAAGCAGGCGGTCATGCGTGCTGGCCAGTACGCCTACCGCGATCGTCGCAACAAGAAGCGCGTGTTCCGCGCTCTCTGGATTGCACGTATCAACGCTGCTACGCGTGAGCATGGCATGACCTACAGCGTGTTCATGAACGGCCTGAAGAAGGCTTCGATTGAACTGGACCGCAAGGTGCTGTCGGACATGGCTATCCACGACAAGCCTGCCTTTGCCGCCATCGTCAACCAGGTGAAAGCCACCGTTGCCTGATGCCGGCTGCGGAAGCGCCTAGACCGCGCTTCCGGGCAAGCACCGACCGCAAGGTCTGCTGAAACGGGGCTCCTCACCGAGCCCCGTTTTTATTTCGAATGCCGTGTCGATCGGAGCGATCCGAGACGGCATTCGAAATAGATGCACCGCACGCGCATTGCCGCGTGCAGTGTCAACCTTTCCACGTATTTGTCTACGTATTGCCGCCATGTCCCTGGATCTGGATCAAGTCGTCGCCGACGCCCAGGCTGCTTTCGCCGCCGCCAACGACAACGCCACGCTGGAAAACGAAAAGGCCCGCTTTCTGGGTAAGACCGGTGCGCTGACCGAGCTGCTCAAGGGCCTCGGCAAGCTGGACCCGGAAACGCGCAAGACCGAAGGTGCGCGTATCAACCAGGTCAAGCAGCAGGTGGAAGCCGCGCTGCAGGCCCGCCGCCAGGCGCTGGCCGATGCGCTGATGAACGCGCGTCTGGCCGCGGAAGCTATCGACGTGACGCTGCCCGGCCGCTCTGTTGCGCGTGGCAGCGTGCATCCGGTGATGCGTACCTGGGAGCGTGTCGAGCAGATCTTCGGCTCGATCGGTTTCGACGTGGCCGACGGCCCTGAAATCGAAACCGACTGGATGAACTTCACCGCGCTGAACAACCCGGACAACCATCCGGCGCGTTCGATGCAGGACACGTTCTATGTGGACGGCCGCGACAGCGACGACAAGCTCCTGCTGCTGCGTACCCACACCAGCCCGATGCAGGTGCGTTACGCGCGCATGCACGTCGAGAAGTACGCCGGCCGCGCCATGCCGCCGATCAAGGTGATCTGCCCGGGCCGCACGTACCGCGTGGACAGCGATGCCACGCACTCGCCGATGTTCAATCAGGTGGAAGGTCTGTGGATTGGCGACAACGTGAGCTTTGCCGACCTGAAGGGCGTCTACACCGATTTCCTGCGCAAGTTCTTCGAGCGCGACGATATCCAGGTGCGCTTCCGTCCGTCGTACTTCCCGTTCACCGAGCCGTCGGCTGAAATCGACATGGCGTTCGGCAACGGCAAGTGGCTGGAAATCTCCGGCTCGGGCCAGGTGCACCCCAACGTGCTGCGCAATATGGGCCTCGATCCCGAGCGCTACATCGGCTTTGCGTTCGGCTCCGGCCTCGAGCGCTTGACGATGCTGCGCTATGGCATCAATGACCTGCGACTGTTCTTCGAAGGCGATGTGCGCTTCCTGCGCCAGTTCGCCTGAAATGGCGTACCGCCCGAAGCAATAACGCAGCTCCAACGTCCCAGACAACTCAGAATACCTACCGGATCAGAAGCGCCATGCAATTCTCGGAATCCTGGCTTCGCACGTTCGCCAACCCTGAAAAGATCTCCACCGACGCGCTGTCGCACAGCCTGACCATGGCCGGGCTCGAAGTGGAAGAAGTGGGCCCCGTTGCGCCGCCGTTCACGAAGATCGTGGTGGCCCGCGTGCTGGCCACCGAACGCCATCCCAACGCCGACCGCCTGAACGTGTGCCAGGTGGATGCCGGCACCGGCGAAACGCTGCAGATCGTTTGCGGCGCGCCTAACGTCAAGCCCGGCATCGTCGTGCCGTGCGCGCTGGTCGGCGCCGTGCTGCCGCCGGGTGAAGAGGGCGGCAAGCCGTTCGAGATCAAGGTCGGCAAGCTGCGCGGCGTGGATAGCTTTGGCATGTTGTGCTCGGCACGCGAATTGAAGCTGTCCGAAGATCACGGTGGCCTGCTGGTCCTGCCGGACGACGCGCCGGTGGGTCAGGACATTCGCCAGTACCTTGATCTCGATGATCAGGTCTTCACGATCAAGCTGACGCCGAACAAGGCCGACTGCCTGTCGATCCATGGTGTTGCGCGCGAAGTGTCGGCGCTGACTGGTGCCGCGCTGACGCTGCCCGACATGTCGCCAGTAGCCGTGACGATCCAGGACAAGCTGCCGGTCAAGATTTCCTCGCCGGACCTGTGCGGCCGTTTCTCGGGCCGGATCATCCGCGGCGTGAACGCCCGCTCGGCCACGCCGGCATGGATGGTGCAGCGTCTGGAGCGCTCGGGGCAGCGCAGTATTTCGGCGCTGGTCGATATCTCGAACTACGTGATGCTCGAGCTAGGCCGTCCGTCGCATGTGTTCGATCTGGACAAGATCCACGGCGGCCTGGATGTGCGCTGGGGCCGCAAGGGCGAACAGATCAAGCTGCTCAACGGCAATACCGTCGAGGTGGACGAGCAGGTGGGCGTGATTGCCGACGACAAGGAGATCGAGAGCCTGGCCGGCATCATGGGCGGCGACAGCACTGCCGTTTCGCTCGATACGACCAATATCTACCTGGAAGCCGCGTTCTGGTGGCCCAATGCCATCCAGGGCCGCGCGCGCCGCTACAACTTCTCGACCGATGCCGCGCATCGTTTCGAGCGTGGCGTGGACTACGCCACCACGGTCGAGCATATCGAACGCATCACCGCGCTGATTCTCGACATCTGTGGTGGTCAGGCCGGTCCGGTGGACGACCAGACCGTCAATGTGCCGCAGCGTCAGCCCGTGAAGCTGCGCGTGGCGCGTGCCGAGCGCGTGCTGGGTATCGAACTGTCGTCGGCGGAGATCGCTGATGTGTTCCAGCGCCTGAACCTGTCGTTCACGCGCTCGCAAGGCGACGAAGGCGAGGTGTTCGAAGTCACGCCGCCGAGCTATCGCTTCGACATCGAGATCGAGGAAGACCTGATCGAGGAAGTCGCGCGTATCTATGGTTTCGAGCGTATCCCGGCCCGCCCGCCTGTGGCCGAAAGCGAAATGCGTCCGACCAGCGAAGGCCGCCGCTCGCAACACGTGGTGCGCCACGCGCTGGCCGCGCGCGACTTCAACGAGGTGATCAACTTCGCCTTCGTGGAAGAGCAGTGGGAGCAGGACTTCGCGGACAACAATAACCCGATCCGGCTGCTGAATCCGATTGCGAGCCAACTGGCCGTGATGCGTTCCACGATGATCGGTGGTTTGCTCGACAAGGTTCGCTACAACCTTAACCGCAAGGCTTCGCGCGTGCGCCTGTTCGAGGTGGGCCGCGTGTTCCACCGCGATCCGAAGGTGGCCGACGGCGGCCTGACCGTTGCCGGCTACCATCAGCCGATGATGGCTGCCGGTATCGCCTACGGCCCGGCGTTCGATGAGCAGTGGGGCGTGGCCACGCGTCCGGTCGATTTCTTCGACATCAAGGGCGATGTGGAAGCGCTGTTCCACCCGCGCGTGCCGCGCTTCGAACCAGTGGCGCATCCCGCGCTGCACCCGGGTCGCGCCGCGCGTGTGATCGTCGATGGCAAGGCTGTCGGCGTGGTCGGTGAACTCCATCCTCGCTGGCTGCAGAAGTATGAGCTGACGCAGGCGCCGGTGCTGTTCGAACTCGAACTCGACGCGCTGCGCGGTGTAGGTCTGCCGGTGTACACGGAGATTTCGAAGTTCCCGGCGGCAGTACGCGATCTGGCTGTAGTCGTGAAGCAGTCGCTGCGTGCGCAAGACATGCTGGACGCCATGCGCGCGGCGCTGGACAAGGGCGGCTTCGGCCATTTCGTCCAGAGCCTTGTACTGTTCGACGAGTTCCGGCCGAAGGCCGCGTCGACGGCCATTGGCGCTGACGAGAAAAGCCTTGCGTTCCGCGTAACGTTGCAAGATACTGGGTCGACCCTCCAGGACGAGACAGTCGACAGTGCGGTGCGCTGCATGATCGACGCGCTGACGGCAGGCTTCGACGCCCGCCTGCGCGCTTAAGCGAATCAGGCAGTCCACCTTCAATTGGAGCGCCCGGGCACAGCCCCCGGGCGGATCGCGGCAGATTTTACAGAGCGATCTAGGATGAACGATCGAGACACGATTTCCATGAATGCTGCAGACCTGGGCGATGCAAGCGACCGGCACGCTGCCTCCCTCGACGATGCATCGCCGGAAGCCCGTGCCGCCGAGGTGCCCACCCTGACTAAGGCCGAACTTGCAGAGATGCTGTTCGATCAGGTTGGCCTGAACAAGCGCGAATCGAAAGACATGGTCGAAGCGTTCTTCGACGTGATTCGAGAAGCGTTGGAGCGCGGCGACAGCGTCAAGCTGTCAGGCTTCGGCAACTTCCAGTTGCGCGACAAGGCGCAACGTCCCGGCCGCAACCCCAAGACGGGAGAGATCATCCCGATCACGGCGCGCCGCGTGGTGACGTTCCACGCCAGCCAAAAGCTCAAGGCACAGGTGGAGGAGCGCGCGGGCCTGGAGGCCTGACGCGCGAGGGCATGTGCCGCACGGGCAGTATCGTCGCGGCAGCCACACATCTGTAACGACGCGCAACCGGGTGATTGCCCGCGGCGATTGCAGTCTGTATCCTGCAATGCCGCGCGCAGTTCGCGTCCAACCGAGCCAACCGGCTCTGGTCCACGGCCTGACATCAGACTACCCAACGCATGACGGAAAAATCCAGCGAGCGCGTCGCGCTGCCGCCGATTCCCGCAAAACGCTACTTCACCATCGGTGAGGTCAGCGAGCTCTGCGCCGTCAAGCCGCATGTGCTGCGCTACTGGGAACAGGAATTCACCCAGCTCAAGCCCGTGAAGCGACGCGGCAATCGCCGTTACTACCAGCATCACGAAGTCCTGCTGATTCGCCGGATTCGCGATCTGCTGTACGAGCAAGGCTTTACGATCAACGGCGCGCGCAACCGGCTCGACGAAGGGCGCCATCACGGCGCTGGCGTCGCGGTGGGCGCCGAGTCCAGTGAGGTTCAGGTTGCCGTGGAGGAAGCACCTGTGCTTTCTGTTGACCTGAATGCGCTGCGCAACGACCTGGTCGAAGTGCAGCACCTGCTGGCGCAATTGAAAGAGATCGCACGGCACCAATAAATTGGCTTGGATACTAGCCATCGTCGAATTGACGGTGATATACTCTCGCTTCTTCGGGGCGTAGCGCAGCCTGGTAGCGTACCTGCATGGGGTGCAGGTGGTCGGAGGTTCAAATCCTCTCGCCCCGACCAGACAGAACCCGCTTGGTATAAGGCCAAGCGGGTTTTTTACTTTTCCCGCTGGGTAGCGTTGCTACCCGTCTTTTTGGATGACATCCAATATTCATGCAGCAGGCAGCGCCAAGCGAACGGTCGAAACCGGTACCTCGCGCTGCTTGATGTAGCCTTCAGTGGTAGCGCGGTCAGAGTGCGCACCGGCCACCTGCAGGGCCTCGATGTCATACCCTGCCTTCTTCGCATCCGTCAGTGCTTTCGCCCGGATGTCCTTCACCGTGTAATCCTTCCCCGGCAGCTTCGCGCGCACCAGCGCATCGCGCCATGCATCCCGACATGCGGCCGCGGTCTTCGGCTTACCCTGACGGTCGACCAGCACATAGTCATCGGCCAGCGCCTGCACCTTGATGCCGTGGCGCAGTTCCTTTGCGCGCCGCAGCACTTCCTTGATCTCTGGCGTGAGCGGCCAATCGACGGCCTCGCCACTACTGTCTTCCGTCTTGCTGGGCACGAAGTGGATCACGCCGGCCTGACGGTCCACCTGCGACCAGCGCAACTCGCGGATGTCGGTTGAGCGCTGACAAGTCAGGTAGCAGAGATCCACGAAGACCTGCATCTCCGGCCCGGTCGGCACCTTGGCGGTGATCTCCGCTACCTCGGCGCCGATCTTCTTCTTGTACTTGTAGCTTGCCAGCGCGGCCCGGATGGCCAGGAAGTGGTCATGCGGGATGTACACCTTTCGCACCTTCGGCTTCTTCAGCTCAATCTCGCGGCACGGATTGAGTTTGATGTGCCGGTGCAACACCGCCCAACTGAAGAACTTCGACAGCCAGCCCTTCATGGCGTTTTGTGTCGGTAGCTTGTCCGGCCAGTTGCCGAGCAGAAATTCCTGCACGGCGCCCGGATCGACCTCTTCGATGCCGTGCCGCTTGAAGGCCTTGCGGACGTCCTCACCGCGGCGGCGCCATTCGTCTCGGTACGACTCGGCGTAGTGCTTGGCGTGCTTTTCCATGTAGATCGCGACCAGCCGCGACATGCTGCCCTCGTCGCCGTCGACCTCGGTCTTCCGCTTCTCCTCGGCCAACCGCTCAAGCATCCGCGTTTCGCCTTCGTCGACGCGGCACAGCTTGATCCACTTCTCGTCGGTGTTGCGCACCCAGTGAAAGCTGCCGTACCGGATGTAGACCCGGCTTGGCAGTCCGTCTGGCTTTGTGCGGCGGCGCGCGTTCATGCTGCTTTCCTGATCGGGATGAGGGGAGTGCGGCCCGGGATCGCAGAGCCAGCGTTGGGCAGAACGCCTGCGCGCTTCGCCTGCAGGCCTTCGAATGCCGCCCAGGTCATGATGATCCTGCCGTCGGAGCGTTGCACGGGCGTCACTCCGAAATGGCGCTTGAACCATTCCGCCTGCAGGCTCTTCCGTTTCAGGCCAGTCACGTCCTGAAGATCTTTCTCACTCATGAGTCGGTTGTCCATTTGCTGCTCCCAGGCATTCCGGGTTGTCTCGATGATATGTGCTGCTGCTTGTTCCACTGCAATTATTGGTTCTGAATAATTCGGTCTAAACGGTCGCGCCGCATAAGCGGCTGTAAAGTTAGGCGGTCTCTAGCATCAGGCCCGGTTGGCGCGTGCGTTCAGCTTGCAGGGCGATGTAATCCGGATTCAGTTCCGCACCGATCCAGCGTCGGCCCAGTGTCGCGGCGGCAATGCCCGTCGATCCGCTACCCATGAATGGATCAATCACCAAGCCTCCAGGCGGGACCGAGTAGGCGATCAGCGGCGCGAGTATCCCGAGAGGCTTCTGAGTCGGGTGGACGGCTTTGCCGTGCTCGTTTGCCACGTCGATGACGCTCCGCACCAGGCGCGGGCCACCATCCTCAGACACGTAATGGCCGGCCTCGATGTTCCCGGTATGGGTCGGCCTAGTCTTGCGGCGCACGACCTTCGCACGCGCATCCTGTGTGTACTGGGGAGCCCGGAACAGATCACCCCATGCACCGCGATAGAACTGAATGGCGTGCTCATGCACACGGCGGAAGCGGTCGTTATGGAAGCCCGTGCCGTTCTGCTTCTCCCATACGATGTCCTGCGCGTAGCGGAAGCCAGCGGCCTCCATTTCGCCGAAGACCGTGGCGAGGAACCGCATACTGCCGAACACCCAAATACAGGCAGTCGGCTTCAACACGCGCGCAAC
>NZ_JWMB01000020.1:0-103412 GCF_000812445.1 Cupriavidus sp. SHE | reverse complement strand
CGACTACGAGGCTCTGCTGCCCTGGAGGCTCAAGCCCTCAACCGTCTAGCGGATACCGCCGGCGGCCGCAAGGGGCGCCCTTAAAAGACCGCTTACAAAAAAAACCCGGTAGATCTTGGGATCTGCCGGGTTTTCTCGAAATCTGTGGCGGAGAGAGGGGGATTCGAACCCCCGATGGGCTATTAACCCATACACGCTTTCCAGGCGTGCGACTTAAACCACTCATCCATCTCTCCGGGAAGTCCGCGATTATAGCAGAGCCGCTCCGGCTGTCCAGCGTCGCGCATGTGCAACGTATTACTCGCTCGCTCGGCCTCCTTTTCCGGACCTCAGGGACTTTGGCAGCAGGCGCAGCATGATTGCCAGGAAGAAGAGCGTCGACAGCGCGCCTTTCCCTTGCCAGCCGGAGAGCGAGTGGGAGCAGTAGAGAGGATGAGCAGGCCGACGAGGTAGCGGAATCTGACGACAGGTTGCTTGGCGGGGGGGCAGATTCGGCCGATGAGCCAGACGCGGCCGTAGGCGGCAGCGTAGTAGCCGAGCATGATGAGGAGAGCGCCCGTGAGGTGACGGATAACGGATGCGGCACAAGACGCCTCATCTATCGGGCTGTGCCGGCGATTGCTTTCCCCTCGGAGTAGTGGGGCACTGGCTGGACGATGCCAGTCACTCCAGCGCCTGCACCACCCGATTCCGCCCGCCTCGCTTGGCTTCATACAGCGCCTCGTCGGCGCGGCCGTAGGCGTGCTCGAACGGGCGGCCCTGCGGTGACCAGCTCACGCCGAAGCTGGCCGTGACCTCGCGGTTGACGGGGGCAGGGAAGCGATGCCCGGCGATGGCCTGGCGCATCTGGTCGGCCAGCGCGGCGGCCGCGTCGATCGTGAAGTCGGGCAGCAGCGCCGCGAACTCCTCACCGCCCATGCGACCGATCATGCCTTCCATGCGGACCGTGTCCTTCAGGCAGGCCGTGACGCCGCAGATCACCGCATCGCCTACGGGGTGGCCGAAGTCGTCGTTCAGGCGCTTGAAGTGGTCGATGTCGATCACGATCAGCGCCAGGCTGCCGCGCGCCAGCGCCGCCGTGGCACGGTCGATGACGGCGCCGCGGTTGAGCGCGCCGGTCAGTGTGTCGTGCGTGGCGCGGTATTCGAGTTCCTGGGCCAGTTCCTGCAACCGGTGGTTGAGCCGGTTCATTTCCAGCTCTTCACGGTCGCTGCGCCGGATCAGGCGGCGCGTCTCGCGCATCAGCCGCTCGTAGTAGCTGATGAGCTGGCCAAGGGTGTGACGATAGGCTTCCTCGCCCGCGTCGACATCGCAGAACACGGATCTGGCGTGGGCCAGAACGCTGTTCTCCGATTCGAACAGATCGGGCTCGGGCATGGCGGCGACGGTAGCGAGAGGGGGATTCAACTGCTGGTCGTCACTTCATCGATGAAGTCGATGGCGGGGAAATCGGCGTGCAGTTCCTGGCCGAACTCGAGGATGGTGTCGTCGTCCTCGTCGTGGAACCAGTGCAGGCGGATCTCGTTGCCACGCTCGGCGGCCTCGTTCAGCGCGTCGAACATGCTGAACAGCATCTTGGTGCTGGAGCTGTTGAAGTACGTCAGCGCGACGTTGACCGTGACGGACGCGCCATCGCAATCGGACAGGTACTTGCGCAGACGCGCTACGGCTTCGCCGTAGAACACGGCGGCATTCTCGGGGTAGGACTCACCCTTGAGCGAAAGAACGTGCCGCGTGAAGTCGAAGCTCACTTCGGGCGAGCTTGGCGTGGCGGCGATGAACAGGTTTTCCATGGCGGGCTCTTTCCGATGGGCTCAGATGGTGGCGACGAGCTGGAACATCGTCGAGACCGGATCGGAGTCGATCGGCTGAAAGTTGTACTCCAGAGGGGCGCTGGCATCGCGCGCCATCGTCAGGATGCCGAGACCGGCGCCTTTGCTGCCCTCCGGCACCTCGGCCCGCAGGGTTTCCTTGTAGGCGCGCTTGATCTCGTCGAGCGTCATGGTGCGCACGCGTTCCAGCGTGCCGCGCAGTTGCGCCACGCGTGCGGTGGACACCGGGTTCGAGCACATCAGGCGGTAGTGCTCGTCGACCATGCTGATGCAGACGGAGCCGTGGCGCAGATGACCGTCGGCTTGCGATGGCGATGTCAGCGAATCGGACGAGTAGTGCACGATGTTCTGCGCCATCTCCACGAACGACGAGAACAGCTTGCGGCGCGTGGCGCCGTCCACGCCGCTGACGGAAAGCTGCAGGCGCACCGCGTCGGACATCGCGGCGATGATGTTCTGCGAAAAATAGCCGACGTAGTAGAAGATCACGTTGCGTTCCCGAGCCATCGCGAAGAAGGGCTCATATTCATTGTCAATCGATTGTGCGGCGGTCATGTGTTGGCGAGTGGGCGCGGTGCAGCCGGATGGCGTCACGGCGCGCGGAAACAGAAGAAAGTCAGGTCGTCGCGTCGGCGCTGCGTGCCTTGCCAGTCCCGGTGCGCGTCCTGCACGGCCTGGCTGATCTGCGTCGCCGATGCGACGCGATTCGCGCAGATCGCCTCGCGCATCCGGCGCTTTCCGAAGGCGATTTCCTTTGGGCCGCCGATCTGATCGATCAGGCCATCGGTGGTGACAAACACCAGCGTGCCAGATGTGGTCGGAACGGCGCTGTTCTGCCATGTGAATGCCATGTCGGTATCGACGTAGCCGACACCCATGCGCGCGCCGTTGACCATCTCGCCTTCGGCGTCGGCGGGTTGCAGCACGAACAGCGATGACTTCGCGCCGGCGAAGGTCAGTTGGCGGGTGGCGTTGTCGAACCAGAAGAAGGCCGCGTCCATGCCGTCGTCGGATTCCGACGCGCTCGGTGATTCACGCGGCTCGCGGTCGTTCTGGCCGAGCATCTGCTTGATGCCGCGATTCACGGCCATCAGCAACGCGCCGGGGTCGCGTGGGCCGATCTGCTCGATGGCCTGCGTGAGTAGCGACGAGGCGATCAGCGTCATGAAGGCGCCCGGCACGCCGTGGCCGGTGCAGTCGGCCAGCGCCGCGAACCAGCCGTCCTCGAAGGCGGCAAAGTGGTAGAAGTCGCCGCCGACCACGTCACGCGGTTCCCATACCAGTGCCGCGTCGGGCAGCGTGGCGCCCAGCATCTCGCGCGAGGCGCGCAGCATCGCGCGCTGGATCGTGCTCGCATAGTCGATGCTGTGCATGATCTGGCGATTGCGCTCGGCCTGCATGTCAGCCACTACGCGCATCAGTTGCAGACCCTGCCCCAGGCCGATGTACTGGTCGTCGCGCGCGATGATGAATCCATCGGCCAGCGCCTTTTCACCGTATTCCACGGTTCGGAACGTCAGCGCGTCAATGCTCATGGCCGCGTCGACGATCAGCGGCTCCTTGTCCATGAACGCGATACAGCTTTTGCGGTTATAGAGCTCGCGATGGTATGGCTTGCTCATCTGCGAGAGGAAGATCGACCGGTTGATCAGGCCGATCGGCTTGCCTTGCTCGGTGACGGGCAGGCAGGCCAGGTCGCGATGGGCGGCAAAGACTTCCAGCACATCCTGGTTCGTCTGGTCGGTGGTGACAGACGGGGTCGGCATGGCCAGGTCTTCGGCGCATGGCTGTCGGAAGCGTGGACGGGCAGCGGAAGGGTCGACCAGTACGCCAGACATGACGGGAGGGACACTGTGTGGAAAGTGGCCCAGAGTCTAGGCAGGCTATATGACGAATCCGTGACGCTTCGGCCCCGAAGGCCAATGTTGCTTCCCTACTGGCGAGGGATGGCGGGCGTAGCGCTTTGAGGAGGGCGGGCGACCGTCAACCGCCACCGTTCGGGCCGACGGCGACCGCCGGCGCCGCTTCGGCCAATGCCGCGCACCCCATCACCCGGGCCAGCAGAGGCCAGCGTTGCGCGGCGGCCACTGTTTCTACTTCGACTTGCTGGTCGAAGTACTGCTGCGCGTCGAAGCCGTCGACATGTTGGGCCAGCATGTCGATATCGCTGTAGGCCGTGGCCGCCTTGCGGGACCCGATGGGTTTGCTCATTGCTGCTCCACCCAGACGCCGTCCGGTGTGTGAATCACATAGCCGTTGGTTCGTTTCATCGTCAGCGTGGCTTCGTTCTCGCCGACCATCTGGGTCTGCGGAAGATCCTCGACGTAGTGCGCCAGATCGGGCGCCCCCTGGCGGAACGGGCTGTCGGCCACGAGATTGAACACCAATTGTGACAATCCGAAGAAGCTCGTCGGGGCGTCGATGGTTACCGGCTGCGGCGTTTCCGTGGTGGGCAGGCCGACCAGTTTCACGCCCACGGGCACGTGGATGATGTTGGGAGTGGGAATCTCGCGCAGCCCCGAGATCTGGTTCTTGTCGCCGCGTAGCGCCGCGCCATGCTCGGGCACGAAGATCACCACCGCCTTGCGGCCGGACTTGCTGATGGTGTCGATGATCCGGTCGACATCGTCGAGCAACGTCTTCAGGCGCAGCGGGTAGGACTCGATGCTGGTCAGGCGCTTGTCGGGCAGACGATTGCCGTCGTGCAGCGTGACCGTGTTGTAGTAGAGCGCCACGGGGCCCTTGTCCTGCGCCAGGTGCTGCTTGTACCAGTGGTCAAAGGTATTGAAGTCGTCCAGGATCGGCGAGTCGTCGAAAGCGCGCATGGCCACCGGCACGCCTTCGGTCGACTCCATCTTCACGCCCTGAATGCCAATCTCGGTCTCCACGTAGGTGCGGAAGTTGTCGAAGCGGCCATCGTGGTTCATCAGGATGCGCGGCGTGAAGCCGGCCTGGGCCAGGTCGGCGAACAGGTGGCATTCGGCGGGCGCGGGGTCGTACAGGTCCTTGTGCGGCTGCTGGCCGCATGACGCGCGCAACAGGCGGATGGCGGCCGGGCCGCTATAGCTGGCGGCGGAACTGAAGTTCTTGAACAGGTAGTCGAAGCGCGACAGCAGTGGGTGATTGAGGCTCTTGGCCGCGTCGAGGTCGTCCCACGACAGCGAGCAGATGTGCAGCACGATGATGTCGAACTGTGCGTCAGGCGTTGCGGTGAGCGGCGAGAAGGTGGCGGTGCGCTGGGCTTCCTGCTGGCGGAACGCGGCCAGGATGGCGTCGTAGTTGTTGGTGGCGTTGATATCCGCGCGCGCCGATCCGGCGGATTGCGCCGTTGCTTGCTGAGCCTTCGCGCCCGGCAGCGTGATACCTGTGCCATACCAGATCGGCATGGCGATCAAGGCAAGCAGGACGAGCGTGGTGGTGCGAATCCATCGGTTGATCAGCAGGTACACCAGGACCACCAGCACCACGGCCACCACCATCTCCACCGGCACGAAGCGCTGGAATAGCTCCACCAGGTATCCGGGCGTGAAGGTGCGGATGTTGGAAAACTCCGTGAGCAGACGCGCGAACGGCGGCAGCGTGGATTCCCGCCACGCCAACGCCGCACCGGCGCCAATCGCGATGATCTGCCGCAGTACGCGCAGAATGCGCGACTCGAGCGGTATCACCAGCAGCAGGGCGAAGACCAGGTTCAGCAGCCATATCGGTTGCATCTGCCCGGTATGGAACAGGTAGATCTTGGCGAGGAAGTAGAGGTTCCAGAGTCCCATGGGGTCTCGCTTAGGGGTTCGGGGCGGTCAGGGCAGACGTGAGCGGCGTCGCGCGGTTACCAGCTCGACGGCATCGACGAAGGCGTCGTAGAGCCGCAGCAGACCCTGATAGCCCATTTCAACGACTTCCTTGAAGCTGCGCAGCGGGGCATCGACGCGCTCGTCGTCGAGCCAGTCGATCCACGCGTCGGCACGGCCGAACGTGCACTGGATTAGCTGTGCTTCGCGCTCGACGCTCAGATCGTCCATGCGCACCCCAAGGTGGCGATTGATATTGCGCGTGACCACGGCGGGGAAGTGATAGGTTCGTGAGCCGCGCGACAGACATACGCCAACCGGCGCGCCTTCGACCAATGGCACGTCGATCGGCAGCACCATGCCCAGGCCGCCCATCGAATAGTTCTCGGTCTTGCACGCGATCGTGCGGCCATCGGGCAGCAGCAGAGTGGCCGGCACGCGCATCGGGATACGGTGCGATACGCGCACCTGCCGTGCCTCGCGGGCCACGCCCACGGCAGCGCCGAGCATGATGAGGTTGAACGTTGCCCATCCCATGTTCATCAGCACAGTGGCCGGCTCTTCGGTGCCCCAGAACAGCAGGCGGAGCACGCCGAAGACAAGGCCGGCCACGTTCAGCGCCAGCAGTACCAGATAGGGCTTGGAGATGGTCCAGTCCAGATAGTCGTCGGCAATCTGCCCGCCCTTGGCCGTTACGTTGAACTTGCCGGCGCGCGGATTGATAAAGGCCACCGTGGTGGGCAGCACGATGTACCACGCCAGCACGGACTCGTAGACCTCCGCCCAGAACGAATGTCGGTAGCGACCCTGAAGCCGCGAGTTGGTTACGTTGGCGATCAGCAGGTATGGCAACACGTAGGCCATGATCATCAGCGCCGACGTATTGATCACGTGCAGCCCGAAGTACAGATACGCGATCGGCATGGTCAGGAAGATCAGCCGTGGAATGCCGTAGAAGAAGTGCAGCATCGCATTGCTATAGCAAAGGCGCTGGAACAACGTCAGGCCCTTGCCAAGCAGCGGATTGTCCAGGCGGAAGATCTGCGCCATGCCGCGTGCCCACCGGATGCGCTGGCCGATGTGGCTGGACAGGCTTTCGGTGGCCAGCCCGGCGGCCTGCACGGTACGCAGGTATGCGCTGTTGTAGCCACGGCGGTGTAGTTTCAGTGCGGTGTGCGAGTCCTCGGTGACGGTCTCTACCGCGATGCCACCGATCTCGAGCAGCGGCGCGCGCTTGATTACCGCGCAGGAGCCGCAGAAGAAGGTGGCGTTCCAGAGGTCATTGCCGTCCTGGATCAGGCCGTAGAAAAGGCTGCCTTCATTCGGCACGCGCCGGAAGGTGTCGAAATTGCGTTCGAACGGATCGGGCGAGAAGAAGTGGTGGGGTGTCTGGACCAGCGCGCACTTCGGATCGTCCAGGAACTCGCCCATGGTCATCTGCAGGAACGAGCGCGTGGGGATGTGGTCGCAGTCGAAAATCGCGATGTAGTCCCCGCTGGTGCGCGGTAGCGCCTGATTGATATTGCCGGCCTTGGCGTGGCGATTGTTGTCGCGCGTGATGTAGCCCACGCCCGCCGCTTCGGCGAACTCGCGCATCGCGGGCCGGTGGCCGTCGTCGAGGATGTAGACGCGCAGCTTGTCGGGGGGCCAGTCCATGCTGCGTGCCGCGTACACCGTCGGCTGGACCACGGCGAGTGATTCGTTGTACGTCGGGATGAAGACATCGACGGTAGGCCATAGGGACGAGTCGGCCGGCAGCGGCTTTGGCTTGCGATGCAGCGGCCAGGCGGTCTGCAGGTAGCTCAGCGCGAGCACCAGCCACGTGTAGCACTCGGCTGCGTAGAGCAGATAACCGATCACGGCCTCGGTCGTGGTGGCGAACTGCAGCGTCTGTGTGGAGCGCCACCAGATATAACGCACGGCCATCAGCATGGAGACGGCGATCATCGTGATCGTGGCCAGCCGCCCAGGAATGCGCCGCACGACGATCAGTATGGCCCAGACCACGGCGAACATCAGCATCTGGCTCGCGAACGTCAGCGGCGTGGTGCCGATGACGACGGTGGCGATGGCTGCGATGACCATGGAGATCGGCAGGACGAATGGAATACGCCCGACCTGCGCGGCAAGCGACTCGAGCGAATAGGCCACTCGATTCCAGTCCGGTCGAGGCAGGATCGACAAGAACTGGTGGTGCAGTCGCGATGTCGTATTCCAGACGGGCTCGAGTACCCGATCGAGCCAGCGGCGCAGCCAGCTGTCGCGCTCCGGCTCGGTCATCGAACGTTGTTTGCGTGGATCGGCCGCCAGTCGAAATCGAGGTCTTGGGGGGCGGATAAACAGGCGCCACATCCACGTGCCTGTGCCCTGGCGCTTGCCGATGCCGAGCCGGGTCATGGCGCGTCTGTGAACCTGCGCGGCCCATTCCGCCGGGATGTCGCGCTTGCCCGGTCGCGGCGGACGAAAGAACAGGCGGAGCAGCCAGTTGCCGGCATTCGCGGCGCGCGTCACGCCGAGCGCCCGCGCCACGCGGTCGCGGGCGCCGGAGAACAGTTCGCTTAGCGAGAAGCCGCGCGCGCTCATGGCCGGGACTCCTGTGTGGCGGCTTCGAGCCATGCCGACAACCACGACGCCAGGCCATTCATGTCATGCGCGGCCTGCGAGTGCGGCGTGCTGCGGCAGAAACTCTCGCTGCGGGCCAGCGCCTCGGCCACGCTGCTGTCGTCATGCACGTGATAGGGCAGCATGGCCTGTCCGAGCATGGCCTGCAACAGCGCGACGATATCGACATGAAGTTGCCGCGCAGGCTGCAGCCGCGTAGCCACATAGCGGGCGGTCTTGTCTTGCGCGGTCAGCGCGTCGGCCAGTCGGCGCAGCGTCAGGCAGGTCTCCGGTTGCGCCGGGGCCAGGACAAGCACCAGATCGGCGGCTGCGATGGCCTGATCCGCAAGTGGCGATGGCCAACGCGCGCAGTCGATCAACGTTACCCCGCGCGGTGGCAGATCCACCTGCGCCAGCAGGCGGCCGAGCCAGTCGGGCGCGGCGTTTGCCAGCGCGGCGGGGGCGCCGCCGCTGCCCCAGGGCACGAACAGCACGTCATCATCGCTGCGTTGTCCGGCGCGTGCCCACGCGCCAGGGGTCGGTGCGTCGAGATAGTCACCGAGGCCATCCTCGGGAATTTCTCTCATCCCGAAGTGAAAGCCGAGCACGTTGGCGGGATCGCATTCCAGCGCCAGCGCCGGGTGCTTGCGCTGGGCCAGCAGCGAGGCCAGTTCCGCCGTCAGCGTGCTGCGGCCAGCGCCGCCCGTGGTGGAGACGATGGCCACGGTATTCATAACTGGTCTCCACCGCCGATACGGCGCTTGCCACGTATCACCAGGGCGTCGAGTTGCGGTGGTAGTCGCACGCTGCGACGGGGCCGTGGCGCGGTCCAGCGTGGCAGCCAGCGCAGCAGGTCAAAGCGCCACGTCAGCCACGCAAGCGGTGCCGCCAGAATCAGTCCCCAGACGAAGTAGCCGAGAAAGATGGGCATGGGTCAGCGTAGTGGTTTGAGCGGCACGGGATGGTGTCGCGGCAGGTCGCGTGGGCCACCGCCGCCTTGTGCCCGGCGAGGCGCGATCAACGGCAAGGTCTGTGCCGGGGCCGGGGCCGGTGTCGTTGGGGATGCCTCCGTTGGTGCATCCGACGGTTCCGTGTGGCTCGATGGTTCCTGGGCCAGCCAGCGCGTGTAGTCGGGAGGCGGATAGGCCTGAATGTCGGCCTCCAGTTCGCTCAGCGTCGCGGCGATTGATTCGTTGTCGCCGCTGCGCAGATCACCCTGGAACATATCGGCCATCGGACGCTGGAACACGCGCGCGCATACGGCGTCAACATCGTCCAGCCGGCAGGCGAAGAAGAACGCGTACACGCTATCACTGCCCGCGGTGCAGAGGTCGCCGGCGCGATTCATATGGCAGGCGCGCAGCGCATCGATATGCGCAACTTCGGGCAGCAGCGGCAGTTGCAGCAATACGTGTGGCAGCCGGATCAGGCGGCTGCGCTCCACCGCATCGCGCACCAGAGACAGGAACGTGTCGGGCGTCACGTAGCCGGTGGCCGACGTTGTCAGCACGGCCGAAAGGGCGCTGTGATAGTCGGAGAGGATCGGTCGCGAGAATACCTGACCCTGCAACGCGTCGATCATCGCCTGCATTCGCGCGAACGGCGTGCGTTGCGCTACCACGGCATTGGCGCCGAGGTTGAGCATCAGCAGCTCATAGTGCTGGCGCATGGCCTCACGGTCCTCGCGGATCACGATCTTGAGTGCGCGGCCCGCGCTACGCCGCAGGCGGTGCACCTGGCTGGCCAGCAGTTCCAGGTCACGGCTGCCCGAATAATGCAGGATCACGGTCGCGGCCACGGACTGGCTGGCCGTGGCGACGGCGGCTTCGTTGCTGTCAACGATGCGCCAGTTCTCGGGAATGAAGCGCTCGCGCAGCACCGCGTCGCGGCTGACGATCACGCGGTCTTCGTCGGGCGCCAGCATTCCCGCTTCCTCGATCTGGTCGCTGTAGGTGTCGGACGCCACCATCAGCCGCTGCTCGTGCGGCGCGAAGCGAAGCCGCAAGACCTCGCCGGCCACCACCGACTGCTTGTCGCGCCAGAACGCCACTTCCCAGGTGTACTGCCCCTGCTGCTGGGAAAGTTGCGCCGCACCGGCAAAACGGCCGTGGAAGGCCTGCAGGTCGGGCGGCGATTGTCCCGGCGCCAGTGGTGGCGGCGCGACCACGAGCAGCACGCCGCAGCGTTCTTTCGCGCACCAGTCGTTCAGGCGAACGCCTTGGCTCGCCAGGGCAACCGCATCCTGCCAGCTGAAAAATGCTTCGGCGCCTTCGATCAGGAACATCGTGCCCCGCGCGCCGCATTGATCGGTGAGTGCCTGAAGCGCGTCGATCAGGGCATCGATGCCGTCGCGGCCGGGTTGGGCACGCAAGGCACAGAGATTGGCGCGCGAATGCAGCGCGCGATTGACGTCGATATCGAGCCCATGCTCGCGGAGTACCTTGGCGATGCCCTCGGCATCACGCGTCGAGAGCACACTGGCGGGTCCGCGTAGCGCGACGGCGGCGGTTTGCCAGAAGAACGCATCGCGTGCGGGCGAGGGCTGCGCGTACACCACGTGCGCGCGGCCGCTGGCCAGCGTGCCGAGCGCTGGCGCCAGCCCTTCGATCGCGAGCAGGGTGCGCGCCTGCAGCCGCGCCAGCAGCGGTTTGCGAGAGGGGCGGGGGGCAGAGTGTTCGACGTCGTTCATGACAGAACCCGATAGCTCAGTATGTCGCTCAGTAAGTCGAATAGGGCCGCACTGGCGCGGGCGGGTACGGCACCGGGTCTTTCCGCTTGTCGAACAGATACCGGAGCCAGGCCATGGCACGGTTCGGCGCGTAGTCGCGTGACCGGTCGATCGAGAATGCCGCGCCAACCACCCAGTGCGGCGCGAGCGTGTATTCGATCGTCGCGCCCAACGTGTAGCTGAAGCCACCGCCCGAACCGCCCTTGTAGATCGCGTTGCCGCTCATCGCCTGCAGGTCGGGGCGGGTCGGGAAGTACGGCGCGTCGTTCTCGTAGGTGAATGACCACCCTGCCGAGCCAAGGAAGCGCCACGACCACTTGTGATATCGCCCGGTCCAGTCCAGCGGGATGCCGAACGACACATAGCGTTGGGGGCTGTAGTAGCCGCCATGTCCAAACGTATAGAACCGCTGGTTGTCGGAGTAATGCCAGTAGTTGAGCACCAGGCCGCTGGACACCCTCTGGTCTCTAGCCATGTAGACCGGCACGTCGAACCCGGTGCGCACGGTGATCTCGCGATTGGTCTTCACGTTGTCACCAGTGTAGAGGCCGGCGCCGACGTCGGCAAACAGGCCAACGCGTCCCACGTCACGCGCATAGCGCAAGTGGACGCCGTTGCGCACGATGCCGCCCCAGTGCTCCCCGGTGACCGGATCAACGGCCCCGGCGTACGAGATCAGCGAACTCGTCACGGCCCGCCGCGAGATGTCCGCGCTGAACGACGAAACGCCGAGGTCGGCGCGATAGCGGAAGCCGCCAACCACGTTCTGCTCGGTGAAACCAAGCGGCGTGGTGCCGATATCGGCGCGCCAGCTGTTGTACGCGCCATCGTATTCGTAGCCGGCGGCCAGGGCCACACCCTTGTCGGTCTGGCCGATCGGCCCGAGCCCGGCGTTGCCGAGCGCCGGAATCTTGCCGAAGGGCAGGTCACTGACCGATCGATTGGCTTGCAGCGTACCGGCATTGAGCAGCACGGTATCCGCGTGGAAAAAATAGTGGCCCGTATAGCCATTTGGAATGCGCACATAGAGCGGAATCTCGGTGGCGTTCAGCTTGGAGATGCCGTCGTCGCCGGACTTGTTCGACTGCAACACGGCCGTTGCCACTTCGCCCTGGCGACGTGCCTCCAGGCCCGCCAGCGCGCGCTGCGCGGGCGTGCCCTCGGGGCCCGGGAGCACGCTCTCGCTCTGCTCCAGCCCAAGTGCGGTGCGATAGATTTCCGCCGCATCGTTGTAATCACCGCGCGACTGGGCGATGCGGCCGCGCTGCACGGTGATATCGGCGCGATTCGGGAAGCGGGCGTCGAGCGCATCGACGACGGCATCCGCTTCGTCCTCGCGCCGCAGCGCGGTGAAGCGCCGCGCCACAGAGAGGCGTGTGTCGATATCGTCCTCGGGCGCTTCGGCCAGCACCGTGCGCACGATGTCGAGCGCCTCGTCGGTGCGGCCCATGCGTTCGTATTGCCGCGCCAGCGTCAGTTGCGCGCCGGCGTCGTGCGGATCGGTGGCCAGCACCTGACGCGCCGCATCGGCCGCGCCCTTGAAGTCGCCATGGGCCTCGCGCAGGTCCGCGAGCTCCAGCAGCCAGCGACGGTCGCGTTGCTGTGCTTCGGGCACTGCATACAGGGTGTCGCGCGCGCCGTTGAAGTCGCCTTCGGCGATCCGCCGATCGGTCTCGCGGATGGCCAGTCGCAGTGATTGGTCGGCGAAGCTGGCACGTTGTTCGTCGGTGATGCCGGGCAGGGCGGTCGAATCGGCGATCCACTGGCGCAATGCTTCGTCGCGATCGGCCGCCGCCAGCAATTCGCCATAGCGCAGGCGGATGTCGAGACGCGGGTCCTCCGGGTGCGCGGCCAGCCAGTCGCTGACCAGATGCAAACCGGTCTCCGGCTCGCCGAGCGCGATCCATTCGCGTCCGATCGACGCCAGCATGTGCGGATCGTTCTGGGCCTCCTGCGCGGCCTGACGCAGCAGGGCGCGTGCCTCGTCGTCGTGTCCCTCGGCAACGCGCAGCCGGGCTTCGCGCAGCAAGCGCTGGGCGGCCAGGTTATGTCCCAGGTTCCTCATCCCCTCCGAGCGCTCGGCATCCGGCACGGCGGCCAGCACCGTAGTGGCCGCGTCGATGTCGTCCACGCTGTTCAGGTAAAGCGCCGTCGCATAGCGCATCTCGCTCGTCGGCGCGGCCTTGAGACCGTCGTCCATGACGGTGCGGCCCAGCGCGGGCAGTCCCAGGTCGCGATAGAGTCGGGCCAGCGTGAAGCGTGTCCAGGCGTCGTCGGGCTGCAGCCGAACCGATGCCTCCAGGTTGGCGATGGCGGGGCTGCGCTTCTGCTGCGCCAGCAGCCGTTCCGCCTGCACGGAAAGCAGGTCGGCACGCATCGCGCGCATTTCGCTCTCCGAGCCTTTCATGCGCGGCTCGACGCTGGCGATCAGCGGGTCGATTTCGGCATCGCGATGTTCCTTCTGCAGAAGTTCGACCAGCGAGCGCAGCGCGCCCATGTCGGGTTTGGGGCGGGCCAGCATCTTGCGCAGCAGCGCCTCGGCTTCGGCATCCTTGTTCTGCGCGATCAGCGCGTCGGCCAGGATGCCTTCCGCGCTGTCGTTGCCAGGCTGCTGCGCCAGTGCCTTGCGAGCCAGTGCTTCCGCTTCAGCCGGCTTGCCTTGCTTGTTCGCGTCGCGTGCCTTGGAGATCATGCCCCAGAACGTCGCCGTGGCCATCAGGCTGCGCCATTTGTTGCTCGGGTCGAGCTGCTGCGCACGTGCGAACAGTTCGCGCGCCTCGTCGTGCCGGCCTTCGCGCAGGCGCACGAGTCCGAGCCCGCCCACCACTTCCGCATCGTTCCGCCGCTTTTGATACGCCTTTTGCAGGGCGATGTCGGCCTCACTGAGCTGGCCACGCTCGAGCTGTGCCAGCCCGCGTTGCCGGGCCTGATAGGCGGGGTCGGCCTGCAGCCGCTTCTGCTCCTCTACTTTCTTGCCAAGATCGGCGAGCGTCTGCCGCGCGGCGTCGTCGTCGGGCACTTCCTTGAGGTAGCGCTCGAACCAGACGTAGTAGGCCGGGTCATCATTCACGCGGTAAAGCGTGCGCCGCCAGATGTCGAGCGCGGTCTTGCGGTCGCCATCAGGGCGCTGCGTGATGCGGTAGAGGATGCCGATACCTTCCTGGCGGGTGCCGGCGCGGTCGGTCAGCAGATCGCCCAGTGCGAGCTGCAGTGCCATGTCGTTGGGGTTCTGGCGCGTGCGGCTGCGGAGTTCGCTGATGGCCCGCGTGCGGCCATCCGGCGTGCCGGAGAGGATGCGGTAGTAGTCACGTGCCAGATCGCCACTGGGCGCGCCGCGCGGGAACAGTAACAGCAGCCGCTTCACGGCTTCCTCGTCCTTGCCAGATCGCGACAACAACCGGATGGTGGCCATCTCGCGCTTGTCGCGCGTGGCGATCCGATAGGCGTCCTCGAGTTCGAGTGTCGCGGCGCTGCCCGGCGCGGTCTGCCGCAACTTGGCCAGCAGCTTGCCGGCTTCGGCGGGGCGGTTCGAACGGATCTCGATCAGGCCCATCAGCTTTAGCGCCTCGGGCTGGTTCGGGTCGATCAGCAGTGCCTTTTCCAGGATGCCGCGCGCCATATCGGTGCGGTTCTTTGCCTCCCACATCTTGGCGGCGGCAAGCAACTGCGCCATCTGCGCGGATGTGGCAGGCGGCGACACACCTGCCGCTGGCGCAGGATCGGCCGCGAAGGCCGGCAAGGCGGAACTGGCCAGCAACAGCGCCAGCGTGGGAGCTAGCGTGTGGCGGGGCATGTGGATTTCCAGGCCGGCACCAGAGTGCCGTCCGCTTCGAAGCGGAAATGTCCGTCAAGATGGCCCAGGCCGAACAGCGCCAGCACCTGGCTGTAGTAGCCGGCGGGCTTCTGCGCGGCCAGGTCGCGGGCGCGCTGCGCCTGCGCGCGCGCGTCATCGGTCTGTCCCAGGGCGGCAAGGTAGGGCGCGATGGCTGCCGAGAAGCCACCGTTGCCGCTGTTCGGCCCGAACGTGCCCGACTGGGTATCGACCCGCTCGGGCGGATACCCTTGCTTGCGGACGTAATCGGCCATCGGGCGGAACGCCTGGAGCACCGAAGTGCGCAGCGGATCGCGCGGCGCCATCATGCCGGCCCAGAGATAGACCCGGATCGCGTTATATGAGCCGCCTGCCTGAGTCTGCGTGTCGGGCCGGAAGCCTCGACCCTTGTGATACTCCACCCAGTCAGGCGAAAAGCCGTGCGGCGCCGTGTTCATGATCAGCCGGGCCGAGGTATCGACCAGCGTTTTCCAGCTGCTGTCCTCGCCCGGCATGGCTGCCAGCCGCCGCATGACCTGCAATGACACATAACTCGGATTCAGGCGCCAGACATCGGGCGACGTGTGGAATCCAGTGGGCCCGGGCAGCAACGTGCGGCCGAGTCCGGGCAGCACCGCTGTTTCCTCGCGCAGGGCGCGGCGCGCCAACAGCGTTCCAAGCGCCGTGAAGCGGCGCTCGTTCCAGAGACGGCCGGCTTCGAGCAGGGAGTAGGCGATCCACAGGTCCGCGTCCGATGCCGGATTGGCGTCGATGACACCCCAGGTGCCTGCGTGCTCGCCCTCGGTGCGCTTGCCCCAGATCCACGCGGGCAGATGGGCCGTCAGGTCGCCTTGCGCGAGGTTGTTCTCGGTCCAGGTCAGCAGCTTGTCGAAGGTGGCGCGGTCGTTGGCCACGAGCGCGAAGAACAGCGCATACGACTGGCCTTCGGAGACCGTCACCTGCTGGTCGGTGCTGTCGTCGATCACGCGGCCGTCCTGGCTGATTGTGCTGCGCCGGAAGGCATCCCAGTCGGGCCACGCGCAGGTGGCCGCGGCACTGGTCAACACCGTGCCGGCCAGCGTGCATACGACGGTAGCCCGCAACAGCCAGGCCATTGCCCGACGCATGTCAGCCTCCGTTGCGGCGTGCCGCCAGTCGGCTCAGCGCCCAGAACAGCGTCAGCGCCACGATCAGGCCGGCAATGATGCCCGCGATCGCCAGGAGCGCCGGATGCCCGGACAGGCGCATCCACAAGCGGCCATACCAGGGCAGGCTGCCGACGTAATACCGTTCGCCCAGGCGCAGGCCTTCCAGGTCCCGATGGTGAATCACGGTCAGGTCGCCGCGGATCTGCGCCACTCTGCCGGGGTCCTCGAGCACATCGAGTACATCGCGCAGACGCTCGTCGGCCGTGGCCGTCAGCGCGACGATGCTGTGCTGCGCCTTGAACGGCGATTCGAAGCCGATCAGCGCGGCCAACGGGCCATCGGCGGTCAGGATCGCGCGCCCGGCAGGCGAAACGTCGACGTCGTCGGTGCCGCTGAGCCAGTTCGACCATGCGTGCGAGCGTTGGTCGCGCAGCGTGATCTCGGTCTTGCCGCGCTCGATCATCAAGGGCAGCGACTTGCCCCAGCCGGTCAGGATCTGCGCCGCGCTGCCGGTGCCGATGATGACGAGGTTCCGGTCCTTGACGGTGTCAATGGCCTTGGCAGGCGCCACGGCCACGCGCAGAGATGGCAGGCCGGTCCATTTGCCCATGTGGCCGAGCATGGTCAGTGCGGCTTCCTGATCGATGGTGGTGGGTGCGTCGGGCACCACCACGGCGGTATCGGCCAGATCGGCCAGGCGCGTGAACGGATAGCCACTATTGGCGAAGAACGCCAGGTTGGGCAAGGCGGCGTAGTGTGAGAAGCCGCTGAAGTCGATCGACGAATCCGGGTCCACCGCCGCGCGCGCCACGTTGGTCGCCGTCGACGCGCACAGGCCGGTCTTCTGCGAGTCCATACTGAAGCGGAACTGCATCTGGTTGTTGCTGCCGACGCGGAACGCGGGGATCAGGATGTCGCTGCTGGCCGAGACACTGCCGCCGGACAGCAGCGGCACGCTGACGAGGTTCTCGTCGCCCTGCGTGGTCAGCGGCTTGAGGCGATACGAGCGCACGAGCTGGTCGTTGATATCGACGCTGAGCACTGAATCGTTGTACGTCGAGGGCGCGGTGTAGCGGTACTTGATGCTGAGCGGCACGGAGCGGTCGTTCCAGCCGAACAGGTCGGCCGGCACGCGCAAATTAACGCGGATGGCATCCGGGCTGGCGCCGGCCACCTGGAGCTGCTGCGGATCGGTGACGAGTTCCTTGAACAAGACTGGGCGATCCACCGGGGCCCACGCTGGCGCGTCATAGGGCTGGCGCGGCTTGCCCAGGTCCACGGCCTGCACGCCGGTGCTGGCGCCGGCCATGGCGGCCTTGCCCATGACCAGCGCATTGGCGGCCAACTGCAATTCTTCCGGATTGCGCCCGGCCAGCACCAGCAGCTTGCGCGCGGGGTTTGCGGGGTTCGGCATGACGCGTACCGAGGCGCCTTCGATCTTGTCGATACGAAGACCGTCCGGCATGGCGTTGGGCATCACCAGTGCGATCGCGTGCGCATCGCCGGGCGCGGTGCGCGACACCGGGAAACGGAGCTCGCGATAGCTCGCCAGCGCGCCGAGCCACGAAGCCACGACGCCAGCGGCGCGCAGCACGGCAGGATCAGTATTCGCAGGCAGCACAAACGGCACGGTGACGCGGTTGTTGTCGCGGCGGTCGAAGAACGGCGCGGGCAGCAACGCCAGGTTGTCCGGCAGCGTCACGTTGGCCTTGCTCAGCGTCAGCGTGGTGCTCGGACTGATATCGGCCCACAGGCTTGAATGGAACGGGTCTTCGCAATGATCGAGCGTGTAATGCGCGATCATCTGCACGTTGATGCGGTTGAAGTCCGTGAAGTAGCGCGGGTCCAGATCCACTTCGCGCGTGACCTGTTGCCCGGCGTGCTCCTGATCCAGCGGAATCGTTGCCACTACCTCATCGTTGAGGCGAATCTTCAGGTGCGAGAGCGGAAAGACGAGCGCTGGCGAATAGGTGAAGACCAGCTTGAGCCGGGCCGCGGTGACCACTTCGTCGAGGCGGACGCCCACGTTCAGTGTGTGGTCCGGGTCCACGCCGCGCAGCGGAATCGGATAGTTGGCCCCCATCTGGGCGAGTGTCAAAACCTGGGTGCGGGTGACCAGCGGAGAAGCCGCTGTCGCGCCCGGCGAGGGCGGGGGTGCTGCGGCGGGTGAAGAGGCCGCGACCTGGGCGGCCGACTGGCCAGGAATCGTCGAGATCAGGAAGGCCGTCGCCATGGCGGCAATCCGCGTGCAGCCACATCGCAGGCCTGACTCCAAATTCGTCATATAGGGCGCCCTGTAGGAGTGGCACGGCGAAGGCACGTGAACGCAATGCCGATGTCGCGCACTGAAGTTTCGCGTGACGAATATATCACGCTGTTTTTCGTCTGCTGCATGGCAATGCACGCTAGATCAATGAATTAAAAAATATTCAATACAGGCCGACTTTGTCGTTGAAATAGTTTTAGGCGCGCGTCTTGCCGAAGTCACATCGACGGAGGGGCGATGCCGCGACGACATGCCAAAATTGCATAAAGGCAGCCCGCGCCATGTGAAAGAATTCACTTCACAATCTTCCTTGCCCAAATATTGACCATGTCTGAAACAGTCGTTTTCCTGAATGGGGAATTGCTCCCCCTGTCCGAAGCTCGCGTGCCCGTGCTCGATCGCGGGTTTATCTTCGGTGATGGCATCTACGAGGTGATTCCGCTCTACAACGGCAAGCCGTTCCGTGGTGCTCAGCATCTGGCGCGCCTGCAGCGCAGCCTTGCCTCGATCGGCATCCCCAACCCCTATTCGGAGACCGAATGGCTGGCGCTGATCGACCGCGTGGTCAAGGCCAACGGCCTGGGCGACCAGATGGTCTACATGCAGGTGACGCGCGGTGTGGCCAAGCGGGCCCACGCATTCCCGAAGGAAGTCACGCCGACCGTGCTGATCATGACCAACCCGATGGCCCTGCCGCCGGCGGCATCGGTGGAGCAGGGTGTGGCCTGCGTGACGATGGAAGACCGCCGCTGGCTCAACTGCCAGATCAAGTCGACCTCGTTGCTCGGCAACGTGCTAGCCGCTCAGGTGGCCGCCGAGGCAGGCGTGACCGAGGCGATCCAGTTTCGCGATGGCAATCTGACCGAAGCGTCATCGTCGAACGTCTGGCTGGTCAAGGATGGCCGCGTCTACGCGCCGCCCAAGGACAACCTGATCCTGGAAGGCATCCGCTATGGCCTGATGGAAGAGCTCTGCGCGGCGATGGACATCCCGTTCGAGGCCCGTCGCATCACGCGCGACGAGGTGTTCGCCGCCGACGAAGTCCTGCTGTCGTCGGCCAGCAAGGAGCTGTTGCCGGTGGTGACAATCGATGGCAAGACCATCGGTGCGGGCAAGCCCGGCCCGGTGTTCCAGCGCCTGTTTGCGGCGTATCAGGCAGCCAAGTCGGCGCTATGACAAGCGTCATGTCCCTGCGGTGGTCGCGTGCTAGGATGGCGCGCACGAACCACCGAAAGGAGGCTGCTCATGGCCAAGCGCGAGCGCAGCCGGCATGCCATCAAGGAAGAGGTGAGCCGGCGCATTCATCAGATCGATGAGGTTGCCGACGATGGCGCGCATATCCGGGTACCCGACCCCGAGCCGCACGAGCGCGACGCGTGGGGTCGTAACTGGGACATGGACTATTTCGGCAATGCGCGCGGATACGAGGCATCGATCCGCAGCGTGGTCGATGACGTACGCGACGAGTTCGATCTCGTCGACGATCCCGTAACAAGGGTGCCGAACCCCTTCGGCGACTAAGCGGGGGCGAAATCCCTAGTGCATCAACCCTGGCCAGGACGGCTGGGGTTGCCATCTCTCGATGGACGCGGCCGGCAGTGGCTGGGCGAACAGGAATCCCTGGCCTACGTGACAGCCTTGGTCGAGCAGGAACTGTCGCTGGAGTGCGCTGGTGACCCCCTCGGCCACCACGTTCAGATCCCGCGCGCGGCCAATCCGGATCACGGCCTCCACCAGGGTGCGCGTGGCCTCGCTGGTCTCCAGATCCACCAGGAAACTGCGGTCGAGTTTGATCTCGTCGACTGGCAACTGCATGAGCCGGCTCAGGCTCGAAAATCCCGTTCCGAAATCGTCGATCGACAGGCGCACGCCAAGCTTGCGCAGGGCTGCGATTGTGGCCTCCGCTTCGGAGGTGTGATCGAGGAACACGCTTTCCGTGATCTCGATGGTCAGTTCGCCGGCGGGCAGCGCGTGCGTTCGCAGGGCCTGCGCCACCACGTCCGGCAGCGCTGGGTCACGGATCGATAGCGGCGAGAGGTTGACGGAGATGGCCGGCACCGCGGCGCCGAGCCGTCGCCAGCGTGCCTGCTGCGCACATGCTTCGCGCACGGCCCAGTATCCGAGCGCCACGATCAATCCGGATTCTTCGGCCAGCGGCACGAACACCGTGGGCGCGATGTCGCCGCGGTGCGGATGCGGCCAGCGCGCCAGCGCTTCCACCGCCCAAAGGTTGCCCGAAGCCAGATGGATCTGAGGCTGGTAGCGCATCTGCAACTGGCCGCTGCCGATGGCTTCGCGCAGCTCGCATTCGAGCATGCGCCGATCGCCAAGGCGTCGCGCCAGCACGGCGTCATACACACAGATCTGGTTGCCGAGGTCCGGGCCGCTGCGCTTCCTGGCCTGGCAGACCGCAAGGTCGGCATGATGCAGCAGCGTTTCGCGGTCGCGCGCCTGCTCGGTCAGCATGCTGATGCCGATGCTGGCCGAAGGCGAAAGGCTCAGGCCGTGTGCGACGGTAATCGGCGGATCGAGCGCGCGCAGTAGCTCATCGGCGATGGCCAGGGCCTCGTCACGCCCGTGGCCCGGTAGCAGTACGGCGAACTCATCCCCTGACAACCGGCCGACGGTGGCATCCCGCGAGTGTTCGGCAGTGGCGAACTGCAGCCGTGATGCCACTTCGATCAGAAAGCGGTCGCCGGCGCCGTGACCCTGCACGTCGTTGACGCGCTTGAAGTTGTTCAGATTGATGAACAGCAGGGCGAGCGGGGTGCCATGGGCGTTGGCGCGCGCCACGGCATCGTCGGCGCGGGACAGCAGCAACTGGCGATTCGGCAGGCCGGTCAGCGCGTCGTAGTACGCCAGGCGGTGGATGCGCTCCTGGGCCTGGTCGCGCACCAGCGCCAGCGCGCAGAGGTCGGCGGCAACACCCACCAGGTTTTCGTGGAACCCGTCCGGCAGGCGTGGCTCGTTGAAGCACAGCGCGAACGTGCCCAGCACACGCCCGTCAGCGGCACGCACGGGGGTGGACCAGGTGGCGGCCATGCCGGCGGCAAGCGCCGGTTCGCGTAGCGTTTCGCAGCGCGGGTCCTGAGCGATGTCGTCGACGGCCACGGCGTGGCCGAGGAAAGCCGCCGCGCCGCAGGAGCCTGACTGCAGGCCGATCTGCAGGCTGTCGAATGCGGCAAGCAGTTCAGGGGTGGCAGATGGCATCGCCACCAGCCGCAAATGGCCGTTGGAGACGCGCATGACAGCGGCCTTCGTGCCCGGTGCCATTCTTTCCACGCGACGGCACAGATCATTCATGATCTGCGCGGTCGGCAGGTCGCGCGCCAGGGCGTCCAGCGTGCGGTGCTGGATCGATTCGCGTACCTTGGTTGCCGTGATGTCGGTCAGGACCCAGACCGTGTTGACCAGTCCGCCACTTTGCGTCGACGCCATGATCGGACTGACCGCGACCGATAGCCAGCGCGGCTGCCCGCTCTTGTCGGGCACCAGTGCTTCATTGCGCAGCGGCAGGCCGGCCGCCAGTGGCGCCAGCAACGACGGGATCTGCGCCGGCCGCGCGTTGATCGGCATGAGCAGATCCTGCCAGCGGCGGCCTACCGCCTGATGCCGCGCGTAGCCGAGCAGACGCGTGAAGCCACCGTTCAGGTGGCAGATCGTGCCGTGGGCGTCGGTGATCATGACCGGGTTTTCGGCGTGGTCGAGGCACAGCGAGAGCATACGCAGCCCCGGCGGGCTCAACGTGGCGCTGGGCTCGTTGCCGGTGCTGGCGTCGTCATGCAGGAAAGCGGCGAACTGCTTCGCAGGCACTCCTGGGTTGGAGGCGCCATCCGTGCCGAAGATGGTGATGTGCAGTCGCACATGACGCACGGTGCCATCGGCGCGTGCGATGGCGAGGTTCTGACCGCTCTGGCCATTGGCCACGCGCAGATCGCCAAGCGCCAGGACGGACGCGCACTGGCCTAGCACGGTGGTTCGTTCCAGACCCCACAATGCCTCCGCTGCGGCATTGAAGAGGGTGATCTGGTTGCGTGCGTCGACCGCGACCACGGCATCGATCGCCTGTTCCAGCGCCTGGGTACGCATTATTTTTTGACTATCTCGTTCTTGTCGGGTGTTACGTGCGCGACCAGGTGTTGCCTGGTCTCTCCCCATCGACCTGATCGACTGATCGACGTGCGCACCACGCGAGTGTACGACCGTTCCACTGCGCCCGTGGGCAGGGTTTGTCCGGCCTTCTGTCGTTGGCCGATCCACCGCAAACCAAGGCTGGGCGGGCCTGGGGACATGGGTAAAGGGCGAGAAAGGCGCTTTCGCTCCGGCCTGATTGTCTCGGTACGCCCGAATTAGAGTGTTTCTTCGGAACAGGGTCTATTCGACCGTGACAATGATCGCCACGCGGCGGTTCTCCGCGCGGCCCAGCGCCGTGCCGTTGTCGGCGATGGGGCGGGTCTTGCCGAATCCGCGCACATCGAGATGATCGCGTGCGAATCCGCAGGTGAGCAGCACGCGCGCCACAGCCTCGGCACGGCGCATGGAGAGCTGCTGGTTGTACTCGATCGTGCCGACGTTGTCGGTGTGGCCGTCCACGCGCAAGGCGTCGATGCCGGCATCCCGCAGCGTGCGCGCAACCCGGGCAAGGGCGTTCTGTTGTTCGGCCGAGACCGTGTCGTCGTCGAAGCCGAACAGCACCTTGTCCGGCATGACAAGTTCCCAGCCGTTGCCGGTCAGCATGAACCCCTGGTTCTTGAGCACGGCAATTTGCGCGGGTGTCAGCTTGTGGGCGGGGCTGGCGCAGCCGGACAGCGCCAGCGCGCCCAGACCGGCCAGTGTGGTCAGCAGGAAAGCGCGGCGGGGTCTGCTGGGCGCTCTCATGGTCGGCCCCTAGAGAGATGGCTCCGGTGGCGCGGACTCCGCGCTGTGCCAGGTGGCGCCGGACTGGCGCTTGGCCCCGTACATCGCGGCATCGGCGGAATGGAGCAGCGCCGTGCCGTTGCGGGCATGCAGCGGGTACACCGCCAGGCCGATGCTGAGTGGCGCGAAGATAGTGGTGCCATCCGCCAGACACACAGGGGTGGCCATGGCGTTGAGGATGTGCTCGGCGATGCGAACCGCGTCCTCGGGCGCGCGGAGGGCGTTGACCAGTACGGCGAACTCGTCGCCGCCCAGCCGCGCCACGCTGTCGCCTTCGCGCAGGCAGCCGCGCAGGCGCTGACCGACGGCGACGAGCACGGCATCGCCCGCCGCGTGGCCATAGCGGTCGTTGATTCCCTTGAAGTCGTCGCTGTCGAGATAGAGCACGGCGGCATATTGGTTGCGCGCCGCCGCAGTACGCACGGCGAGATCGAGCGCTTCAGTGAAGGCGGCGCGGTTGAGCAAGCCTGTCAGGCTGTCATGGCTGGCGCGGTGCGCCAGCGAACGGTTCTCATGCTGAAGCTGGTTTTGCCAGGCCTCGAGTTCGTCCAGCAGGACGTTGAAGTCTTCGGACAGCGCATTCAGTTCCTCGATCCGCGCTGGCGGCATTCGCTGTCCAAACGCGCGTTCGGAACGCACCGCGTGGGCCACGCGCATCAGGTTGCGCAGGGGATCGACGACATCCCTGAGCATTCGGCGGGACATGTAGTGCGCCACCAGCGCCGTCAACAGCAGACAGGCTCCCAGGCCCAGCGTGCCTTGCAGCAGGAAGTGCAGCAGCGCCACCGGATCGCCTGCCACGCGCACGCTGCCTACCTGCTGGGCTTCGTGAAGGATTGGCTGCTCGACGGCGCCCGATATCAGCAGGTCGCCGGCCACCCGGCGCAGCGCGGGGAATCGCTCGTGGCCGGGGCGCTGCCACACGGTCATCGGCTGGTGGTCGCGGTCGTACACGATGACCCGCGTCACGTCCTCGGATGCGGCGATCACGGAAAGCGCATCGGCTGCTGCGGCGGCGTCGCCGAACACGACCGGCGCTTCCACCGTATAGGCGATCGAGCGCGCCACCAGCCGGAGGTTGTGATCCGCATAGACGCGCAGCGCGGTCAGCCCGAGCGCGGTCAGCGAGATGCCGACCGTGAACACGGCGATCAGCGCCACGCCAAGGTGGATACGCCGCAGCGCGCGGTACAGCGTCGGGCGCTGTGGCGCGGCGTCGTCGGGGGCGGGGGGGCGGCCGGGCCAGTTCATGATGCGGGCGTCCTGCGGCGGCCGAGCTGGAGCACACCGGGGTGGATATGAATCCCGCTGCGCGCGATGGCATCGAGATTGATCCGGAACGAGACTTGATTCTCGCGGAATGTCAGGCAAAACATGCTGCCAACTTCACATTCGAAATCTTCCTCGACGATCACCAGCACGGGCTTTCCCACCAGATCCGCCGTCAGCTTCTTGCGGCGAGCATCGGTCATGGCTCCCATATAGAGTGCGTCGCACTCGGGCGCGAGCGTGTCGGCAAGCGGATCGACGGAACGTGCCTGGACCAGCCGGCCCGTGGATAGCGAGCCGCCTTCCATCAGCTTGCCGCCGTAACGTGCGTCCGTATCCACGCACAGCCGCAGCGTTTCGCGCTCGGCAGGCCAGCGCGCATAGCTCAGCAGGCTCATCACCATGCGGGCCACGGCTTCGGAACGTGAAGCCGGTGCGAGGGGGGGCGATACCGGGGCCGATACCGGGGCTGATGCAGGCGCTGCTGCGGCAACCGTGGAAGCGGCCATGGCTGCCGGCCACGTGCCGGGCGTGGCCAGCAGCAGAACCAGTGGCAGCGTCAGCGCGGAGCGCGGTCGGTGAGCGAAATTGGGCGTCAAGTACGGCAATTGTGGCGGCTGGCAGAGGGGTCCGGGGACATCTGGTCAAGTGTCGGCACCGTTACAGAAAACTGTAGCCACTCTGGCTTATGTCCGCACCGGGCCAGATGTCTTAGATATAAGAGGATGAGGGGTGACGGAGGCGGCAGCCACCCATCCCGTGTGCTAGAGTTCCCGGACGCGTTTGTCTCGCTTGTTTCGACCGGAGGAGTCTCATGACGACCGAATCCAGACCGCAACTCAAGGCTTTCGTGCAAACCGCGCCACAGGCCGGGCGCTATGTGTGGGTGATCTCGCTGGTGGATTTCGGCGGGCAACAGATCCGGCGCACCATCGTGTCCGATGACACCTTCACGACATCCGACGCCGCCCGCGTGGCCGGTGACGCCGAACTCAAGGCGATGGCGGCGGACCACTAAGCGTTTCAGCTGCCTAGTGCAGGCTGGGTCGCGCGGTAATTTTCAGATACCCTTTCTTACATCACATTCCAGATGGCACCGATAGACTTCTTTCTATCGGTGCTAATTAAAAAGAGAGGGTCCCTATGAAACGACAGCTTATCGTGCGCGCCTTTGCTGGCGCGGTTCTGCTTGGTTCGGCAGCGGCGCTGGCGCCGGCCGCCATGGCGCAGGTCAGCATCAATATCGGCATTGGCGTTCCGCCACCGGCCCCGGTCTATGAAGTCGTGCCGCCTCCGCGTGCTGGCTACGTTTGGGCGCCCGGTTACTGGGATTGGGACGACCACGGTCACAAGCATGCATGGAAGCAGGGACACTGGGTCAGCGAACGTCCTGGCTATGTTTATGAGCAGCCGCGCTGGGTTCGAGCCAGCAACGGCTGGGTGCTGCAGCCTGAGCGCTGGAACCGCGGGCAGGGCCGAGGCGATGACGATGATCAGGGCCACGGCCATGACCATGACCGCGGCCGTGGCGGCTATCACTGCCCGCCCGGACACGCCAAGAAGGGCGAGTGCTGAGGATTGATCTCGATTCGTCGCGCCTCGCGATGCGGTGACAGCAGCGCGTGATGCCATGCTAGGATGCCCGGGCCAGAAAATTACCCGGAGATGCCGACATGTCCAAGCAGGTTTTCACGCGCGCGCAGTATCTCGATATTCTCAATGACAGTCTGCGCCGCCATCCGGGTTTCCAGCCCGGCATGGCGTTCGTTTTCCTGCCGCCGGGCGCCAGCGCCAGCCAGGCTTCGGGCGTGGGCTGCACCGGTCCGATGGAAGCGATGCCGATCTACTGCGAGATCGAGCGCGTGGCGTCGGGGCTGATCGAGGTCGAGCCGGCGTAGTGACGGGCGTAGTGGCCAGTGTGACGGCTGGTGTGGCGACAATAGCGATAGGACAAAAGCAAAACAGGCACCCCTCGGGGTGCCTGTTTTGCTTTGTGGCGTGGCCTGCTTACGCTTCGTCTTCCTCGTCGTCGAGGAATTCGCGACGCAGCATCCAGTTGGCGATCGCTTCGTCGCAGACCTTCTTGAGCTTGCCCTTGTCGGGCAGCTTGTCGAATAGCTGAAAGTTCACCAGCGCCATGCCGATATCGGTGATGTAGAACATGCGGTCCGGCTCGTCGTGGTGGACGATGCGTCCGTCAATGCCCGAATCCTCACTGTCGGCGGGCATGTCCTCGAGTTCGACCACCCGGCACGTGAAGCGCGGGCTGCGGGTGTGGGTCAGATATTCGAATTCGTCGTGCATGACGTCGCCGCCCTTGTTGGCGATGACGGCGAAGCCCCAGATGAACTGGGGAATCGGCAGATCGGACAGATCGTCAAGCTCGTCCATATCGTCCATGGTGTTCTCCCTGATGCGTTAACCGGCATTATCGCCCAAGTCCGGCACCATGAACGCAGGTATCGTCGATCATCCGAGCATATAGCCCCTGGCGAGCTTGCCGAAGTCCTCGAGTTCGCGTGCCTGCCAGGCCGAGTCGTGCGCGAGTTCCTCCGCCAGGATCGCCGCCACCCGGGGGGCGCCGTCCTGCGCAGCGCGGGCGTCCAGGAACAGCGCCCGATTGCGCCGCGCCAGCACGTCCTCAACGCGGCGGGCCAGCTCGTAGCGCGCGGCAAAGCGGACGTGGGCCTCGGTCAGGCCGGAGGCGGGCACGAGCACGTTGTCCGCGCCAGGCATCGCCTGAACCAGGGGGAGGTCGGCGCCGTAATAGCGGTCGGGCGATCCGGTGCCCGAGGGCGGCAGGTCATTGGGCATGTTGGTCGCGCCGTGCAGCGGCAGGTCGGCCGTGCGGCACGGCGCGGCGCGCAGCAACTGCCGCTGGATCGCGGTTTCCATCACGTCCTCGGCCATCTTGCGATACGTGGTCCATTTGCCGCCCGTGACCGTGATCAGTCCGGCTTTGGATACCAGGATCGTATGCTCGCGCGACAGCGACGCGGTGGAGGCTTCCCCGGTGGCCTTCACCAGCGGACGCAGGCCAGCCCAGACGCTGGTCACGTCATCGCGGGTCGGGTCGCGGGCCAGGTAACGCGCGGCCGTTTCCAGGATGAAGTCAACGTCATCGCTCGCAGCCCGGGGCTCCAGCGGCAGATCCTGGCGCGGGGTGTCGGTGGTGCCGACGATCGTGTGCCCGTTCCAGGGCACCAGGAACAGCACGCGGCCATCGTCGGTTTTCGGAATCAGGACTGCGCGATCGCCGGGCAGGAAGCTGCGCGGAATCGTCAGGTGAACGCCCTGGCTTGGCGCCACCATCCGCCGGGCCTGGCCGTCTTCCATCTGGCGCACGGCATCGACCCACACGCCGGTGGCGTTGATCACGCAATCCGCGCGCAGGTGGAACGTCTCCCCACCGATCACATCTTGCGCCGTGACGCCGGTGATGACGCCGTTGGACTGCGAGAGTCCGCTCACGCGCATGTAGTTGACCGCGGTGCCGCCCACATCGAACAGCGTGCGCATCAACGCCATCGCCAGCCGCGCGTCATCGAACTGGCCGTCGAAATACAGATTGCCGCCGCGCAGCGGACGCCCGCCCACGTGCTCGGCCAGGGTTGGCGCGGCCTCGAGCGTTTCGCGATGGCTGAGCCAGCGGCTGCCTGAAAGGTTCAGGCCGCCTGCCAGCATGTCATAGAGCTTCAGGCCGATCCCGTAGAACGGCTGGTCGAACATCTGGTAGGCCGGCACGACGAAGCCGAGCGGCCAGACCACGTGCGGTGCGTTGCGCGCGAGCAGGCCGCGTTCGTGCAGGGCCTCGCGCACCAGGCTGATGTTGCCTTGCGCCAGGTAGCGAACGCCGCCGTGCACGAGCTTGGTGGCCTTGCTCGACGTGCCCTTGGCGAAGTCGGCGGCCTCGAGCAGCAGCGTGCGGTAGCCGCGCGAAGCAGCATCGAGCGCGGTGCCCAGCCCGGTGGCGCCGCCGCCGATGACGATCACATCCCAGCGTGGCTCGCGCGCGAGCGTCTGAAGCAGGGTGTCGCGGGAGGGAGGGGCGACCGGAGTGACGGAAGTTTGCATGGGAAATTCGAATCTGGGTTCAGCGTGCGGCGTCATCGGACTCGCGCGCCCAGTCGCGGGCGCGGTCGACGGCGCGGTGCCAACGCGCAATGCGGCGTTCGCGTTCGTCGGCGGACAGCTTCGGCTCGAAGCGCTGCTCCACCTGCCACTGCCGCGTGATTTCTTCGGGGTCGGTCCAGTAGCCGGTTGCCAGCCCGGCGAGGTATGCCGCGCCTAGCGCGGTGGTTTCCGTCACGCGCGGCCGGACCACGGCGGTGCCGAGCAAGTCAGCCTGCATCTGCATCAGCAGGTCGCTGCGCGAGGCGCCGCCATCGACCCGGAGTTCGGCCAGCGAGATGCCGGCGTCCTTCTGCATGGCGTCGAGCACGTCCACGCTCTGCAGCGCGATGGATTCGAGCGCGGCCCGGGCGATGTGCGGCCCGCCGGTACCGCGCGTGATGCCGACCAGCGTGCCGCGTGCGAACGGATCCCAGTGCGGCGCGCCGAGGCCGGCGAATGCCGGCACCAGCACCACGCCGCCGGTGTCGGTGCACTGGCGTGCCAGCGGCTCCACCTCGGGGGCGCTGTGGATCAGCTTGAGACCATCGCGCAGCCACTGGATCGTCGCGCCGCCCATGAATACGCCGCCTTCCAGGCAGTACTGGGTATTGCTGCCGATCTGCCAGCCGATGGTCGTGATCAGCCGGTTGTGCGATGTCACGGGTTTGTCGCCGGTGTTCATCAGGATGAAGCAGCCGGTGCCATAGGTGTTCTTGGCCATGCCCGGCTGGAGGCACGCTTGCCCAAACGTGGCGGCCTGCTGGTCGCCGGCGATGCCGGCAATCGGAATCTCTACGCCGAACAGCCGTGCCGACGCGTGCGCGACCTCGCCGCTCGACGGCACCACTTCCGGCAGCAGGTTGCGCGGAATATCCAGCAGGCCCAGGAGTTCATCGTCCCAGCGGAAATCGTGGATGTTGAACAACATCGTGCGCGAAGCATTGGAAACGTCGGTGACGTGCCGCGCACCATCGGTCAACTGCCAGATCAGCCAGCTATCGACGGTGCCAAAGGCCAGCTCGCCGCGCTCGGCGCGTGCGCGGGCGCCCTCGTAGTTGTCGAGCATCCAGCGCAGTTTGGTGCCGGAGAAATAGGCGTCGACGATCAGTCCGGTCTTGCGCTGAAATGTCTCCGCGTGGCCCGCTGCCTGCAGGTCCTCGCACATCGGCGCGGTGCGGCGGTCTTGCCAGACCAGCGCGCGGCCCACCGGTTCACCGGTCTTGCGATCCCACAGCACCGTGGTTTCGCGCTGGTTCGTGATGCCGATGGCAGAAATTTGCGTGCCGCTGACGCCCGCGTCGCCCAGTACCTCGTGCGCCACGGCCAGTTGCGACTGCCAGATCTCGTAGGGGTCATGCTCGACGTGGCCGGGATGCGGATAATATTGCCGAAACTCACGCTGGGCGATGCGTACGACATTGCCCAGGTGATCGAACAGGATGGCGCGCGAACTGCTGGTGCCCTGATCCAGGGCCAGCACGTACTGCGGCTGATGAGAAGTCGTGGATGTCATGCGTTCCATCCGGATGTGTTGAATTGAATAGTCATGGCCGAAACAGCTTCCCGCCCCGCCGATCCAGCCGATATCGTTAGCGTAGTCACTGCCGGCGTTGCCGCGCGCAGTCCGTTTGATCCCGCTGCCCACCTTCGCCTGATGGTCGATGGGCGGCACGTGGGCTGGCTGCCGCGCAAGCACGCTGACATCCTCGCGGGGTTTGATGGCGTGCTGGGCCAGCCCGACGGGCAGGGCGCCATCACGCTGCTGCCCGGCTGTACCACGGTGCCCGCGCGCAATGCGGCACTGGCGACGCTGGCCACCCAACTGGCCGACGCCGGCCATGTGCGCGGCTGGCGCAACGAACTGTTCGCGGTGACGCCGGCGCTGGAAGCCAAGCCGCTGGCCGTGATCGAGCGCGCGGCAGCCCGCTTCCTGGGGCTGCTGACGTTCGCGTCGCACATGAACGGGATCGTGGCCGGCCAGCGGGCGCTGTGGATATCGCGCCGTAGCCCGCGCAAGGCGGTGGACCCGGGTATGTGGGACAACCTCGTGGCCGGTGGCATGCCGGCAGGCAGTGATCCGCTGGAAACGCTGGTGCGCGAATGCGACGAGGAATCGGGGATTCCGCCCGCGCTGGCCAGCCAGGCCGAGGCCCACGGGGTGATCGATGTGCTACGTGAAATCCCCGAAGGCGTGCAGTGGGAGCGTGTGTATGTATATGACCTTATGCTGCCGGCCGACTTCGTTCCCCATAACCGGGACGGTGAAGTGGCCGAGCACCGGCATATCGATCCGGAGGCATTGCTTGCTATCATGGCGGATTGCGCCATGACCGTCGATGCCACGCTGGTGACGCTGGATGCCCTCCGCCGACGCGGCTGGGCCGGTATCCAGCCCTGAATCGAGGCCTTCACGGTCCCGGCCCGCTCAATTCCGAATCGCTTACGATGAGTTCCACCGGATTTATCCTCACGCTTTCCTGCCCGGACCAGCCGGGCATCGTTCACGCCGTATCCGGCCTGCTGTTCCAGCACGGCTGCAATATCGTTGACTCCGACCAGTACGGTGATGCCTTCGCTGGCCGCTTCTTCATGCGCGTGCATTTCAGCGCCGCGCCGGGCGGCCCGGATCTGGCCGAGCTTCGTGCCGCGTTTGCCCCCGTGGGCGACCAGTTCGGCATGCAGTGGGAGGTGCACGACGCGACCGTGAAGCCGCGCGTGATGATCATGGTGTCGAAGATCGGCCACTGCCTGAACGACCTGCTGTTCCGCGCCAAGGTTGGCGGTCTGCCGGTGGAGATCGCGGCGATCGTCTCGAACCATCGTGACTTCTATCAGCTCGCCGCGTCCTACGACGTGCCGTTCTTCCATCTGCCGCTGATGAACGCATCGGCGGAGCAGAAGGCCGCGCAGGAAGCGCGCGTGTTCGAAGTCGTGCGCGAGCAGAATATCGACCTGGTCGTGCTGGCCCGCTACATGCAAGTGCTGTCCGATGACCTGTGCCGCAAGCTCCAGGGCCGCGCGATCAACATCCACCATTCGTTCCTGCCGAGCTTCAAGGGCGCCAAGCCTTACTACCAGGCGCATGACCGCGGCGTGAAGCTGATTGGCGCGACGGCCCACTACGTGACCGCCGACCTCGACGAAGGCCCGATCATCGAACAGGAGATCGAGCGCGTGGACCACAGCATGGATCCGGAGCAACTGACCGCCGTGGGTCGCGACGTCGAATGCGTGGCGCTGGCCCGCGCCGTCAAGTGGCATGCGGAACATCGGATTCTGCTGAACGGCCACAAGACGGTGGTGTTCAAGTAATAAGGACCGGAAACCGCAATGGTTTTCTCCCCTCTCCCGAAAGGGGGAGGGGGGCGGTGAAGAGGGTAGGCGGTTCAATTTGCGACCCGTCCTGGCTGCTGCTACCCCAATGCCTTCTCCCAGAACCCCTTTCTCACAAGCATGAGAAGGGAGCGCGAGACGTGAGCCCACCTCACTCCTGATCCGCGACCACACATTCCACCCCGCTTTCCTGCAGCATCGTGTCGAAAGGCGCGGGTAACGGCTCGTCCGTGAATAGCCGGTCGATGCTCGCGAGCGGCGCCAGTTCCACCATGGCTCGCCGGTTGAACTTGCTGGCGTCGGCCGCCAGCCAGATTTCGCGCGAGTGTTCCATGATCGTGCGAGACACCTTGACCTCGCGAAAATCATAGTCGCGCAGCGTGCCGTCGGCCTCGATGCCCGAGATGCCGATCAGGCCGATATCCACCTTGAATTGCCGGATAAATTCCACCGTAGCCTCGCCAACGATGCCGCGGTCGCGCGAACGCAGCACGCCACCGGCGACGATGACCTCGCAGTCGGGGTTGTCGGCCAGGATATTGGCCACGTTCAGGTTGTTCGTGATTACCCGCAAGCCCCGGTGATGGATCAGCGCGCGCGCCACTTCCTCCACCGTGGTGCCGATGTTCAGGATCAGCGAGCAGCCTTCCGGCACGGCAGCCGCCACCGCGCGCGCGATGCGCGCCTTGCCCTCCGCATTCAGCACCTGGCGTTGCCGGTAGGCAATGTTCTCGGTGGTCGATCCCTCTACCCGTACCCCGCCATGAAACCGGGCCAGCATGCCGTTCTCGGCCAGCAGGTTGACGTCCCGGCGCACCGTTTGCAGGGTCACGCCGAACTTGCGCGCGAGTTCGTCGATAGAGGCAAAGCCCTGCGTGCGGACTTCCTCGAGGAGTGCGGTCTGGCGTGGATTGAGCGTCATGTCCGGCATTCTAGTTCAAACAGAAACGAAAACAAATGATGCGGCGCAGTATTGTTTTGTGTTCGTTTTTGAGCTAAAACGAGCGGGTTGCTATGAAAAGTGCGCTTCAGCCGCAGGTTTTCGAAGTGGCTGAGCTGTCACAAGAAGAATATTGGAGACTGGATGCAGCTCAGCCTGGAAGGCATTGCGCAGCACGTGGGATCGCAAGCCTATCTTTACCCGATGTCGCTGGCCCCCGTGCCTGGCGCCGTCACGATCCTGCTGGGAACGACCCAGGCGGGCAAGACATCGCTGATGCGGGTCATGGCGGGGCTGGACAAGCCCACCGCGGGCCGCGTGCTGGTAGACGGCGCCGACGTGACCGGCGTGCCGGTGCGGGAACGCAACGTGTCGATGGTCTATCAGCAGTTCATCAACTACCCGTCGCTGCGCGTCTTCGACAACATTGCATCGCCGTTGCGGCTGCGCCGGGATCGCCAGGCCGACGTCGACGCGCGTGTTCGCTCGCTGGCGGGGCGCCTGCACATCGAGCATCTGCTCGACCGGTATCCCTCGGAGCTATCTGGTGGCCAGCAGCAGCGTGTGGCCCTGGCCCGTGCGCTGGCCAAGAATGCGCCGCTGATGCTGCTCGATGAGCCGCTGGTCAACCTCGACTACAAACTGCGCGAGGAACTGCGCGAGGAACTGACGCAACTCTTCGCGCAGGGCGATGCCACCGTGATTTACGCCACTACCGAGCCGGCCGAAGCGCTGTTGCTCGGTGGCCATACCGCCGTGCTCGACGCTGGCGAACTGCTTCAGTATGGCCCGACGCCGGAGGTGTTCCACTATCCGGCGTCACTGCGCGTGGCGCGCGCCTTCAGCGATCCACCGATGAATCTTCTCGAAGGTGCGCTGGCGCATGGCCGCGTCGTGCTGGCCGGCAACATTTCCATCCCGATGCCGGATGTGGCTCATGCCGATGGGCCGGTAACGGTGGGCGTGCGTGCTGGCGCGCTGCGGCTCGACGCCGTGCCACAGGCTGTGGCCGTGCCGGGCAGGATGGCGCTGGCCGAACTGTCGGGTTCGGATACGTTCGTGCATGTCGATACACCCGCCGGCAATCTGGTGGCCCAGCTTACCGGTGTACGCGATCTCGAACTGGGCGCGCAGTTGTCGCTCCATATCGAGCCAGCGCAGATCTACCTGTTCAACGCGGACGGCGATCGCATACACGCGCCGCGCCGTCCAGGCATGTCGCCGGCATCGGCGGGCCCGGTCGCCGCGATCATCGAGTCAGGAGCCTGATATGGCACGTATCGATCTCGACCTCGCGCACGCCTATGTCGCCAATCCGCAGAAGGATGAGGACTACGCGCTGCTGCCACTACATTTCGCGTTCGAGGACGGCGGCGCCTACGCGCTGCTGGGCCCGTCAGGCTGCGGCAAGACTACGTTGCTGAACTGCATCTCGGGTCTGCTGCGTCCCTCGCAAGGCACGATCAGCTTCGATGGCAAGGACGTGACTGGCGATTCGCCGCAGGCACGCAATATCGCCCAGGTATTCCAGTTCCCGGTGATCTACGACACGATGACGGTCGGCGAGAACCTCGCGTTCCCACTGCGCAACCGCGGTGTACCGGCCGCGCAGGTCAAGGAGCGGGTTGGGCGCGTGGCCGAAATGCTCGACCTCTCGGCGTCGCTGGACCGCCGCGCGAGCGGGCTGGCTGCCGACGCCAAGCAGAAGATTTCGCTGGGTCGTGGTCTGGTGCGGCAGGACGTATCGGCGATCCTGTTCGACGAGCCGCTGACCGTGATTGACCCGCACCTGAAATGGCAACTCCGTCGCAAGCTCAAGGAGATCCACCACGAGTTTCGCCTGACGCTGATCTACGTGACCCATGACCAGACCGAGGCACTGACCTTTGCCGATCAGGTTGTGGTCATGTCGCGTGGCAAGGCCGTGCAGGTGGGCTCGGCCGATGCATTGTTCGAGCGGCCCGCGCACACCTTCGTGGGGCACTTCATCGGCTCGCCCGGCATGAATTTCCTGCCGGGCCAATGGCGCGATGGTGGCATCGAGATGGCGGGGCGGCGCTACGCGCCCGACCTGTCGCCAGATGTGGCAGCGAGGCTGCAGGCTGCCGGCAGCTTCAAGGTCGGCGTGCGTCCGGAGTACCTGAAGCTGGCAGCCGGCAACGATCCGCAGGCGCTGCCCGTGCGCGTGGAGCGCGCGCAGGATATCGGCACGTACTGGCTGGTGTCCTCAACGGTAGACCACGGCGAAGCCGCGACCCTGCGCGCGCGGCTGGGAACCGAGGCCGCGCATCTGCGCGCTGGCGATACCGCGTGGTTGTCGGTGTTCAACCGGCATACCTGCTTCTACGTCAACGAGGAACTGGTCCAATGAAGCCCGTCAACCAGAAGGCCTGGCTGCTGGTGCTGCCAGTGGTGCTGTGCGTGGCGTTCTCGGCCATCCTGCCATTGATGACGATCGTCAATTACTCGGTGCAGGACATCATCTCGCCTGATCGGCGGGTGTTCGTCGGCACCGAATGGTTCCGCACCGTTCTCCGGGACGAGGAACTGCATGGCGCGCTGTTCCGCCAGCTCGGTTTCTCGCTGGCCGTGCTGTGCGTGGAGATTCCGCTCGGCATCCTGCTGGCGCTGTCGATGCCGGCCAAGGGCTGGAAGGCATCGGCGACGCTGGTCATCATCGCGCTGTCGCTGCTGATTCCCTGGAACGTGGTCGGTACGATCTGGCAGATCTTTGGCCGTACCGATATCGGACTGCTCGGGGCCGCGCTCGACGGGCTAGGCTTCGCCTACAACTACACCGGTAGCGCGTTTGACGCCTGGGTTACCGTGCTCGTCATGGACGTGTGGCACTGGACACCCCTGGTGGCATTGCTCTGCTACGCGGGGCTGCGGGCCATCCCGGATGCCTACTACCAGGCGGCGCAGATCGACGGCGCATCGCGCTTCGCGGTGTTCCGCTTCATCCAGTTGCCGAAGCTGCGCGGTGTCCTGATGATCGCGGTGCTGCTGCGCTTTATGGACAGCTTCATGATCTACACGGAGCCGTTCGTGCTGACCGGCGGCGGGCCTGGGAATGCCACCACGTTCCTGTCGCAATACCTGACGCAGAAGGCGGTAGGCCAGTTCGATCTGGGGCCGGCCGCGGCGTTCTCGATCGTCTACTTCCTGATCATCCTGCTGACCTGCTTCATCCTCTACAACTGGATGCAACGCGCCGGCACGGCGGGCGCCGAGGAGATTCCGAATGGCTGAGCACGTGCTTCCGGGCCAGCGCGCCAGCTGGTGGCGGCCTGTATTCCTGACCACCTACCTGTTGTTCGCGATCGTGCCGATCTACTGGATGGTGAACATGTCGTTCAAGACCAATGAGGAGATCGTCTCGACACTCTCGCTCTGGCCGGCATCGTTCACGCTCGAGCACTACGTGACGATCTTCACCGACGCGTCGTGGTACTCGGGCTACATCAACTCGATGATCTACGTGGTCCTGAACACGGTGATATCGATCGGCGTGGCGCTCCCGGCCGCCTACGCGTTCTCGCGCTACCAGTTCATCGGCGACAAGCACGTGTTTTTCTGGCTGCTGACCAACCGCATGACGCCGCCCGCGGTGTTCCTGCTGCCGTTCTTCCAGCTCTACACGACGATCGGCCTGATGGATACACACCTTGGCGTGGCGCTGGCGCATCTGGTGTTCAACGTGCCGCTTGCGGTGTGGATCCTGGAGGGTTTCATGTCGGGCGTGCCACGCGAGATTGACGAGACCGCCTACGTCGACGGCTACTCGTTCCCGCGTTTCTTCCTGACGATCTTCCTGCCGCTGATCAAGGCCGGCGTGGGCGTGGCGGCGTTCTTCTGCTTCATGTTCAGTTGGGTGGAGCTGCTGCTGGCGCGGACGCTGACGTCCGTCAACGCCAAGCCGATCGTGGCGACGATGACGCGCACGGTGTCGGCGTCGGGTATGGATTGGGGCGTGCTGGCAGCGGCCGGCGTGCTGACCATCGTGCCGGGCGCCATCGTGATCTGGTTCGTGCGGCACTACATCGCGAAAGGCTTCGCGATGGGCCGCGTTTGAGGGAGGCACCGATGCTGAGCTGGATGGTGTGGACCACGCCAGTGGCGGTGTTCTTTGCCGCCGTGGTGGTGATGCTGATTGGCATGACGATCTGGGAAACCCGTACGCCGACGTTGATGCGCAAGGGCTTCCTGCCCATCGCCACCACGCGTGGCGACCGCCTGTTTATCGGGCTGATGTGCGCGGCGTGGATCAACCTTGCGTGGGTAGGGCTGGGTGAAAAGATCCAGAGCTGGCTGCAACTGGCCGAAGAACCATCGATATGGATCAGCGCGGGCGTCTCTGCTCTGGTGCTGCTGCTGATCATGCGCCGGGGCTAGTGCTTCGGCGCAACGCGGATTTTGCTGATGTGGGCTGCGAGATCTTGTCCCTTCCCCAGGGCCGCAACCCAATTACAGAGAGCCGGGGAAGGGGTTCATGAGGAGACACAGATGAAAGAGCGCGTGAAGTTGGGGATGTCGGCCCTGGCCTTTGCGGCCGCGCTGGCTTGCGGTCATGCGGCCTGGGCCGACGAGGCCTCCGCGAAGAAGTGGGTAGACAACGAGTTCCAGCCGTCGTCGCTGTCCAAGGACAAGCAGATGGCGGAAATGAAGTGGTTCATGGACGCCGCCGCCAAGCTCAAGGCGAAGGGTGTCACCCAGATCAACGTGGTGTCCGAAACCATTACCACGCACGAGTACGAATCCAAGACGCTGGCCAAGGCCTTCGAGGAAATCACCGGCATCAAGGTCAATCACGACATCATCCAGGAAGGCGATGTCGTGGAAAAGCTGCAGACGTCGATGCAGTCCGGCAAGTCGATCTACGATGGCTGGATCTCCGACTCGGATCTGATTGGCACGCACTATCGCTATGGCGCGATCCTGCCGCTGTCCGACTACATGACCGGCGTGGGCAAGGAGTACACGAACCCCGGCATCGACATCAAGGACTTCATCGGGACGAAGTTCACCACGGCGCCGGACGGCAAGCTCTACCAGCTGCCGGATCAGCAGTTCGCCAACCTGTACTGGTTCCGCGCCGACTGGTTCGCGCGCAAGGATTTGCAGGAGAAGTTCAAGGCCAAGTACGGCTATGACCTGGGCGTGCCGACCAACTGGTCCGCCTACGAGGACATCGCCAACTTCTTCACCAACGACGTGAAGGAACTGGACGGCAAGAAGGTGTTCGGCCACATGGACTACGGCAAGAAGGATCCGTCGCTCGGCTGGCGCTTCACCGATGCGTGGCTGTCGATGGCCGGATCGGCCGACAAGGGGCTGCCCAATGGCATGCCGGTGGACGAGTGGGGCATTCGCGTGGCCGAGGACAAGTGTACGCCGGTTGGTGCGTCGGTCTCGCGTGGCGGCGCCACGAACAGCCCGGCCGCGGTCTACGCGCTGACCAAGTACATCGACTGGATGAAGAAATACGCGCCGCCGCAGGCCATGGGCATGACCTTCTCCGAGGCGGGCCCGGTGCCTGCCCAGGGCCAGGTGGCGCAGCAGATCTTCTGGTACACGGCGTTCACGGCCGACATGACCAAGAAGGGCCTGCCTGTGGTCAATGCCGATGGCTCGCCGAAGTGGCGCATGGCGCCGTCGCCGTACGGCCCGTACTGGAAACAGGGGATGCAGAACGGCTACCAGGACGTCGGCTCGTGGACCTTCTTCAAGAACACCGATCCGAACCGTCTGGCTGCCGCCTGGCTCTACGCGCAGTTCGTGACGTCCAAGACGGTCTCGCTGAAGAAATCGCTGACCGGCCTGACCTTCATCCGCGACAGCGATATTCATCACGAGTACCTGACCAAGAACGCGGACAAGTATGGTGGCCTGATCGAGTTCTACCGCAGCCCGGCCCGCGTGGCCTGGACGCCGACTGGCAACAACGTGCCTGACTATCCGAAGCTGGCGCAACTATGGTGGAAGAACGTGGCCACTGCGGTGACGGGCGAAAAGACGCCTCAGGTGGCGATGGATACCCTGGCCGAGGAGATGGACAACGTGATGGGCCGCCTGCAGCGTGCTGGCATGGCGAATTGCGCGCCGAAGCTCAATCCGAAGAGCGATCCGTCGAAGTGGCTGTCGTCGGAACATGCGCCGTGGAAGAAGCTGGACAATGAAAAACCAAAGGGCGAAACCATCGCCTATGACAAGCTGCTGCAGGCGTGGAAGGAAGGGCGCGTGCGCTAATTGTTGCTGAACGGGGTGTTCGGCTTGTAGGGAGGAGCGGCGGCGCTGTTGCGCCGCCGTTTCGTTTTGTGCCGGATCTGTGCCAGTTTGGAACTTCCGCGTTGCACTCCGTATTCGACACCCTAAAGCCTCCCATGGCTATCTAGAATCGCTCGCAGTTGGATCTCATGGACAGAGGCAAAGATGAACGAATCCGAAAGCATTTTCAGCCGGCGACAGCTCGCGGCCGAACTCGCCGACGAGCTGATGGGCGATTCACGGACGGGCATGGCGTGGTCGGGGTTGTTCCTGTCGGCGCCACGCCGCACGGGCAAATCGACGTTTCTGCGGGAAGACCTCCAGCCGGCACTCGAGCGTCGTGGCGCACTGGTTCTGGTTGCGGATCTATGGAAAAACAACGATGTCGATCCTGGGGACGTGATCGTCGACGTCGTACGCCAGGCACTGGCCGCGCATGAGGGAGTCGTTGCCAGAGCGGCGCGCGCCGTGGGGCTGGACCGGTTCGGATTCGGAGGCTTTTCTTTCTCCATAGACCGGGTGGGGCTCGGCAAGGGTGTTGCCCTATCCGATGCGCTGGCCGAACTGTCGGACAAGGTCCAGCGGCCCATCGCGCTGATCATCGACGAAGCTCAGCAATGCATGGCCACCCGGCGCGGCAACAACGCGATGTTCGCGCTCAAGGCGGCACGCGATGAACTGAACTTCGCCCATCACGGCCTGCGCATCATCGCCACGGGCTCCGATCACGTCAAGCTGCGCATGCTGCTTGGCTCGCGCGAGGCATTCTTCTGCGCGACGGAACGGATCTTCCCGGTGCTGGGGCGTGACTACATCGATTGGTTTCGGTCGCGGCACGGCTTTTCCGACCTACTGAACGCCGATGTCATGACGCATCTGTTCGCGCGTGCGGCGTATCGTCCCGAGCTATTCGAGTCCGCGGCGGTTGCGGTGGGCAGGGACGGTCTTGTCGGGGACGATGCAGCAGCGGTGCTCGAGCGGCGGATTGACGAACAGATGCGCGCCGTTCATGCGCCCGCTATGCGAACGCTGGAAGAACTGCCGCCGCTCGATGACGCGATCATCCGCGTCATGGCGACGAGCAAACAGATGTTCGCTGGATTCAGCGCGTCAACGATGCAAACCTATCGGCGAGTCATGAACGCCCTGTCAGGCGAACCATCGTCGCGTCTCGACTACGCCGAGGTGGAGCGGGCACTGGAAAGACTGGTGGTCCTGCGACTTGTCTGGCGCTCCGCATTGGGCCTGCATGTTCTCGAAGACCCAACGCTCGCCGAGGCGATGCGCCGGGCAGGGCTGCTTGACGTGGTCAGGCGCGTCTCGGGCAGAAAGCTGACCCTCGTATCCGGAGCGGAGCACGACTTATCGGTTGCCTGAGGCGGGGCTGCAAATAGGCCACGTCAGCTACGCGTGCGGAGCGATATCCGTGGCCTTGTTGGGGCCGGTCGCCGAATAGCAGGCTTTGCCATGTCGCTTGGCGTCGTACAGGGCCATATCCGCCCGTATGAACAGTTCGCTGACGGATGCGCTCTGGCCGGATTGGTGGATCGCGCTGCCGACGCTGCACGTCGAGACGAGTGTCTGGCCATCGATCGTGAACGGGCGTAGCGCCGCATGAACGACAGCATGTCCGATGCGTTCGACGATACTCGGCGTGGTGATGTGTTCGAGGATGATGGCGAACTCGTCGCCGCCAATTCGGGCCACAGCATCGCCGCTGCGTACACAGGTGCGCAGCCGTTCGGCGAAAGCGACCAGCAGGCGGTCGCCGACCGGGTGGCCGTAGCTATCGTTGACCGCCTTGAAATCGTCGAGGTCCACCAGCAGCAGCGCGGCGCTGTGATCTGCCGAGTCCGCTCGCGCCATGGCTTCCTGCAGTCGCCGGTCGAAGCCCTTGCGATTCAGCAGGCCGGTCAGGTGATCGGACAGCGTCTGAGCTTCGAGTGTGCGTAGCTTCAGGCGTTCGCCGGTCACATCGCGGGCGAACATGTGCAGTCCGGTGAGGACGTCCTGCGTATCGTTCCACGCTGGCTGGTAGGTGATCTCCCGGGCGGTGCCGTCGGAGGTTTCTCGCGTGAAGGTCACGACTTCGCCAGTGCTTGCGCGCTCGAGGTAGGGCTTGTTGGCGACGTAGTCTGGCGTGCCCCAGAGCTCTCGCACAGAAAGGCCCGTGATCTGGTCGGCCGGCAGACCATAGTGTCGCGCATAGGCCTGATTGACGAACGCGAACCGCTCGCTGGCATCGATGAAAGCGACGAACTCGGGAACATGATTGGCGATGGCCACGAAGCGTTTCTCGCTCGCCGCGGCGCTGTCGTTGGCGGCCTTGAGCGCTGCCTCGCGCTCGGAGAGTTGCTGCATGACCTCGCAGAAGGCGCCGGCAAGCTCGCCGATTTCGTCTTCGCGGTTGACGGGCAGGTCCGCCACAGCGGATGGGCGCGTGGCCAGTTGCCTGACGGCGCGATGCAGATGTTCGAGCGGGGCCAACAGGAAACGGATCGTCATCCACATCAGCGCGGCCGCAAAGATCAGGGAAACGAAGCCGATGACGATGGCATGTTGGCGGGCTTCGAGCAGCGGCCCGTAGGCTTCCTTGGCGGGCAGGACCGATATCACCTCCCACCCGTTTGATGCCAGCAGGTGGCGCGCGACGACCGGTTGCTGCGGCTCCAGCATTTCCCAGCGCGAAGCTGGCAGTTCGGCGCCGCAGGATTCTCCCGAGGCGCGTGCGGGCGCGAGCACCTTGGCGCTGTCGGGATGCATGGCATAGCGTGGATTCGGACCGGCCGATACCAGGCAATAGAACCCGGTCAGGCCGATGCGGCTGCCGGCCAGTTCGCGCAGGAAGTTATCCGCGGACAGGTTCAGGATGCCGCCGACGACTGCGCGCAGTTCACCCTTGGCACCCCGCAGGGGCACGGCGAGGATGACGCCGGGGGCGGCGCTATGTTTGCCCTGCAGCAGGTCCGAAACGACAAACGGGGAGCCGCGCAGGATTTCCTTGAAGTAGTCGCGGTCGCTGATCGTCATCTTGACGCCATCCGGAACCGCCGTGCTGAACGCGAGTGTGCCGTCTGGCCATGCCATGAAGACCGCGTTGAATTGCTCCGGTATGTCGATGGTGTCGGTGGCAAGCTGGCGCTGTCGGGCGGAGGGCGCGTCGAGCACGGGCGACAGGTTGCGGGCGAGCCGTCGCAGCACGACTGCGCGTGATTCGAGCTTCTCGTCCAATTGGTTGGCGACGAGCCTCACCAGTGTGTCCTGCTGGCTCTGAACGAGGTCGTTCAGGCGCCCATAGGCGTACCACTGGGAAATCCCCGCGCGTGCCACAAATACCAGCGTGACCACAATTGCGGCAGCGATCGCCATCCGGTACTTCAATGAGTGCCGCATGATTCTTGTCTATTCGCGCACTGACCCGTATTTGGCTGCCTGGATGCTTTCATTGAATGGCCCCACCTATCTATCATCGGCAACCGGTTCAAAGCGTAGCAGAACTGTTACCGGTTGCCTTGGGAGTACCGGCGCAAACGCGTGTGTGATTGCACGCGAGGTGGAACATGGCGCACACCGTGGCGGTGGCGCGACATTCGGGAGCTTCCTGTGCGGCGAATGAGAGGATTGTCAGCGGCACTCGGCCAGCGCTTCGACCAGCCAGTCGATGACCGGGCGGAAGCGTGACGCCCCGCGAAACTCGGCCGGGTAGGCCAGCCAGATTTCACGGGTGACCTCGGGTACGTCCTGCGCCAGGATCAGGCCCGGGTCTCCAGCGGCGAGGTAGTGGGGGAGCAGGGCGACCCCCAGGCCGGTGCGCACTGCCTGGCTGACCGCCAGCAGGCTATTGGACTGGAATGCGAAACGCCGATTCAGCGATTTCGGCCACTCCACTTCCGGCAGCGTGAAACCCTCGTCGAGCAGGCCACAGAGTGGCGTATCGCTGGCGAGCGCGGTGGCCACTGTCATACCGGCCGGTGCATAGAGTCCGAAATGCACGGTCCCCGCGCGTTGGGCGACCACCGTGTCTTCCTGCGGCCGTGCCAGACGCACCGCGATATGCGCGCGGCGCCTGGCCAGGCTGGCTACCCGGTTGTCCAGTTCGAGCCTGACTTCCGCATCAGGATTGGCCGCGTAGAGCGCCGGCAGGCGCGGCGTTAGCAGGCACGTGCCCATCGCCGCGGTGGCTGCCACCCGCACCACCCCCGAGACCCCCGATGCCACGCCTTCGATTTCCCGCAGCAGGCGGTCGGCGGACTGCTCCATCTGGCGCGCCGCAATCAGTGCGTTGCGCCCTGCTGCGGTCAGCACGAAGGTGCCGTCTGCCCGGGTGGCAACGGGCTTGCCCAGCGCTGTTTCCAGGCGCCGGATCCGTCGGATGGCCGTGGCATGGGTGATATCGAGTTCGCGCGCGCAGGCGGAATAGCTGCCGGCCCGCATCAGCGTTGACAGCGTCAGCAAATCATCCCATGAGATTGTGCTTTTTTGCACAGTGATTGTGAATGAGTGGAGAATTGGCGCACAGCTTAGCCTGTCCTACGATGCCTGCATAGTCACCTGGCCATGGAGATGTGAGATGTCAGTCGCCCCCGTTCCAACAACGCTTCTTGACGCTGCAGGCGCGAGCCGCCAGCCATCCGCCTGGTCGGATGCCGTTCTGGTGCTGGTGGATCACCAGCGCGAGTATGTCGACGGCAAGCTGCCGCTGACCGGTATGCCCGAGGCGGTGGCAAGCTGCGCAGAGCTTCTGGCGCTGGCGCGCCGGCACGGCTCGCCGGTGATTCACGTCGTGCACCACGGGAAGGCGGGCGGGGCGTTCGATCCGACTGGACCTCATGCGGCGATCATCGAAGGTCTGGCCCCCGTCGATGGCGAGCAGTCCGTGGTCAAGCACCTGCCGAACAGCTTTGCCGGCACCGACCTGGCCGATCTCCTGGCAGCCACGGGCAGGAAGGAACTGATCGTGGCGGGCTTCCAGACCCATATGTGCATCAGCGCGACCGTCCGGTCCGCGCTCGACCACGGCTACCGCGTGACGCTGGTGGCCGCTGCCTGCGCCACGCGTGATTTGCCCGATCCACTGGGAGGTGCGCCGTTGTCCGCAGCGGTACTTCATCGCGTTACCCTGGCAGCCTTGAATGACCGGTTCGCCACCGTTGTGGCCGATGCATCGGTTTGGCACTAGCGGCAGGAATCGGCAGGAATCGGGAGGGATGCGCGCCGGTCAAGTGCCGGCGTTGGGTTTGAGGGGGTGAACAAGCGCGCTTGCCGGGATGCTGCGCGCGACTGGCTGAGGCATACTAGCGCCTTCCAAAACGCGGCCTGTCCGGCGGCGCCCCCCATTTTTGCCGGCCATCGTGGCCGACCCACACCTCATGAAGCGCATCCTACTGATCAAGATCACGTCGCTCGGTGACATGGTGCATACGTTACCGCTGGTCCACGATCTGCGACGCGCCTATCCCGGCGCGAAGATCGACTGGGTAGCCGATGCCTCCTGCGCGGACATCCCGCGTTGGACGGTCGGCATTGATCGCGTGATTGCACCGCCGCTGCGCCAGTTCAAGAAGAACGGCAAGAAGTGGCGAGACCTGCGTGGAATTCTCGGCGCGGTGCGCGATTTGCGCCGCGAGCCCTATGACGTGGCCATCGACGTGCATGGCGTCTACAAGAGCGCCATCGTTGCGCGCCTGTCCCGGACCCGCCGCCGCCTGGGGTATGCCGCCGAATTTCTAGGTGAGTCGCGCGCCGAATTTGCCTATACCGAACTGTTCGGGCCGCACGGCGATGCGGACTGCCGGCACAAGATGCGCCTCGTGGTGGCCAATGCGCTCGGCTACGAGATCGAGCCGCAGGAAACCTGCGAGTTGAGCATCCCGAAGCCGGCCGCGCCGCTCGCCGCAGACGGCGTGCCGCGTGCGATGCTGTTCCACGCCACGTCCGCCGAGATCAAGAAGTGGCCGCAGGCAAACTGGATCGAGGTGGGCCACGCGCTCTCGCTCCGGGGCTACCGCGTGCAGTTGCCGTGGGGATCGCAGCAGGAGCACGAAGAGGCGAAGGCACTTGCGGCCGCCATTCCTGGCGCGGAAGTGCTGCCGCGCATGTCGATCACGGAGTGCGCGCAGCGCGTCGATGCGGCGGCGCTGGTCGTCGGCATGGACACGGGGTTCGTGCACCTGGCAGATGCGCTCGGCAAGCCCACGGTCATGCTCTTCACCGCCACGTCCCGGCCGCATTTCGGCGTGAATCGGCCTGGCCAGTCGATCTCGGTCGGCGACAACGGCGTGCGCCCTCCGGTCGACGAGGTGCTGGCGGCGGTTGCCCAGGTCACTGGGCACGGTGCCGGCGCAAGTCAGGGATTGCCCCGCGATCGTGCTACGGGCGACGTGTCGGCGTAACGCCAGTAGTTGAATGCGACGATCGTGGCGCCGGCATACGCCGTGACCAGATCCAGCATGAACGGCAGTTGGCGAATCCGTAGTCCGATCATGTAACGGGCCACGCCCCTCAGTCCTGCAGGCGGTGCAATGCGCTCCCCGTGGCGCATTGCCAGCCGCAAGATGTGCACAGGGACGAATCGCTGTGGATCGCTCATACGTGCGTGCGCGGCCTCCGCATAGAGCAGCGGCGTGTCCGCCAGCGCGGCGAAACGCGAACGCAACTGCGCGAGCATCGCGGGTGCCAGCGCCATGCCTGAGCCGTTCAATCCCAGTGCGGTCATGCCACGCACGTTGGCCTTCCACAAGCCGCCCACTACCATCAACGAGTCACGTTCCTCCGGTGGTGGCAGTGCCGTCATGGCTTCCCATACACCAAGCATGTCGCCATTCAGATCGAAGAGATGGCAGCGATCGGCGAATGCGCGCTGGTAGCCGACGATACAGTCGAGGTCGTCGTCAAACACCGGCAACACGTCGCGCGGCATTCGCGCAGGGCGGACTTCGAAGAGCCCGGACGAGACGGGATAGCGGCCCGTCCAGGGCTTGGCAGCCCCCACGGCAAAGCCGGGGCCGGCATCCGCGGGCAGAAAATCCAGTGACATCGGAATCAGTCCGTAGCGATTGAGGATTGCATACGCTACGGGGGGCGAACGGGCGCGACATGAGGATTTTTCGACGCGCGATGGCGGCCCTTTCTGAAGCTGCCCCGTGACTTGATCCGACGCAACCAGATGCCTGGGTGGACTAGTGAATAACGCCTCCCTGGACGAATCGGACGGGTTCGGCATCCATGCGCAACAGCAGTGACGTGAGGCCATCCGTGCCGGGCGATGTCGGGCCACGGTCCTTGTTGACCTGACCGGTCGAACAGAGCAGATCGGCGGTACCCCACGCATCTCGGCCCGGCAGGGATCGTGCGCGCAGCCAGCCATCGCGATCGGCCAGGAACTCGGTGCCAGCCAGCCTGTTGGGGGCAACGCCGGCGATGCGGGCGTATGCGTCCCAGGCCAGCGGTGATGCGGCGACGCACCCGGCGCGAAACTGTGGGACGTTGACGGGCGGTTGCCCATCGCGCGTTAGCAGCAAAGTCAGGAAGCGTGGGTCTTCCAGTGGCAACCCGCCGGCATCACCCTCGAACGCCACCACACGGACGCGCTGATGTCCGCGCCAGTCGGCCATCGGGCGGCCCCCATCCTGTCCGCAGCGTACCGTGACATCGAACAGACGCAATGGGATCGGCCAGTTCCCGAACGTGCTGGCGGCAGTGCCGGCTGCCAGCGCCTTGGTGTATTCGATGACAGCCCAGGTGTCGGCATCGTCGAGCTTTCGCGAGAAAGCGGGCATCGTCTGCCGGCCGTCGCTATCGCGCATCCCATTGGCGATATGCCAGAACAGATCGCCGTCGGCGCGACGTCCCAATAACGGGCCGACAAACGTTGGCGGCCAACGCGACAGCCCGGCCGCGAGCGGTCCTTCACCCCGGCCATCCTCGCCGTGGCAAGCGGCGCAATGTTGCGCGTAGAGGCGTGCGCCATGCGCGATGCTTTCGGTTGAGAAGCGGGTGGGGCTGATGTGAAAACTGGTGGGTGCGGCAGGCGTGAACAACAATGCCGGCGATGGCCAGGGTGCGAGGATAAGCGTCAGCGCCGCGGCAGCGAGCCAGGTCAGCCGCTTGCCACGCCAGATGCTGGCGACGGCGAGGCAGGCCAGCGCCACGGAGATTGCCGCAAGGCGCCATGCGACCTGACGTGCCAGACCGAGATCGATCAGCAGCGTTTCCCCTGCGATTCTTCGGGCCCACGGCCAGGCGGGCTGGCCATGCGCGTCACCGGAGAGGTGCAGCACATGCCAGAGCCGCAATAGCGCAAGCTGCCCGTCCTGCAACAGCGTGAGCAGCGTGTTGAGCCACGCCTGTGCCGGTGGTCCATTCATGCGTTGCGCTGCCAGTTACCAGCTGGCATCCAGACCCAGATGCCGCAACGCTTCGTGCCGCAGTTCGGTCAGCCGAGGGTCGCCGCGATGCCGTGGGTAGGGCAGGTCCACCTCGATCTGCGCGGTGATCTTGGCCGGACGCTGGCTGAACACGATGACGCGTTGCGCCAGGAACAGCGCCTCCTCGACATCATGCGTGACCAGCAGGGCGGAGAATCCAGCGCGTTGCCACAGTTCGACCAGATCGCTCTGCATGGCCAGGCGCGTGAGCGAGTCCAGTTTGCCGAGCGGTTCGTCGAGCACGAGCAGCCGTGGATCGTTGACCAGCGCGCGGGCCAGCGCCACGCGTTGCGCCATGCCGCCGGAGAGTTGATGCGGGAAGGCATCCGCGAACGCTTCGAGGCCCACGCGTCGGAGCGCGGCGTCGACGCGATGGCCTTCACGTCGCAACAGGCCGCGAGCCTGCAGGCCGAGCGCGACGTTGTCACGCACGCGCCGCCACGGGTACAGCGTGGGGTCCTGGAACACCACGATGCGGGAGGGATCGGGGTGGTCGATGGGCGTGCCATCCTGCCGGATCTCCCCGGCGTTCGGTGTTTCGAGCCCGGCCACCAGCCGCAGCAGCGTGGACTTGCCGCAGCCACTCGGGCCGAGCAGCGCGACGAACTCGCCGGGCGCGACGTCGAGGCTGACGTCGTCCAGCACCGGCAGCCGCCGCGCGCCGTCGCCGAAGGCGTGGCTGACACCGCGAATGTCGATCCGGGCGCCAGCGGCCTCGGGGGCGTGTTCCAGTACAGCTACCATTTGACGGTTCCTTTCTGCCAGGAGAGCGCGCGGTCGCGCACGGCGAACAGCAATGTGATAACCCCCGAGAACAGCAGCGCCATGACGATCAGCGCCGCATACATGTTCACGTACGATGCCCACCCCTGAGCCCAGGTCAGGTACCAGCCCAGACCGGATTTCACGCCCATCATCTCGGCCGTGACGAGCACGGAGAACGATGCGCCAAGCCCCATGAACAGGCCGACGAATACCTGCGGCAGCGCGGCGGGGATCGCCACGCGCAGCACCAGGAACCAGCCCGATGCGCCCATCGTGCGCGCCACGTCGTAGTAGCTCTTGTTGACGCCGGCCACGCCCGACCACGTCAGCACCGCCACCGGAAACGCGGTGGCCAGCGCGATCAGGAACACCGCTGCGGAATAACTCGACGGAAAGAAGTAGAACGTGAGCGGCAGCAGCGCCGTGGAGGGCAGGGGGCCAAGCACGCGCAGCACGGGGTGAACCCAGTAGCCGATGCGGCGCGACCATCCGATCGACACACCGATCAGGAAGCCGGCCAGCGCGCCGTAGCCCACGCCAAGGCCGAGCAGCTTCAGCGTGTTGAATGCGCTGTCGCCCAGACGTTGCCAGTCGTCGAGGTAGACCTCGATCAGCGCCTGGGGCGGCGCGAAGAATGGCGTCGGCAGGATCGCCGTCTTTGCGGTCAGGATCTCCCAGGCGGTGAAGACCAGAGGCAGGGCGACAAGCCAGGGACCGGCTGCCCGCAGTGCGGCGACCGCGCGCTGAAGCGGCCCGCTTCGGCTTGCGTACCCGCCCGTCAGGGCCAGCAACAACAGCGCGGCGGATACACCGAGCACGACGATGCCGAGTTCCTCCGTATAGGCCCAGTCGTTGAACCCGGCCATCTTGTTGGGCCAGCGCCAGGTCACGGCGCCGAACACGCCCCAGGCCAGTGCTGCCACGATGCCCGTGGGCCAGACCGTCACGCGTGGGGCGACGGTCCTGGGGGCGGGTTGCGCGAGCCGCGCGTCGAGCGTGCTTTGGTTGGTCGTCATGGTCTTACCCCAGCACGTTGGCGTAGACATGCTGCGCCAGGCGTTTGGCATCGGTGGACTTCTTGAGCACGCCAATGCGGCGGAAGTCGTCGGCGTAGAACGCGATCTCCTCCTGCAGATCCACGCCGGTCGGGTGGTGTGTGTAAGTGAGCGTGGCGTAGAGCTTGCGCAGATCGTCCGGGCTGATCTTGGGCGAGTACTTGGCGAACACCTTTGCCGCCTCGTTGGGGTTCTCGTTGACGTAGTCCGTCGCCTGCACGATCGAACGCGCCAGCGCGGCCGCCGTCGGGCGATCGTTGCGAACCAGCTCGCCCCGCGCCCCCACCACGCAGCAGACCTTCCGTGCGTATTCGCCCGTCAGGTTGGTGGCCAGTTCCACGTACGCGCCGTTGGTGCGCTTCTCCAGCAGGTAGAGGTTCGGGTCGCCATCGGCGATTGCCTGGATCTCGCCCTTGTCGACGGCCACGCCGAGCAGGTCGGCCGGGTACTGCCGCCAGGTGATGTCGCGGTCGGGGTCGATGCCGTTCTTGGCCAGCAGGATCGTGAAGAAATGCTTGCCCGGTGCGGCCAGGTCGCTGACGCCGACGGTCTTGCCCTTGAGTGCCTGAAGATTCGTGACGCCGGCCGCCTTCGCGCCAACCAGCCGCACGCAGCCGCCGTGCGAGCTGCCGATGATCTTCACGTCGAAGCCGGCTTCGAGCGGCTTGAGCCAGCGATGGATCATGCCCACGGCGGCATCGGCCTTGCCGGTGGCGATCGACTCGAGCAACTGGTCCGTGGACCCGCTGTAGTTGATCAGATCCACCTGCAAGCCGTTCTTTTCGAAGAAGCCTTTCTCCTGCGCCACGACGATGGGCGTCAGGCAGAAGGAATTCTGGTTCCACGCGAAGGTGAGCTTGCGCGGGGCCGACCACGCCTGACGGCCCAGGATCAGCGCGGGTGCGGCGATGGCCGTGGTGCCGGCCAGGCGCAGCAGGCTGCGGCGACGATTGTCAGGGCGGGACGATTGTTGGGACGGCTTCTGGCTCATGGTTTTTTCTCCCCGTTTTCAGTTGTTCAGGCCGGCTCAGGCTGCCTTGCGCTGGCGCTCGGCATCGCGTTGCGCAACGAGCGCGCGCACGCGCGGAATCAGTTCGCGACCGTAGTCGACGGCATCGTCAAGCGGATCGAAGCCGCGGAGCAGGAATGTGCTGACGCCGAGGTCGTAGTAGGCCAGCAGCGCATCGGCCACCTGTTCCGGCGTGCCGACCAGACCGGTCGAATTCGAACGGCCGCCGGTTTCGCGCGCGATGGCGGTCCACAGACGTTGATCAACGCGGTCGCCCTTGTCGGCGGCGGCGAGCAGGCGACGCGCGCCCTCGCTCTGCTGCGGGCCGCCACGGCTGTAGCCGGCCTGCACGCGCAACGCGCGCGTGCGTTCCAGGATGCTGTCGGCGCGGGCCCACGCCTTTTCCTCGGTGTCCGCCAGCACGGGCCGGAACGACACCGAGAAACGCACCTCGCGGGCATGCCTGGCGGCCTCGGCACGCACGCGCGTGGTCAGCTCGCGTACCTGGTCGAGGGATTCGCCCCACAGTGCGTAGACGTCGGCATGTTTGCCGGCCACGGCGAGTGCTGCCTCGGAAGCACCGCCGAAGTAGATCGGTACATGTGGCTGCTGGGCGGGTTTGACTTCGGAGAAGCCGCGCTGGAAGCGGTAGAACGTGCCCTCGTGATCGAAGGGCTGGTCCTCGGTCCAGAGGCGGCGCAGGATGCCAAGGTACTCGTCGGTACGGGCATAGCGCTGGTCGTGATCGAGATAGTCGCCGTCGCGCCGCTGTTCGTCGTCTGACCCGCCCGAGATGAAATGCACCCCTAGCCGGCCGCCGCTGAACTGGTCGAGCGTGGCGATCTGCCGGGCGGCCAGCGTCGGCGCCGTGAAGCCGGGCCGGTGCGCCAGCATGAAATGGATGCGCTCGGTCACGGTGGCCGCGTAGGAGATCGTCAGCGTGGCCGATGGCCCGGTGGAGTGGTGAGGCACCAGGATGCGGTCGAACCCGGCCTGCTCATGGGCCTGCGCGAACGCGCGCACGTAGTCGCGATCGATCACGGGCCCGTCAGGAGGGTGAATCTCGGACTGCTTCTGGCTCTGGATCATGCCGATGATGTCGACGCTCATGGGTGACGCTCCTGGTTCGTGAAACGGTTCGAGCCGCCACCGTAAGCCAGCGCGCGCCGTGCGAGAACGAATAAAAACGCGACTCCATATGCGCTGGGAACCGATGCTCGATATGCGAATTGCGTCGTTATCGCCAGCCCACTTCGGGCGGTACGCTATGCAGCGATTCGTTCACGTCTTCCGAAGGATTCCCGATGTCTTCGTCCCCCTTGCGCCGGCTGCCGACCAGTGAGGCGCGGCTGGCCAAAGCTCTTGCAGAACTCACGCCGCGCCTAGCTGCCACGGCTGCCGATCACGACTCGCGCGGCACATTTCCCCACGACAACTTCGCGTTGTTGCACCAGTACGGCCTGATCTCACAGGCGGTACCTGTGGCTTCGGGAGGCGGTGGTGCCGGGCTGGCAGAGGCGCGCCGCATCATCGCCGCCGTGGCCGGTGGAGACGCCGCGACGGCGCTGGTGTTGACGATGACCTACCTGCAGCACCGCGCGATCGGCCGGGACGAGGCACGCTGGCCGGAGGCGGTGCGCGAGCAGGTGTTCCGCTCGGCCGTGGAAGAGGGGGCGCTGATCAACTCGCTGCGTGTGGAGCCGGAACTGGGCTCGCCGGCGCGGGGTGGTCTGCCGGGCACCGTGGCCACGCGCGTGGGCGATCGCTGGCGGCTGCGGGGGCACAAGCTCTACAGCACCGGCATCCCCGCGCTGCGCTGGCTGGCGGTCTGGGCGCGCACGCACGAACCGGAGCCGCGGATCGGGGTGTTCCTTGTGCCGAAGCCCGAAGCCGATACGCCGGGCATCCGTGTGCTCGAAAGCTGGAACCACATGGGACTGCGGGCATCGGGCAGCCATGAGACCTTGCTGGAGGACGTGTGGATCCCGATCGAGCATGCGGTGGATATCCGTCCGCCATCGGCCTGGGCCCCGGCGGGCGCGAGCCAGGCCGATATCGACGGCAATATCGACCAGCAGGCGTGGATGGTGGTGCTGCTCGGCAGCCTCTATGACGCCGTGGCGCGTGCCGCGTACGACTGGATTCGGGATTTCGTGCGCGAACGCGCACCTGGCAGTCTTGGCAAGCCGCTGGCAACCCTGCCGCGTGTGCAGGAGACCATCGGCGAGATTGCCGCGCTGCTGCGCGCCAACGAAGTGCTGCTGGACGATGCGGCGGGGCGTACCGACGCCGGCACGCCGCCGTCGGCCGAAGATAGCGGGCTGCTCAAGTTCACGGTGACCGGGAATGCCATCCGCGCAGTGGAGCTGGCGCTGCAACTCTCCGGTAATCAGGGGTTGAGTCGCAATAACCCGCTGGAGCGGCATTATCGCGATGTGCTCTGCAGCCGCATCCACACGCCTCAGAACGATTCGATCCTGACTGCCGCCGGCCGCGCGGCGCTGGCCGACTGATCCCCGCAACGGAACGTCGCCGTCGTGCTATGTTTGCGGCAAACGTTATCGGCCGCGACGCCTTGCCCAGGCACGACGGCCGAATGATCCAGGAGACATGGCATGTCCACATCGCCAACCCCTGCGCAGGCGCTCAAGCCCCTGCGCGATTTCATTACCGCCTTCACGGCGCTGCTCGACCAGCGTCCCGACGAAGCTCGCATTCTCGACGAGGGCGGCAGCCTGCTGGCCAAACTCGTGGCCAGAGACGATTGGTTGCCCGATGCCTACGCGCAGCCGCATCCCGAGTACTACCAGCAGATGCTGCTGCACTGCGACTCCGCCGAACGCTTTTCGATTGTCAGTTTCGTGTGGGGGCCGGGCCAGCGCACGCCCATCCACGATCACACCGTATGGGGGCTGATCGGCATGTTGCGCGGGTCCGAGTACGCGCAGCCGTTCGAGATCGATGCCGATGGCACGCCACGGCCACAAGGCGAGGCAACGCGGCTGGAGCCCGGTGACGTGGAGGCGGTGTCGCCGACGGTGGGCGACATCCATCGCGTGCACAATGCCTACGACGACCGCGTATCGATCAGCATCCATGTGTACGGGGCCAATATCGGCGCGGTACGCCGGCATGTCTTTCCGGAGACCGGCGGCAGCAAGGCATTCATCTCCGGCTATTCCAATTCCACCTTGCCCAATCCATGGGATCGTTCGAAGGACCCCATCGCGTCATGACTGAAGTTCAATCGTTTCCGACGACAACCAGCCTGGCTGTGCGTCAGGCATTGCTGGACCGCACCGAGATCGCCTTGATCGACGTGCGGGAGGAAGACCCCTATGCGCAGCAGCATCCGTTGTGGGCGGCCAACTTTCCGCTGTCGAAGCTCGAACTCGAAGCCTGGGCGCGCATCCCGCGCCGCGACACGCGCATCGTCGTGTACGGCGAGCACGATGGCGAGGATCTGGCCCCGGGCGCGGCGGCCAGACTGCGGGAACTTGGCTACACCGACGTCTCGTTGCTGGATGGTGGTCTGACCGCATGGATCGCTGCAGGCGGTGAGGTCTTTCGTGACGTGAACGTGCCGAGCAAGTCGTTCGGTGAACTGGTGGAGGCGAAACGTCACACGCCGTCGCTGGCCGCACCCGAGGTGCAGGCGCTGATTGACGGCAAAGCCGACGTGGTGATCGTCGACGCGCGCCGCTTCGACGAATATCAGACCATGAGCATTCCCACGGCCACGAGCCTGCCCGGTGCCGAACTGGTGCTGCGGATTCGCGAGTTGGCCCCTAACCCGGCGACGCAGGTGATCGTCAATTGCGCGGGCCGCACGCGCAGCATCATCGGCACACAATCGCTGGTCAACGCCGGAATTCCGAACCCGGTGGCGGCGCTGCGCAATGGCACGATCGGCTGGAAGCTGGCCGGCCAGGAACTGGACCACGGCGCGAGCCGTGTGGGGCCGGTACAGGTGGATGCCGCCAACCACGACAAGGCGCGCGAAGGCGCCCGTGCCATTGCCGCGCGGGCTGGGGTCCGTCGTGTCGGATTTGGCGAATTGGCGTCCCTGCATGTGCCCGGCCGCACGGTCTACCAGTTCGACGTCCGCACGCCCGAGGAATACGCGGCCGGCCATCTGCCGGGATTCCGCAGCGCGCCCGGTGGACAACTGGTGCAGGAGACCGACCATCAGGCGCCAGTACGTGGCGCGCGCATCGTGCTGGCCGATGACGATGGCGTACGCGCGAACATGAGCGCGTCGTGGCTGGCGCAGATGGGGTGGGAAGTCTATGTTGTCGATCCCGTTGGCGAACATGAGCGCAGCGAACGTGGATTGGCGGCCGCGAACGTTCCGCCATCGCCCGAGGTGGCGACCGTTTCGCCTGCCACGCTGGCCGCATGGCTGAAGGAAGGCGACGTCGCCGTGATCGACGTGACCGCCAGCGTCAACTACGTCAAGCGCCATATCCCCGGCGCATGGTTTGCCATCCGTGCCCAGTTGGCTCAGGCGATCAAGGCGATTCGGCCAGCGAAGCGCTATGTGCTCACCTGTGGATCGAGCCTGCTGGCGAGGTTCGCAGCGGTTGATCTGCGGGCGCTGACGTCGGCCGAGGTCTTCGTGCTCGAAGGCGGCACGGCGGCCTGGGTGGAGGCCGGTTTGCCGGTAGAGCAGGGGGAAACTCGTCTCGCCGTACCGCGCACGGATCGGTATCGCCGGCCCTATGAAGGCACCGACAATGCCGCGGCTGCCATGCAGGCGTATCTCGACTGGGAGTTTGGCCTGATCGCCCAACTCGACCGGGACCGCACGCACTTCTTCGAGGTGGTCTGACACGGGTAACGCCGAACGCACGTGCCGAGCGGAGGGGCGGCCCTGGTTTCCTATACTTGCGGGAACCAGGGCCGCTTTCTTTATGAGACGTACGTTGCGAGACGCGGCTTTCACGCTTCCGATTGCGGCCCTGGATCGAACCATGTGCCAGGAGGGCGACCGCCGTGCCGAAGATCCGAGAATCACTGATCCACGATCTGCATCCCACCCAGCTGACAGTGGGCATGATCGAAGTGCAGGACAAGAAGACGCACCTGGCCTCGCTGAAGCCCAAGGATCAGCAGGCGTTCATGGAGGCGCATCCGATTCCGGCCGTCGAAGGCCCCGGAGGCAAGCTCTACATCACCGATCACCATCACCTTGGCCGGGCGGCGCTGGAGGCGGGCCTTACGTCCGGCTTCTTTATGGTGGAGGCCGATCTCTCCAGCAGCGCGCCAGGCGATTTCTGGGGGGAGATGGACAAGAACCAGTGGGTGCATCCGCTGGACGAGAACGGGGTGCGCCACTGCTACACCCTGATCCCGTCCCATCTGGAAAAACTGATCGACGATCCGTACCGGTCGCTGGCCGGCTACGTGCGCGATGCCGGTGGGTATCAGAAGACGCCTACGGCCTTCGCCGAGTTCGTCTGGGCCGATTTCTTTCGTCGCCACATCGCCGTTGAGGACCTGAAGGCCGACTTCCAGGCCGCCGTCAAATGCGCGAAGGTGCTGGCCGCCAGCAAATGGGCGTCGAGCCTGCCGGGGTTCCAGGCGAAGTAGCCTGCGACTTGCGCTTGTCGCTGCTGTTTGGTATTTGTCGGGCGTCCAGGCGTTGCATTCCGTTTCGGGATAACGCGGACATCGACAACAAGGAAGAAAAAGCATGTCAGGCCCGCACGTTGAAGCTTCCGAGCGCGAAGCGCTCTACCGCATCATGGCGTTGCGGCGCGATTGCCGTCATTTCACGCCCGGGCCGTTGCTTGGCGATGACCAGTTGGAACGGCTGCTGGATGCGGCGCACCAGGCGCCCTCGGTGGGCCTGATGCAGCCGTGGCGCTTCATGCGCCTGAGCACGCCAGCCTGGCGCGAGCACCTGATTCCATTCGTGGAGGCCGAGCGACAGGCCACGGCACAGGCTCTGGGGGAACGGGCCGCGGAATTCCTGCGGATCAAGGTGGAGGGTATTCGCGATTGCGCTGAACTGCTGGCCGTGGTGCTGGCGCCCGATGACGGTACCGTCTTTGGACGGCGCAGCATGCCGCGTGAGATGGCGTGGGCGTCCGCTGCGTGCGCCGTGCAGAATCTCTGGCTGGCGGCTCGCGCCGAAAACCTGGGGCTAGGCTGGGTCTCGATGTTCGACCCCGAAGCGCTGGCACGCGAACTTCAGCTTCCCGCAGGCGCCACGCCGTTCGGGCTGCTGTGCCTGGGGCCGGTGCCGGCATTCTATGAAAAGCCGATGCTCGAGCAGATTGGCTGGCGGCAGCGCCGCCCGCTGCAGGAGATGTTGTGGGCATCCCCGGACCTGCCGCCTTCCTCTGGTTCTGGTGGCGGGGAACAGGCCGGAGGCGACTGACAGCGGCGGGCGACCGCTTGCGGCATGGGGTGGCTATCGCAAAGGCTCCCGGCCGTGAGAACGTCGCGGGCGTCGGTGTTGTTGACGCTGCGTCTGGCCGGGTTGCCTCTATCCCCGATACCTTCAACCCGCCGAGCGCGGCCGGGGCACGACCATTGAGTCGCAGGGCAGGCAGTCGAGCAGTTTTGCGGCAGTGCTGCCCAGCAACGCGCCAGTCAGGGCATCGCGACCCTGCGCGCCCATCACCACCAGGTCGACATCGTGCTGGCGGACGTGCTGGGTCAGGTGCAATTCCAACCCACCACGCACGATCTGCGGTGTGACGCGCGTTCCAGCGGGCAAGGCGGTGGCAGCGATGAACGCGTCGTACTGCGCTCGCTCCTGCGCTTGCGCAGAGGCAGGCTGCGGTTGCGTGTCGGTCAGCCCCGCGAAAGGCGGCAGGTAGGCGTGAAAAGCCGTTAGTTCGCATCCCGGGAAAAGCTGCGCCGCCGTCAGCAGCGCATTACGCGAGGCTTCGGAGAAGTCGGTCGCCACAACGATTCGGCGGTAGGGCGCGTGCGGGCGATTGCGCACTATCAGCAACGGCTGCGCGAGCGTGCGCGCCAGGCGCTCGACGCTAGAGCCGAGCAGGAACCGGCCAAGCAGCTCATACCGCGCAACGCCGGTGACCACCAGGCCGACGCCGGAAACGGTTGCCATGTTGCGGATCGTCTCCGAGATATCCCGGGACTTCATGATCCGCACCTCGGCACGTACGGGGAGTCCGGCCAGGTCACGATCGATCTGTTGGCGGGCGATATGCAGGGCATCGCCGTCACCGCCGGTATCGGCAGCCCAGGCCAGTGCCTGGTCCGGGTGCGCGGCGGGGTCGAGTACATGGGCCACGATCAGTTCGGCCTTCCATGCCTGGGCCAGTCCCGCTGCACGGTCCAGGGCGCGATCGCAGCGTGGGCTCAGGTCGGTGGCCAGCATCAGGCTTGCGGGCGGGGAGGTTGCGGGGAGAGTTGTCATGGGCATCTCGCTAATCGTTCAATGGCAGATTCAATCGGCAGCCAGACGCTTACCAGCCGGTTTGCGTCGGATCAGGATCTTTTCGAGTTCGGCGACGCAGAACACCAGCAGGCCGGCGCCGATCACCTTGCACCATTCCAGCGCGGACAGGTCGGTGGAATCAAACACTGCCTGCATCAGTGGCAGGTGTGTGTAGGCTAGCTGCAGCGGCACGCAGGCGGCAATGGCCAGCAGCACATACGGGTTGCCGAACAGCCCCTCGCGGTTGAGCACGGTCTTCAGGGTATGCCGACTGTTGAGCAAGTAGAACATCTCGGCGGCCACCACTGCGTTGACGGCCATCGTGCGCGCGGTTTCCAGGCTGGTGCCGTCGGATAGCTCCCACAGGAACAGACTGAGCGCCCCCGCCATCATCAGGATGGATACCATCGTTACGCGCCAGACAAAGAAGCCCGACAGCAGCGTTTCTCCAACCGGGCGTGGAGGCTTCGCCATGATGCCGGCCTCGGCGGGCTCGAAGGCCAGCGCCAGCCCCAGCGTGCTGGACGTGACCATATTGATCCAGAGTACCTGGGCAGGGGTGACGGGCAATGGCAGGTCGAACAGGATCGCGGCAATCACGATCAGCGCCTCGCCGCCGTTCGTCGGCAACATGAAGAGGATGAACTTCTTCAGGTTGTCGTAGACCGCGCGGCCCTCGCGCACCGCGTGGGCGATCGACGCGAAGTTGTCGTCGGCGAGCACCACGTCGGAAGCCTCCTTGGCTGCCTCGGTGCCCTTGAGCCCCATCGCGACGCCAACGTCGGCCCGCTTGAGCGCGGGCGCGTCGTTGACGCCGTCCCCGGTCATCGACACGACCTGGCCGCCGTCCTGAAGCGCGCTGACCAGGCGCAGCTTGTGCTCCGGACTGGCGCGCGCGAATACGTCCACCTCCATCGCCACCCGGCGCAGTGCGGCATCGTCCATCAGTGCCACCTCGCTGCCGGTCAAAGCGGGCTTGCCGACGCCGATCGCCAACTGCGCGCCGATCGCGCGTGCTGTTTCGACGTGGTCGCCGGTAATCATCTTGACCCGGATGCCGGCGTGGTGGCACTCGTTGACGGCGCGGATGGCTTCCTCGCGCGGGGGATCGATGATGCCGACCAGCGCCAGCATCGTGTAGCCGGTTTCCATATCGGAGAACGCGAGCTTGTCGCCCGCGGGCGCCGCGCGCTTGCAGGCCAGGGCGAGCAGGCGTAGGCCCTGCGCCGCGGTGTCGGTCGCCATGCGGCGCCAGTAATCCACGTCCAGCGGGCGCTCCCCATCGAGATTCCACTGCCGCGCGCACATGTCGAGGATGCGCTCAGGCGCACCCTTTATCAGGATCCACGGCGCATGATCGGCATCGTGGTGGTAGGTGGCCATGAAGCGGTGCTCGGATTCGAAGGGGATGGAATCGAGTCGATGCCAGCCGGATTCAGGATTCTGGTGTTCCACGCCCGCCTTGGCGCCAGCCACCAGCAATGCACCTTCGGTCGGGTCGCCCTCGACGTGCCACATGCCTTCGTCATTGCGCATGTTGGCGTCGTTGCAGAGTACGCCGGTGCGCAGGGCCATGGCCAACGGCGCGCAACTCATGGGGTCGACGATGTGCCCGTCGATGCTGAAGTCTCCCACCGGCGCATAACCGACGCCCCCGACATCGAATACATGGCCCGCGCAGACCATGCGCTGCACGGTCATCTCATTGCGCGTCAGCGTGCCGGTCTTGTCGGAGCAGATCACCGTCACCGATCCCAGCGTCTCCACCGCCGGCAGGCGCCGCACGATGGCATGGCGCCGGGCCATGCGCTGCACGCCGAGCGCAAGCGTGACGGTCATGATTGCAGGCAGCCCTTCAGGGATGGCGGAGGCCGCCAGCGCCACGGCCATCATGAACATGTCAGCTGCAGAGTGGCCACGCCAGAGAATGCCGGCCACGAACACCACGGCGGAGAGCAACAGGATGGCTACCGCCAGACCGCGCCCAAAACGATCGATCTGCCGTACCAGCGGCGTTGACAGGCTTTCGATGCTGCTGAGCATCTCGTTGATCCTGCCCAGTTCCGTGGCGCTACCCGTCGCGACCACGATGCCGGTCGCCTGTCCGTAGACCACTAGCGTGCCGGAGTACGCCATGTCGAAGCGATCGCCCAGCGGCGCGTCTTCCGCCACGGGCGCGGCATTCTTTTCCACGGGCAACGATTCGCCGGTGAGCGCGGCCTCCTCGACCCGCAGTTCTTTGACCGAGGTCAGGCGCAGATCGGCGGGCACCCGGTCCCCCGAAGCCAGCGCGACCACATCGCCCGGCACCAGATCCGCAGCGGCGATTTCGTGCCGCTGGCCATCGCGAATCACGAACGCAAGCGGGGCGAGCATGGCGCGGATGGCATCAATGGCGGCTTCGGCCTTGCCTTCCTGGATGAACCCGATGACGGCATTGATCACGACCGCCACGAGCAGCACGGCCGCATCGACCCAGTGACCGAGAATCGCCGAGACGATCGACGAGCCGAGAATGATGTAGAGGAGGATGTTGTGGAACTGCAGCAGCAGCCGCATCAGCGGGCCGCGGCGCTTGGGTGGTGCGAGACGGTTGGGACCGTACTCGTCCAGTCGACGGGAGGCTTCGGCTGCGCTCAGACCGGCTGCGCTGGTCTGCAAGGTCTGCCCGACCTGTGTGTCGGTGAGCGTGTGCCAGATGGGGGGCGATTGGTTTTCGGTGTCGTGGCTGGCAGGAGGACCAGTCATGTGGAGTCGGGGCCTTTTTCTGCAACCGGGCGGGCCGGTCTCGCGTTTCGATCGGAGGCGCGCATCGCCTAGTCAAGCCGCAGGCATCTTCTGGGGGGCCTGCGACACGGCGACGGCCTGACGGAGAAAGGGCGTATCAGATACTAGCTTGCTTCGATCACGCCCCGATGACAACACCTTGGAATGCACTGCACATCTCTATTTCAACATCGCTTGGCGCTTGAGGGAGATGATCTGCGTCAAAGTGGTCAAAGCTCTTCTTCGCGAATTGGGGCAGGGCGGAGTCACCGTCAACGGCGCATTCGGAGCCGTCAATCCGCCAGGGAGGTGCGATATCTGCAGGCTCGGCGCCCGCCCGCGAGCCTCATCCGGGATGAGCAAGCCGCAGCGTCGCAAGGCATGGGTTTGCCGAAGCGGCAAGAATCACCAGCCATGATCGGCAGGTCGAGAGGGTGGATAGGGAGTCGACGTTATCGATGAGCGTTCGATGGGCGCGCCCAGTATCGTGATCGGTGAAGGATGACGAATACCTTCGGCCATCGACAGACAACAAAAAACCCGGAAAGCTCGTCAGCTAACCGGGTTCAGGGCAACGTAAGGCGTTGCTAGCCAATAATTTGGTGGGTGGTACAGGGATTGAACCTGTGACCCCTGCCGTGTGAAGGCAGTGCTCTACCGCTGAGCTAACCACCCATGCTGCTTCGTCATCGTTGCTGCTGATGTCGTGCAGTGGAGAAACGAGATTATGCCGATGGGCCGGTATCTTGTAAAGCCCTTTTTCGAATTTTCTTCGAGATCCCTCGGGAGGCGCCAGGCCCTACTGCGTGGCGGCTTCGGCAGGAGAGGCCTCTTGCCAGACCGTCTTGCCGCCACTTGCCTTGTCGAGTTCCTTGAGCACGCCCATGTGCGCCGAGATTTCTTCCTCGGAGGCCAATAGCACGGGCAGCGTCATGGCGGACAGGTCGGCGGTGCTACGCGTCTCGCCATCCGTGGTGGCGCCGTCGAGCATGTCGATGACCAGTGAGTTCTGGCCGCGCGTCATCGCCAGGTAGACCTCGGCGAGCAGTTCGGCATCGAGCAGTGCGCCGTGCAGCGTGCGGTGGGAATTGCTGACGCCCAGTCGGTCGCACAGCGCATCCAGCGAGTTGCGCTTGCCCGGGAACATCTGGCGGGCTTCACGCAGCGTATCGATCACGTTGCTGGCGTGCTGGCGGAACGGCGGCAGGTCCAGGCGCTGGAATTCCATATCCAGGAAGCCAAGGTCGAAGGGCGCGTTGTGGATGATCAGTTCGGCGTCCTGCACGAAGTCACGGACCTCGTTGACGACCTCGGCGAACTTGGGCTTGTCGGCCAGGAAATCGAGCGTGATCCCGTGCACGGCGATGGCATCCTCATGGATGTCGCGCTCTGGATTGACGTAGAAGTGGAGGTGGCGGCCTGTCAGGCGGCGATTCACCAGTTCCACACAGCCGATTTCGATCAGGCGGTCGCCTGTTGCGTGATTGAGGCCGGTGGTTTCGGTATCGAGAACGATTTGTCGCATGGGCGGGATTGTAAACGACGGGTCAGGTATTGATCGACGCCACCCCGCGATTGGCCAGCGCATCCGCGCGTTCGTTGCCGGGGTGCCCGTTGTGACCGCGCACCCAGTGCCACGTGATCTGGTGAGGTTTCTGGGCTTCGTCCAGTACCTGCCAGAGGTCGGCGTTCTTGACCGGCTTCTTGTCCGCCGTCTTCCAGCCGCGTGCCTTCCAGCCGTGAATCCACTCGCTGATGCCTTTCTGCACGTATTGCGAGTCCGTATAGATATTGACGATGCATGGGCGCTTGAGCGCGCGCAGCGCCTCGATGACCGCCATCAGCTCCATGCGGTTGTTGGTGGTGGGGCTTTCGCCGCCGAACAGTTCTTTCTCGTGGCCGCCGGCGACGAGCACGGCGCCCCAGCCGCCGGGGCCGGGATTGCCCTTGCAGGCTCCGTCGGAGTAAATCGTGACTTCTTGCATGTATATAAGGTGATGGTCCTAGCTGTCCTGGCCAGGGGTCTTGCCGTGTGTGCCCGTGGGCGTGGCAACCGGAGCCGCTACTGGCTTCAGCGCTGACTTGGGCGTTTTCCAGGCCGGGCCCACCAGGCGGATATTCTTGACGCGCTTGACCGCCGAGATCATATAGACCGCGCCGAAGATCGGCCACCAGCGGTCGCCTGCCTTTTCCATGAATGCCGCGCGCTGCAGCCAGCGCTCCGTGCGATAGGGCGGGCAGTAGCAGCCGAAGCGGCCCCGGATGATCTCGAACCCGAGCAGCTTGAGCCAGTCCTTGATCCGCACGAACCCGATGGTCTGGGCGTCACTTGGCAGGAAGGGCATGGCGCCAACGCGGTTCAGGCCCTGCCGCGCCCCCCACAGGCTCATCGGGTTGAAGCATGTCACCACCACGCGCCCTTCGGGCATCAGCACGCGCGAGACTTCGCGCAGCACTTCGTGCGGGTCTTCCGAGAATTCGAGGACGTGCGGTAGCGTGACGAGGTCGATGCTCTGCGTATCAAAAGGCAGTTCGTCGAACCGGCATAGCAGTTGCCGCGCATCGGGATGGGTCTCCCTTGGCCCGTGCGGGCCCGCGCGGCCGTCCAACGCCAGCGCCGAGAACGGCATCCGGTTCTCGCGCAACGTGTCGATGGCGGGCAGGCCGAACTGCACCGCGTGATAGCCAAAAATGTCCGCTACCGTCCGGTCGTACTGCTGGCCTTCCCACTCGAGCACATACTGCCCGGGTGGCGAGGCTAGCCATTCTTCCCAATCTATAATCGGTCGGTTGGACATAGAGGAGCACGCATGTTGAAAGTGGAGCCGATCCCCGCCTTTCAGGACAACTATATCTGGGCAATCCACGACGGGCATAGCGCGGCCGTGGTGGACCCAGGCGAGGCCGCACCGGTCGAGCAGTTTCTGGCGCAACGCGGGCTGGCACTGGGCGCTATTGTAATCACCCATCACCATGGGGATCACCAAGGTGGTGTATCAGACCTCCTCGCGCGTCATCCGAGTGGGCCGAACGGCGAGCCGCTGCCGGTGATCGGCCCGCAGGGCGAGCGAATCGGCCACCGGACGCAGGCCGTGCGCGAAGGCGACACGGTCACGCTGCGTCATCCGGCAGTGACGTTCCGGGTACTGGATGTTCCCGGCCACACTGCGGGCCATGTGGCCTATGTCGGCGACCTGCCTGGCGCCGGCCCCGTGGTGTTCTGTGGCGACACGCTGTTCGCCAGCGGCTGCGGGCGCCTGTTCGAAGGCACGCCGGCCCAGATGCTGGCATCCCTGGACAAGCTCGCGGCACTCCCCGGCGACACGCGCGTCTACTGCGCCCACGAGTACACGCGCAGCAACGTCCGCTTTGCCCGGGCCGTCGAGCCGGCCAACCCCGATCTGGCGGCGTGGGCGGCGCGGGTGGATATCCTGCGCGAGGCCGGCACGCCTACCGTGCCAACGACCGTGGCGCATGAGCGCGCGGTCAATCCGTTCTTGCGGTCCCGCGAGTCCACGGTCCGCCATGCTGTGCGGGCGCAGGGCGGAGACGTGAGCGATGACGCGGCGGCTTTTGGTGCGCTGCGAGGCTGGAAGGACGGCTTTCGTTAACGCGGATGGGACAATCCGATCGCAGGCTGGCCGGGGGCAATTGATTCAAATTGCATCATGGGGAAAATCTCATTGACGCGAGGGGGGCTTTTCCATAGCATCAGGCCAACTTTTTGGCGTCACTTTCAGAGAACTTAATGCGATTTGGTCGATTTCTGGCGGTAGTTGCGTGTGCCACGCTGCTTGCAGCCTGCGCCAGCACACCCACACCGCCCGCCGGCGAATTGTCCGGCACGCCGACCGCCCTGGAATCCGGTCCGAAGAAGGACCCGCTCAATACCCTTAACAGCACCGGCCGCGCCGGTACGTTATCCCGTTCCACCGTCGTGAATGTCGACCAGTCCAGCGTGGACTGGCTGCGCGGGCCGTCCAGCGATATCTGGGACCGCATTCGCAAGGGTTTCGCGATGCCTGACCTGGAAGGCACGCTGGTCGATGATCGCACGCAGTGGTACGCGGCCCGCCCTGACTATATGGAGCGGATGGTGGGGCGGTCGAGCCGCTACCTCTACCACATCGTCGAGGAACTCGAACGGCGCAAGATGCCGACCGAGCTGGCCCTGCTGCCATTCGTGGAGAGCGCATTCAATCCCCAGGCGGAATCCACGGCCAAGGCGGCCGGCATGTGGCAGTTCATCCCGAGCACGGGCAAGACGTACAACCTCAAGCAGAACATGTTCCGCGACGAGCGGCGCGACGTGCTGGCATCGACCGACGCTGCGCTCGACTATCTGCAGCGGCTCTACGACATGTTCGGCGACTGGCAACTGGCGCTGGCCGCCTACAACTGGGGCGAAGGCGCCGTGTCGCGGGCCATCGCGCGCAATCAGGCCCGGGGGCTGCCCACGGACTACGCCAGCCTGACCATGCCGACCGAGACGCGCTATTACGTGCCGAAGCTCCAGGCGGTCAAGAACATCATCGCCAACCCGGCCGCGTACGGCGTCAGGCTGCCTGAGATTCCCGATCATCCGTACTTCGTGACGGTCACGACCTCGCGGGATATCGACGTGGCGCTGGCGGCCAAGCTGGCCAACATGCCGCTGGACGAGTTCAAGGCGCTCAATCCGTCGTTCAACCGACCGGTGATCCTGGGTGCGGCCAATCCGCAGATCCTGCTGCCGTTCGAGAACGCCGAGCGCTTCCAGTACAACCTCAATACCTATCGTGGCGGGTTGTCGAGCTGGACGGCGGTGACCGTGGATAGCCGCGAACGTGTGGAGTCGCTGGCCGCGCGGCTCAACGTGGATGTGGACACGCTGCGCGAGATCAACCGGATTCCCAAGGGAATGCGCCTGAAGGCCGGTTCGACCGTCATGATTCCGCGTACCGAGCGCCACGACCAGGACATCAGCGCATCGCTGGTCGATACGGCCATGCTGGCCGTGGAGCCAGACGTGCCTGACGCCAAGCGCGTCGTGGTGCGGGCGGGGCGCAAGGATACGGTGTCCACGGTGGCGCGTCGCTATGGCGTGTCGGTCAAGCAGGTGCAGTCGTGGAACAAGCTCTCCGGCAGCAAGCTTGTTGCCGGCCAGAGTCTGGTGCTGATGCTGCGTCCGAACTCCGCCGCCGCCATGCGGGCGGAGCGCGCCGGGGACGAAGACGACACGCCAGCCAAGGCCGCGCCACATGGCAAGTCGGGTGGCAAGACACAGGCCGCGGCAAAGTCGGAGAAATCCGATAAGGTCGAGAAGTCGTCGCGATCGGCCAAGGCCGAACCCCGCAAGCGGGTGGTGGTGGAGGCCTCGCCGCACAGCTCCACGAGCAAGTCGTCGGGCAAGTCCGCCACGCGCGAAAGCAAGTCGTCGCCGACGCCAGCGACCAAATCCAAGTCGAGCCGCGCGCAGTAGTATCTGCGCGCGGCCACCTCCTGACGCCACGAAATTCTGGCAACCCGGTTCCACGCTAGACGCTGGGCCGGGGACGCGCCGTGCCTCCGTCATGCAAATTGATGGGCATCAAGAACGTAGTCGGCGAAGGGTGGCAAAAAGGGCAGTCTGATCCACCACTGGAACTGCCCGATGTCCTTCCCCAAAACCGTCTGTTGCCTGCCGATTCTCTTGGCGTGCCTTGGCGCGTCATGCGAGCGCGCGCAGGACGATGACGAACCCGATTACCCTCTGCCCAAGCTCGTGGCGCATCGCGGTGGCACGGCGGATCGCCCGGAAAACACGCTTGTGGCGATCGAGTCGGCATTGCGCCAACGTGCCGACATGATCTGGCTGTCAGTGCAAACGAGCCTCGATGGCGTGCCGGTGCTGTACCGCCCGAGCGACCTGTCCGCGCTGACCAATGGATCGGGCAAGGTGGCCGATTTCAGCGCCGCCACGCTTGCGACGCTCAATGCCGGATGGTCCTTCGCCGAAACGGGATCGGATGGCGTGAAGCGCTACCCCTATCGCGACAGTCCGGTCGGCATTCCCACGCTGAGGCAGGCATTGCGTGCCATCCCGGCCAACGTGCCGATCATCCTCGACATGAAGTCGATGCCGGCGGCGGCGCAGACGGCCGCGGTGGCTGCAGTGCTGGATGCCGAAAACGCCTGGAGCCGCGTGCTGATCTACTCGACCGAGGCCGATTACCAGAATACGTTCGCAGCCTGGCCACGCGCGCGGCTGGCCGAGGCGCGTGACGTGACCCGGCGTCGACTGGTCTCCGCAACGCTTGGCCAGCGCTGCGATGCGCCATCCGTTTCAGGTGTGTGGGCGGGATTCGAGATGCGGCGCAACGTGGACGTGGTTGAGACCTTCACGCTCGGGGAGGGGCATTCGCCGGTCCAGGCGGTGCTCTGGACCAAAGCCTCTGTCCAGTGCTACCGGTCGAAAGTGGCGGCCAACCTCGTGGCATTCGGCGTGAATGATCGGGCTGACTATTGCGAGGCAAAGCGTTTGGGGCTGGATGCTGTCATGGTAGATTCTCCAGAAAAGATGGCGGGCATCCGAACGCAGGTGGAAACGAACCCCGCGTCGTGCAACCAGTAGGGCAGTCGGCAGGTTTCCGCCTGTCGAACTGTTCAAGCCATCAACACCGCACTGATCACCCATATAGCGGAGGAGACATACCATGACGGCAAGCCGCGCACTGCACGCGCGCTCCCTTTCCGACCCGGCAGGATTCTGGGCCGAACAAGCCGCACGTATCGATTGGGAGACCCCCTTCGAACGCGTGCTCGACGACAGTCGCCCACCTTTCGCCCGCTGGTTCGTCGGCGGGCGCACCAACATCTGCCATAACGCCATCGACCGGCACCTGGCCGCGCGTGCCGACCAGCGGGCGCTGGTCTATGTCTCGACCGAAACGGATACCGAACGCACCTACACCTACCGCGAGTTGCATGACGAAGTCACGCGCATGGCGGCGACGCTCCAGGGGCTGGGCGTGCAGCGCGGCGACCGGGTGCTGATCTACATGCCGATGATTCCGGAGGCAATGTTCGCGATGCTGGCCTGCACGCGCATCGGCGCCGTGCATTCGGTGGTGTTCGGTGGGTTTGCTTCGGTCAGCCTGGCAGCCCGTATCGACGACGCCAAGCCACGCGTGATCGTGAGCGCCGATGCTGGCTCGCGTGCGGGCAAGGTGGTGCCGTACAAGCCGCTGCTTGATGAAGCGATCCGGCTGGCTGGTCATCATCCCGAAAAGGTGCTGCTGGTGGACCGCAAGCTGGCGGAGATGCCGCTGGTCAGCGGCCGCGACGAGGACTACGCGGCCTGGCGGGACAAGGTGGCCGGTCAGGCCGTGCCATGCGTCTGGATGGAATCGAGCGAGCCGTCCTACGTGCTCTACACGTCGGGCACCACGGGCAAGCCCAAGGGCGTGCAGCGAGACACCGGTGGCTACGCGGTGGCGCTGGCCACGTCGATGGAAAACATCTTCTGTGGCAAGCCGGGCGACACGATGTTCACCGCGTCCGATATCGGTTGGGTGGTGGGCCATAGCTACATCGTCTATGGGCCGCTGCTGGCTGGCATGACCACGGTCATGTACGAAGGCACGCCGATTCGTCCTGATGGCGCGATCCTGTGGAAGATCGTCGAGCAGTACGGCGTCAACATCATGTTCAGCGCGCCTACGGCGATCCGTGTACTCAAGAAGCAGGACCCGGCGCTGCTCACGCGTCACGACCTGTCCAGCCTGCGGCTGTTGTTTCTGGCGGGCGAGCCACTGGACGAACCTACCGCGCGCTGGATTCAGGACGGCATCGGCAAGCCCGTGGTCGACAACTACTGGCAGACCGAATCGGGCTGGCCGATCATCGCGATCCAGCGCGGCGTGGAAGCGCTGCCACCCAAACTGGGATCTCCCGGGGTGCCGGCCTACGGTTACGACCTGCGCATCGTCGATGAGGTCACCGGCGAGGAGTGCCCGCCAAACACCAAGGGCGTGGTGGCGATCGACTATCCGCTGCCACCGGGCTGCATGTCGACGGTCTGGGGCGACGACGACCGCTTCATTCGCACGTACTGGTCGGCGGTGCCGAATCGTCAGTGCTACTCCACATTCGACTGGGGTATCCGCGACGAGGATGGCTACGTCTTCATCCTCGGCCGCACCGACGATGTGATCAACGTGGCGGGCCACCGGCTGGGCACCCGAGAGATCGAGGAAAGCCTGTCGTCGCACCCGGGCGTGGCCGAGGTGGCCGTGGTCGGCGTGCAGGATGCGCTGAAGGGCCAGGTCGCCATGGGCTTCTGCATTGCGCGTGACGCCGGGCGCACGGCGACCGAAGCGGACCGGATGGTATTCGAGGGGGAGTTGATGAAGACGGTGGAACAGCAGCTCGGCGCGGTGGCGCGACCGGCGCGCGTGTTCTTCGTCAATGCGCTGCCCAAGACACGCTCGGGCAAATTGCTGCGCCGCGCCATTCAGGCGGTGGCGGAAGGCCGTGATCCGGGTGACCTGACCACGATCGAGGACCCGACGGCGCTGGAGCAGGTGAAGGAGTCGCTGGCCTGACGCAGGCATAGAAGGGCAGGGAGCCCGGCACTTGCGGGCTCCCTGAAAAACCCCTTGCCAGATCCCGGCATGCCGCCTAATATTTTAAGCATAAAATATTTAACCCTGATGTAGAGCCGTCGACTGACGGCTTGCAGGAGGCGATCAGATGCGCGTGCTATGTATTGGTGGCGGCCCGGCGGGCTTGTACTTCGGCTTGCTGATGAAGCTGCAGAATCCGTCCCACGAGGTGATCGTGGTCGAACGCAATCGGCCATACGACACCTTCGGCTGGGGGGTGGTGTTCTCTGATGCGACGCTCGAGAACCTGAAACAGGCCGATCCGGTCAGCGCGGCCGAGATCAACGCGGCATTCAATCACTGGGACGACATCGACATTCATATCGGTGGGCGCACCATCCGATCCGGTGGGCACGGATTCATCGGCATCGGCCGCAAGCGCCTGCTCAACATCCTGCAGGCACGCTGTGAGGCGCTCGGCGTGAAGCTGGTGTTCGAGACCGATGTCAGCGATGACCAGGCGCTGGCGCGGCAGTACAACGCGGATCTCGTGATTGCTTCGGACGGCCTTAACAGCCGCATCCGCACACGCTATGCCGAGAGCTTCCAGCCAGATATCGACACGCGCCAGTGCCGCTTTGTCTGGCTCGGCACGCACAAGCTGTTCGACGCCTTCACGTTCGCATTCGAGAAGACCGAGCATGGCTGGTTCCAGGCGCACGCCTATCGCTTCGACGACAACACGTCGACGTTCATCGTTGAGGCGCCTGAGCCGGTATGGAAGGCCGCCGGCATTGAACAGATGAGCCAGGAGGAGGGCGTGGCCTACTGCGAGAAGCTGTTCGCCAAGTACCTCGACGGCAACAGGCTCATCAGCAACGCCGCGCATCTGCGTGGCTCGGCGATCTGGATTCGCTTCCCGCGGGTGATCTGCCATCACTGGGTGCACTGGAACACCCTGGACGACGGCCGCCGCGTGCCGGTGGTGTTGATGGGGGACGCGGCGCATACCGCGCACTTCTCGATCGGATCGGGGACCAAGCTGGCGCTGGAAGATGCGATCGATCTGGCGGAGGCGATCGGCGAGCATCGCGCCGCCGGTGTCGACGGCTTGCCCGAAGCGCTGGCCCGCTACGAGGCCACACGCAGCGTGGAAGTGCTCAAGATCCAGAACGCGGCGCGCAATTCGACCGAATGGTTCGAGAACGTCGAGCGCTATGCCGGAATGGCGCCCGAGCAGTTCGCCTATTCGTTGCTGACGCGCTCGCAGCGGATCTCGCACGAGAATCTGCGCGTGCGCGATGCGCAATACGTCGACAACTTCGAGCAATGGCTGGCCGCGCAGGCCGGCGTGCCACAGGAGACGCTGAAACTGCGCGCGGCTGCCGGCGATGCTGCCTTGCCGCCGATGTTCACGCCATTCACGGTGCGCGGCGTCACGCTGAAGAACCGCGTGGTGGTGAGCCCGATGGCGATGTACTCGTCGGTCGATGGCGTGCCCGGCGATTTCCACTTGGTGCATCTCGGTTCCCGCGCCCTCGGTGGCGCCGGCATGGTTGTGGCCGAGATGACCTGTGTGTCGCCAGACGCGCGCATCACGCCGGCTTGCCCGGGTTTGTGGAATGACGCGCAGCGCGATGCGTGGAAGCGCATCGTCGACTTCGTGCACGCCAACGGCGATACGAAGATCGCCATGCAGCTTGGCCACGCCGGGCGCAAGGGATCGACCCAGCTTGGCTGGGAGAAGATGGACTACCCGCTGGCGGACGGAAACTGGCCGTTGATCTCCGCGTCGGCGTTGCCGTACATGCCCGATGTGTCGCAGGTGCCACGCGAAATGACGCGGGAAGACATGGACCGCGTGCGTGATGACTTCGTGGCCAACGCGAAGCGCGCGGCGGAAGCTGGCTTCGACTGGCTTGAGCTGCACTGCGCCCACGGCTATCTGCTTTCGAGTTTCATCTCGCCGTTGTCCAACACGCGTACCGACACGTACGGCGGATCGCTCGCCAACCGTCTGCGCTATCCGCTGGAAGTGTTTGCAGCCGTGCGGGCCGTGTGGCCGCAGGACAAGCCTATGTCGGTGCGGATCTCGGCGCACGATTGGGTCGAGGGCGGTATCACCGCCGACGATGCGGTGGAGATCGCACGCGCCTTCAAGGCGGCCGGCGCGGACATGATCGACTGTTCATCAGGCCAGGTCAGCCCGGATCAGGCGCCGGTCTACGGCCGGATGTACCAGACGCCATTCTCCGACCGCATCCGCAATGAGGCGGGCATCCCGACCATCGCCGTGGGCGCGATCTTCGAGGCCGATCATGTCGATAGCATCGTCGCGGCTGGCCGGGCCGATCTTTGCGCGATTGCGCGTCCGCATCTGGCCGATCCGGCGTGGACGCTGCACGAGGCGGCCAGGCTGGGCTATCGCGATGTCACGTGGCCGAAGCAGTACGTGTCTGGCAAGCGGCAACTGGAAACCAACCTCGCCCGCGCCGCATCGTACGCGCAGCAGCCGGGAAAATGATCATGGGCAATGCATTGCAAGGGCGTCACGCCCTGGTGACTGGCGGTGGGCGTGGCATCGGTGCCGCCATCGCGCGCCGGCTGCTGGCCGATGGCGCTAGCGTCACGCTGCTGGGTCGCGAGCAGGCAGGGCTTGATGCGACCGTTCACGCGCTGCAGTCGTGCGTGACCGAAGGCGCGGCGCTGGGCGCGGTCAGCGCGGACATCACGGATGCCGATTGGGTGAGCGGAGCCTTTGCCGGTGCCACTGAAGCACGCGGGCCGATCACGCTGCTGGTCAACAACGCCGGTCAGGCGCACAGCGCGCCGTTCGGCAAGACCGATCTCGCGCTCTGGCAGCGGATGCTCGAGGTCAACCTGACCGGCACCTTTATCTGCACGCAGGCGGCGCTGCCGGCGATGCTCGAGGCAGGCTGGGGGCGCATCGTGAATGTCGCCAGCACGGCCGGCCTGATCGGGTACGGCTACGTCAGCGCCTATTGCGCGGCGAAGCACGGCGTGATCGGCCTGACCCGCTCGCTGGCGCTGGAACTGGCGACCAAGGGCGTGACGGTCAACGCGGTGTGCCCGGGCTATACCGAAACCGACATCGTGCGCGACGCGGTGGCCAATATCGTCGGCAAGACGGGGCGCTCGGAAGAACAGGCGCGCGCGGAACTGGCCGCGCGTAACCCGCAGCGGCGTCTGGTACGGCCCGATGAAGTGGCTGACGCGGTGGCCTGGCTGTGCCAGCCCTCGGCGTCCGCGATCACGGGGCAAGCCGTGCCGGTGGCCGGCGGCGAGGTGATGGCGGGCTGAACGATCAAACAGAGTGGAGTGAGACAACACATGAGCGATATTGCACTGGACATGCGCCACCACAAGCGCGCCTTTGCGGACTATCAACCGAAGCACTTCCTGTGGTCCGTCTCGGCGGACGGCAAGGTCGGCACGATCACGCTGAACCGGCCGGAGCGCAAGAATCCGCTGACGTTCGATTCCTACGCCGAGCTGCGCGACCTGTTCCGTAGTCTGTGCTACGCCACCGACATCAAGACCGTGGTGGTGACCGGCGCGGGCGGGAATTTCTGCTCTGGCGGCGATGTACACGAGATCATTGGCCCGCTGACGCGCATGACCATGCCGGAGCTGCTCGACTTCACGCGTATGACCGGCGACCTGATCAAGGCCATGCGCGCCTGCCCGCAGCCGATCATCAGCGCGATCGACGGCATCTGTGCCGGCGCCGGCGCGATGATCGCGCTGGCCTCCGACATGCGTCTGGGTACCGCGCTGGCGAAGACCGCGTTCCTGTTCGTGCGCGTTGGTCTGGCTGGCGCCGATATGGGCGCCTGTTCGCTGCTGCCCCGCGTGATCGGGCAGGGGAGAGCGAGCGAACTGCTTTACACCGGCCGCTCGATGAGCGCCGAGGAAGGGCTGCAATGGGGCTTCTTCAACGCGCTGCACGCTTCCGAAACGCTGCTGGCCGAGGCGCAGTCGCTGGCCACGCAGATCGCCGCGGGTCCGACTTTCGCACATGGCGTTACCAAGAAGCTGCTCCATCAGGAGTGGAATATGGGGCTCGACGAAGCAATCGAGGCCGAGGCGGAGGCCCAGGCCATCTGCATGCAGACGCGCGACTTCCGGCGGGCCTATGACGCGTTCGTCGCGAAGCAGAAACCGGTGTTCGAAGGCGATTGAGGGGCTGGCATGAGCGACAAGACCTACCTTGAACTACCGTTCTTCGACGATGCGCACCGTTCGCTCGAGCGCGATCTGGATGCCTGGTGCGGCGAGAACCTGCGGGACGTCGATCACCACAATGCCGACGCGGCGTGCCGCACGCTGGTGCGCCAGCTTGGGCAGGCGGGATGGCTCCGCTACTGCGTGCCGGCGGCGTTCGGCGGCGCGCTGCCCGCGCTCGATTCGCGTGCGCTCTGCCTGCTGCGCGAGACACTGGCGCGCCACGACGGCCTGGCTGATTTTGCCTTCGCGATGCAGGGCCTTGGCTCGGGCGCGATCACACTGGCGGGTAGCGACGCGGTGCGCGAGCGCTATCTGCCGCGCGTGGCGAAGGGCGAGGCCATTGCGGCATTCGCGCTGTCCGAGCCCGAGGCGGGTTCCGACGTGGCAGCGATGCAATGCAGCGCGAAGCTGTCCGATGACGGCACGCACTACGTGCTAAACGGCGCCAAGACGTGGATATCGAACGGCGGCATCGCCGACTTCTATTGCGTGTTCGCACGCACTGGGGAGGCAGCCGGCGCGCGCGGCATCACGGCGTTCGTGGTGGATGCCAATACTCCGGGCCTGTCTATCGCGGAGCGCATCGACGTGATCGCGCCCCATCCTCTGGCAACACTGCGTTTCGATGACTGCCGCGTACCCGTTGGCAACCGTCTGGGCGAGCCGGGGCAGGGCTTCAAGGTGGCGATGATGACACTCGACATCTTCCGGGCCTCGGTGGCCGCCGCCGCGCTTGGCTTTGGTCGCGCGGCGCTGGACGATGCGCTGGCACGCGCCACGTCGCGCCCGATGTTTGGCGGCGTGTTGGCGGATCTGCAACTCACGCAGGCGGCGATCGGTGACATGGCTACGGCCATCGATGCCGCCGCGCTGCTGACCTATCGCGCCGCCTGGCTGCGCGACGTGAGGCAGCAACGCACGACGCGCGAGGCGGCGATGGCCAAGATGGTCGCCACCGAGAACGCGCAGCAAGTCATCGACCGGGCCGTGCAGATGTTCGGCGGCCTGGGCGTCAAGGTTGGCACGCGAGTGGAAAGTCTCTATCGCGAGATTCGCTCGCTGCGGATCTACGAAGGCGCCACCGAAGTGCAGAAGCTGATCATTGCGCGCGAGACGCTGGCAGCCCGATAGAACACGAGACAGGAGACAAGTATGGCCGCCCCCCAACCAGCCACCGCTCATGTTGATACCTTCGCACGGGACAGGTTGCCGCCGCCGCAGACGTGGCCGGTGTTCCAGTTCAACGACGACACGCGCTACCCCGATCGCCTCAACGCGGCAGTGGAGCTTGTGGACCGACATGTGGCGGCCGGCAACGGTGGCCGCGTGGCGGTGCGCCATGAGCGCGCGGGCCGTATCGAGACCGTGACCTATGCCGAGCTGGCGGCGCTTGTGGATCGCATCGCGCATGTGCTGGTCGAGGACATGGGGCTGGTGCCGGGCAATCGCGTGCTGCTGCGCGGCCCGAACAACCTGATGATGGCGGCGAGCTGGCTTGCCACGCTCAAGGCAGGACTGATCGCCGTGCCGACGATGCCGCTGCTGCGCGCCAAGGAGCTCAAGCAGATCATCGACAAGGCGCAGGTGACGGCTGCACTCTGCGATGCACGTCTGCGCGACGAGCTGGACGCGAACCGGCGTGCCGATGGCGAGTACTTTTGTCCGACGCTCGAACGCGTGCGCTACTTCCACGGCGAGGGTGCCGATGCGCTCGAAACCGCGATGGCGGGCAAGCCCGACACGTTCACCGCGTGCGACACGGCCGCCGATGACATCTGCCTGATCGCGTTCACGAGTGGCACCACGGGGCAGCCCAAGGGCACGATGCATTTCCACCGCGATGTGCTGGCGATGTGCGACCTGTTCCCGCGCCACGTGCTCAAGCCCACGCCGGACGACGTCTTCTGTGGCACGCCGCCAATCGCATTCACATTCGGGCTGGGCGGCATGCTCTGCTTCCCGCTGCGCATTGGCGCCAGTACCGCGCTGTCGGAAAGGCTTACGCCGGAACTGCTGCTCAAGCTGATCCAGGACCATCGCGCAACGATCGTTTTCACCGCGCCGACGTTCTATCGGCAGATGGCGACGCTGGTAAAGAACTTCGATCTGTCGAGCCTGAAGAAGAGCGTGTCCGCTGGCGAGGCGCTGCCGGATGCCACGCGGCAGGCCTGGAAGGCAGCCACTGGCATCGAAATGACCGACGGCCTCGGCGGCACGGAGATGATGCATATCTTCGTTTCCAGTGCTGGCGCCGATGTGCGTCCGGGCGCAGTGGGTCGCGTGGTACCGGGGTACGAAGCCCGTATCGTCGACGAGAACATGCAGCCGGTGCCGCCGGGCACGGTAGGCAAGCTCGCGGTGCGCGGGCCCACGGGCTGCCGCTATCTGGACGATCCGCGCCAGGAGGCGTACGTGCGCGACGGGTGGAATCTGCCCGGCGACACATTCATGGCCGACGCCGATGGCTACTACTTCTATCAGGCGCGTTCGGACGACATGATCATCTCGGCCGGGTACAACATCGCCGGCCCCGAGGTCGAGGGATCGCTGATGCGGCATGAGTGGGTGGCCGAATGCGGGGTCGTCGGCGCGCCGGACGCGGAGCGTGGCCAGGTCGTGACGGCGTACGTGGTACTGCGTCCCGGCGTGGAGCCCTCCGACGCCACGCGGGCGGCGCTGCAAGACTATGTCAAGCGCGAGATCGCCCCGTACAAGTATCCGCGTCGCATCGAGTTCGTGGCGGCGCTGCCGCGTACCGAGACGGGCAAGCTGCAGCGCTTCCGCCTGCGGCAGATGGCGGCAGAGGGCGCGTAGCCATGAACGACGTGTTCACCAATCAGGTGCGTGTGCGTTTCAAGCATTGCGATACCGCCGGCATCGTTTTCTACCCGCGCTATTTCGAGATGCTGAACGACTTTATCGAGGACTGGTTCGCCGAAGCGCTCGACTGGCCGTTCGATGCGATGCATCTGACCGGTCATGCGGGGTTGCCGACGGCCGAACTGCAGTGCCGCTTCGAGGCGCCAAGCCGGCTTGGCGAACTGCTCACACGAGAACTGCGCGTGTCCCATATCGGCCGAAGCAGCTTCTCGGTCGAGGTCCGCCTGGCGGGGCCGGACGGCGGCACGCGTATGCACATCTCTCAGCGGCTCGTCTGCGTCGACACACGGACGATGACCGCGCAGGCCCTGCCTGACCCCGTACGACATGCAATGGGACGCTTCCTGGCGGCCTGACGGATAACTCTGAACTCTGGATTGGAATCGACATCATGCTGAAGACATTGCAGCCGCCCGACTGGGCACCTCCGAAGGGATACGCCAACGGCATGCTCGCCGAGATGCAGGTGGGCAGCCGCCTGATCTTTGTCGGCGGGCAGATCGGCTGGAACGGCCAGTGCGAGTTCGAAACCGACGATTTCGGGCTGCAGGTGGCGCAGGCATTGCGCAATATCGTCGCCGTGCTGGAACAGGGCGGGGCGCGGCCCGAGCACATCGCGCGCATGACTTGGTATGTGAAGGACAAGGCCGAGTACGTGGGTGCCTACAAGGCGATCGGACAGCACTATCGTGACATCATCGGCCGCCACTTTCCTGCGATGACCGCGGTAGAGGTGGCAGACCTCGTCGAGCCGCGCGCGAAGGTGGAAATCGAGGTCACCGCCGTGGTACCAGCCACGGCATGACCGGCCTGCCGGGCGGTCGCGAATGACGGACCGCCTGGCAGCCATGGCAAACGCAAGTCCTTGAAAACTTGAGAAATTGGGTGCGGCGGGATATAATTCGAAAGTTTCGCTTTCAGAACCCTTCACCCTAGCGCCTACCGTATTCCACCTTCCGCCGCCCCCATATTCGCGAGGGCTTTTCGTGCACCACGCAGACATTGTGCGAAGTGACGAAAGAGCCTCCGCCGGGAGTCTCGCCATGCACATGGCTGAGGACTCGCCCACGGGGCACGAGGCGTTGAGCAGGTCGGTCACGGGGTGAATCCAGCAGGAGCCTACCCGTGTTACCGTCTTTTCCGTCCGCCATCCTCGCGCTTGCAGACGGCACGGTCTTTCGTGGCTATTCCATCGGCGCTTCCGGCCATACGATCGGCGAAGTGGTGTTCAACACCGCTATCACCGGTTATCAGGAAATCCTCACCGACCCGAGCTATTCCCGGCAGATCGTCACGCTGACGTATCCGCATATCGGCAATTACGGCGTCAACCCTGAGGATGTAGAAGCCACGAAAGTCCATGCCGCCGGCCTGATCATCAAAGATCTGCCGATTCTGGCCTCGAACTTCCGCAAGGAACATACCCTCGCCCACTACCTGAAGCAGGAAAAGGTCGTGGCGATCGCGGGCATCGACACCCGCAAGCTGACCCGTATCCTGCGCGAGAAGGGCGCCCAGAACGGCTGCATCCTGGCCGGTGAGGACAATGTCCAGAAGGCCATCGACCTGGCGCGCTCGTTCCCGGGCCTGGCAGGCATGGACCTGGCCAAGGTCGTCTCCGTCAAGGAGCCGTATGAGTGGACCCAGACCGAGTGGAAGCTCGGCGAAGGCTACGGGAAGCAGGACAAGCCGCAGTTCCACGTGGTCGCTTTCGACTTCGGCGTCAAGTTCAACATCCTGCGCATGCTGGCCGAACGCGGCTGCAAGGTGACCGTGCTGCCGGCGCAAGCCAGCGCGGCCGATGCCCTGGCGCTGAATCCGGACGGTATCTTCCTGTCGAACGGCCCTGGCGACCCGGAGCCGTGCGACTACGCGATCGCCGCCACGCGCGAGTTCATCGCTCGCGGTATCCCGACCTTCGGCATCTGCCTGGGCCACCAGATCATGGCCCTGGCCGTGGGTGCCAAGACGCTCAAGATGAGCACGGGCCACCATGGCGCCAACCATCCGGTCAAGGACCATGATGATGGTCGTGTGGTGATTACGTCGCAGAACCATGGCTTCGCAGTCGATGCATCGACGCTGCCGGCCAACGCCCGCGTCACGCACACGTCTCTGTTCGACGGCACGCTGCAAGGCTTCGCGCTGACCGACAAGCCGGCTTTCTGCTTCCAGGGTCACCCGGAAGCGTCGCCGGGCCCGCACGACATCGCGTACCTGTTCGACCGCTTCACCAAGCTGATGCAGGACGCCCGCGCCAAGGCCGCTGCCTGAGATCGAGAAACGAGAGCCTGAACGGGAAACGCCCATGAACGCCTTCATGCATGCCAACCTCGGCATCACTGATTTCTGGACCTTTGTGCTCGGTACGATCTTCATCGTACTGCTGCCGGGGCCGAATTCGATGTATGTGCTGTCGGTGGCCGCGCAGCGCGGTGTGCGCGCCGGCTACAAGGGGGCATGCGGCGTTTTCCTCGGCGATGCGATCCTGATGGTGCTGTCGGCCGCTGGCGTGGCATCGCTGCTGAAGGCCAGCCCGGGGCTGTTCCACGTCGTCAAGTACGTAGGTGCGGCCTACCTGGCCTGGATCGGCTTCCAGATGCTGCGTGGCGCGGTGCGTAACTGGTCGGCGCAAGCCGATGTCGCCACGAAGGCGGTTGCGTCGCTGGATCGCGCGTCGAACCCGTTCAGCAAGGCGCTGGTCATTAGCCTGCTGAACCCGAAGGCCATCCTGTTCTTCATCTCGTTCTTCATCCAGTTCGTGGACCCGCAGTTCGCCGTTCCGGCGCTGTCGTTCGTGGCGCTGGGCCTGGTCTGCCAGATCTGCAGCTTCGCCTACCTGACCACGATCATCTTCGTGGGCGCAAGGCTGGCCGATGCGTTCCGCCGCCGCCGACGCCTGTCCGCAGGTATGTCGAGCGGGGTCGGGGCGATGTTCATTGGCTTCGGCGCCAAGCTGGCCACGGCCACACTGGGCTGACGGCCTACAACCTGATTACCGGCCCGGCCCGCGCCCAACCGCGCGAGCCGGCCAACAAAGAGAGCGTGCAATGCCAAAGCGCACAGATATCAAGAGCATCCTAATCATCGGCGCGGGCCCGATCATCATCGGTCAGGCGTGCGAATTCGACTACTCCGGCGCACAGGCCTGCAAGGCGCTGCGTGAAGAGGGCTTCAAGGTCATCCTGGTCAACTCGAATCCGGCGACCATCATGACGGACCCGAACACGGCCGACGTGACCTACATCGAACCCATCACCTGGGAAGTGGTCGAGCGCATCATCGAGAAGGAGCGCCCGGACGCGATCCTGCCGACCATGGGTGGCCAGACCGCGCTGAACTGCGCGCTGGACCTGCACCGCCATGGCGTGCTGGACAAGTACAAGGTCGAGCTGATCGGCGCGTCGCCGGAAGCCATCGACAAGGCCGAGGACCGCCAGAAGTTCAAGGACGCGATGACCAAGATCGGTCTCGGTTCGGCCAAGTCTGGCATCGCCCACTCGATGGACGAGGCCGTGGCCGTGCAATCGCGCATCGCCCAGGAGACCGGCACCGCCGGCTACCCGATCGTGATCCGCCCGTCGTTCACGCTGGGCGGCACCGGCGGCGGTATCGCCTACAACCGCGAAGAATTCGAGGAAATCTGCAAGCGTGGCCTGGACCTGTCGCCGACGCGCGAGCTGCTGATCGAAGAATCGCTGCTGGGCTGGAAGGAATACGAGATGGAAGTTGTTCGCGACAAGGCGGACAACTGCATCATCATCTGCTCGATCGAAAACCTGGACCCGATGGGCATCCACACCGGTGACTCGATCACGGTGGCCCCGGCCCAGACGCTGACCGACAAGGAATACCAGATCCTGCGTAACGCCTCGCTGGCCGTGCTGCGCGAGATCGGCGTGGACACCGGCGGTTCGAACGTGCAGTTCTCGATCAATCCGACGGATGGCCGGATGATCGTGATCGAGATGAACCCGCGCGTGTCGCGTTCGTCTGCCCTGGCCTCGAAGGCCACTGGCTTCCCGATTGCGAAGGTTGCCGCCAAGCTGGCCGTCGGCTACACGCTCGACGAACTCAAGAACGAAATCACCGGCGGCCAGACCCCGGCCTCGTTCGAGCCGTCGATCGACTACGTGGTCACCAAGGTGCCGCGTTTCGCGTTCGAAAAATTCCCGGCCGCAGACAGCCACCTGACCACCCAGATGAAGTCGGTGGGCGAGGTGATGGCCATGGGCCGTACGTTCCAGGAATCGTTCCAGAAGGCACTGCGTGGTCTGGAAGTGGGCGTGGACGGCCTGGACGAAAAGTCGACCGATCGCGACGAAGTGATCGAGGAAATCGGCGAAGCCGGCCCGGACCGCATCTGGTACGTGGGCGACGCATTCCGCCTCGGCATGTCGCTGGAGGAAGTGCAGAGCGAGACCGATATCGATCCGTGGTTCCTGGCCCAGATCGAAGACATCGTGAAGACCGAAGGGCTGGTGCGTAATCGCACGCTGGAGAGCCTGTCGACCGCCGAACTGCGTCACCTGAAGCAGAAGGGCTTCTCGGATCGCCGCCTGGCCAAGCTGCTGAAGACCGACGCGAAGGCCGTGCGTCTGGCGCGCGTGGCACAGAACGTGCGCCCGGTCTACAAGCGCGTGGACACCTGCGCGGCCGAGTTCGCCACGAACACCGCGTACATGTACGGCACCTACGAGGCCGAGCATGGCGAGTGCGAAGCCGACCCGACCAGCAACAAGAAGATCATGGTGCTGGGCGGTGGCCCGAACCGGATCGGCCAGGGTATCGAGTTCGACTACTGCTGCGTGCACGCCGCGCTGGCGCTGCGCGAAGACGGGTACGAGACCATCATGGTCAACTGCAACCCCGAAACCGTGTCGACCGACTATGACACCTCGGACCGCCTGTACTTCGAGCCGCTGACGCTGGAAGACGTGCTGGAAATCGTCGACAAGGAAAAGCCGGTTGGCGTGATCGTCCAGTACGGCGGCCAGACTCCGCTGAAGCTGGCGCTGGATCTGGAAGCCAACGGCGTGCCCATCATCGGCACGAGCCCGGACATGATCGACGCCGCTGAAGACCGCGAGCGCTTCCAGAAGCTGCTGCAGAACCTGGGCCTGCGCCAGCCGCCGAACCGTACCGCGCGCGCTGAAGACGAGGCGCTGCGCCTGGCCGAGGAAATCGGTTATCCGCTGGTGGTGCGTCCGTCGTACGTGCTGGGTGGCCGCGCGATGGAAATCGTGCACGAGCCGCGCGACCTCGAGCGCTACATGCGCGAGGCCGTGAAGGTGTCGAACGACTCGCCGGTGCTGCTGGACCGCTTCCTGAACGACGCCATCGAGTGCGACGTCGACGCCCTGTGCGACGGCAATCGCGTGTTCATCGGCGGCGTGATGGAGCACATCGAACAGGCAGGCGTCCACTCGGGCGACTCGGCCTGCTCGCTGCCGCCGTACTCGCTGTCGCAGGCAACCGTCGACGAACTGAAGCGCCAGACCGCCGCGATGGCCAAGGCGCTGAACGTGGTGGGTCTGATGAACGTGCAGTTCGCGATCCAGCAGCGGAATGGCGAGGACATCGTCTACGTGCTGGAAGTGAACCCGCGCGCGTCGCGTACCGTGCCGTACGTGTCGAAGGCCACCGGCCTGTCGCTGGCCAAGATCGCCGCGCGTTGCATGGCCGGCCAGTCGCTTGATTCGCAAGGTATCGGCGAAGAGGTGGTGCCGCCGTACTACAGCGTCAAGGAAGCCGTGTTCCCGTTCAACAAGTTCCCGGGCGTGGATCCGGTCCTCGGACCTGAAATGCGTTCGACCGGCGAAGTGATGGGCGTGGGCAAGGTATTCGGCGAAGCGCTGTTCAAGAGCCAGCTGGCCGCCGGGTCGCGCCTGCCCGAGAAGGGCACCGTGCTGATCACCGTCAAGGACAGCGACAAGCCGCGCGCCGTGACCGTGGCCCGCATGCTGCACGACCTTGGTTACCCGATCGTCGCCACGCGTGGCACGGCATCGGCCATCGAAGCCGCCGGCATCCCGGTCCGGGTTGTCAACAAGGTGAAGGACGGTCGTCCGCACATCGTGGACATGATCAAGAACGGTGAACTGGCGCTGGTCTTCACGACGGTCGACGAAACGCGCACGGCCATCGCCGATTCGCGTTCGATCCGTATCGCCGCGCTGGCTGCCCGCGTGCCGTACTACACCACCATCGCCGGCGCCAACGCCGCGGTGGAAGGCCTCAAGCACATGCAGAACCTGGAGGTCTACGACCTGCAGGGCCTGCACAAGCAGCTGGCCTGACATGCCTGATGCTGCGGTGCGGGGAATGTGATCCCGTACCGCAGTAGTCCGTCCGTCGGGTTGATACCGGCGGCGGTTCTGGCCTACACTACGTCGAATTCGCCGATTGCACCGGCCTTGCTGGCCGCTGTGTGATCCCATCTGAAAGCCGCGGTTGAGCGGAAGTGCTGCCTGGCAGGTGACTGCCGGCGCATGGTTCCAGCTCCGCTGCGGCTCATTTTTTTGTTGAACAAGACAATGAGCACCATTCCGATTACCAAGCGTGGCGCCGAACTCCTGAAGGAAGAGCTGCAGCGCCTCAAGGCCGTCGAGCGTCCTGCGGTGATCAACGCCATCTCCGAGGCGCGTGCCCAGGGCGACCTGTCGGAAAATGCCGAATACGACGCCGCCAAGGAAAAGCAGGCGTTCATCGAAGGCCGCATCCAGGAAGTGGAAGCGAAGCTTTCGGCCGCCCAGGTGATCGATCCCACCCAGCTGGACACGGACGGCCGCATCGTTTTTGGCGCCACCGTGGATCTGGAAGATCTGGAATCGGGCAGCCCCGTGAGCTACCAGATCGTTGGTGACGACGAGGCGGATCTCGATACTGGCAAGATCTCCGTGAGCTCGCCGATCGCGCGCGCGCTGATCGGCAAGTTTGAAGGCGACGTAGCAGTCGTGCTGGCCCCGGGTGGCGAGCGCGAATACGAAGTCATCACGGTTCGCTACATCTGACGGCGCGGGACAGGCGTGTTCTCCTCGTCTTACTCGAATCTGCCGCCGTTGCCGCATCGTCTGTTTCTGCTGCTGACCGTGATCTGGGCCGGCAGTCTGTGGACGATCGGCTATCTGGTGGCACCGACGCTGTTCTCGGTGCTGCCGAGCCGCGAAACAGCCGGCATGATCGCCGGGCATCTGTTCCGCTATGAGGCGATCCTCGGCATGACCGTGGGCGTGCTTCAACTCGTGCTCTGCAATGTGCTGATCCGCCGTGGCGCCGAGCGTTATCGCTCGCTGCGCTGGATCGTCCTGGCTATGCTGGTATGCGTGCTGGCCGGCTATTTCGGTGTGCAGCCGTTCATGGAAGGACTCAAGGTCAAGGCTCAAGCGCTGAATCTGGGCGTGTCCGAATCACCGTATAAGGCCGAATTTGGCATGTTGCACGGGGTGTCCAGCGTGATCTATCTGGTTCAGAGTGTGCTGGCACTCGTGCTGGTGTGGCGGGCTAGCGCGCCACGCTGAGCAAAGGTGTGAAAAAAGGCGGCCTCGGCCGCCTTTTTGGTGGAACTGGCCGATTCGGCCACTGGTCAACCCAGTGCTTTCTTCTTCTGGCTGGCCGGGCGGGCGCGGGAACGCTTGACGTTACCACCCTGGGTCACACGTTCGTTGCCCAGTACGGTGACTGCCGTGCTCTTGGGGCGGCGTTGACCGGAGGTGCTCGGCTTGCGGACCACTACGGTACGTGGCGCGGCGCCTGTGCCGGTAGCACGGCGACGCGCGGCGGCGCCCAGTTCCTCCGGCTGGTTCTCCTTCAGGAGGGCAGGGCCCGGACGCCAGATCACGAGCAACTTGCCGATGTGCTGGATCGGCGCGGCGCTGAGTTCGTCACAAATGGCGTCGTAAATGGCGATGCGTGCGTCGCGTTCGTCACCGAGGACGCGAATCTTGATCAGATCGTGAGCCGCCAGGCTCCGGTCGATCTCGGCCAGGACCGCAGGGGTCAGGCCTTCCGCACCGATCATGACCACGGGATTGAGGCTGTGGGCGCGCGAGCGCAGGTCGGAGCGTTGGGCGGAAATCAGTTGTAGGGCTGGCATGAGAGGGCAAATAGCGATTTGGCGCGTATTATCCGCCAAAATATCGCCGGCAGGCGGTAAAGATCTCCAAATCGGGAGAAAAAGCTCCGCACGGTCGTTCGACTTGCGGTGCCAATCCCGCCAAACCGGTAAGTAGCAAGTAGGCAAGTCTCATCAATGGCCAAGAACAAATTCAATCAGTCGTGGCTGCACGACCACATCAACGATCCGTACGTGAAGATGGCCCAGCGCGAGGGCTATCGCGCCCGCGCGGCCTACAAGCTCAAAGAGATCGACGATCAGGACAAGCTGATCCAGCCAGGCCAGGTCATCGTGGATCTGGGCGCCGCGCCGGGCAGCTGGAGCCAGTACGCCCGGAACAAGCTGGCCGCGTCGCCCCGCGCGAAAGACGGCCGGATCGACGGCGCCGTGGTGGCGATCGACATCCTGCCGATGGAGCCGGTGGCCGACGTAACCTTTATCCAGGGCGACTTCCGGGAAGAAGAGGTGTTCCGTCAGCTCGAACAGGTGGTGCTCGATGCGTCTGGCGGCTCCCGAATCGACCTTGTTATCTCCGATATGGCCCCCAACTTGTCTGGCGTGGCCTCGGCCGATGCCGCGCGGATCGAGTATCTGTGCGATCTGGCGCTGGAGTTTGCCCAGGCCCACCTGAAGCCGGAAGGTTCCTTGCTGGTCAAGTGCTTTCACGGCTCGGGCTACAGCCAGATCGTGGAAAAGTTCAAGCGGCAGTTCAAGGTCGTCGCGAGCCGCAAGCCCAAGGCGTCGCGTGACAAGTCCTCGGAAACATTTATTCTTGGGCGCTACCTGAAGTCGGTGGACTGACGCGGGCCCAAAACGTGCCGCAGGCGCTCCCAGTGCTCCCAAAAGGGGGCAGGGTACGCCCGGGCGGTGCGCGACTTGCCCTGAATGGGCCGTATCAGGCACTATCAGGTCCATAGATTCAGATTTCCCTGCGGGGGCGGGGGCTGCATTACAATGCAATGCAGCTACCCGTTGGCAAGGCAATTGGAAAGGAGTTCGGCCTTGAATAACAACCTGTTTCAAAAGGCGGCAATCTGGCTCGTAATCGCGCTGGTATTGTTCACCGTCTTCAAGCAGTTCGACAAACCGCGTGCCCAGGACAGTGTCACCTATTCGCAGTTCATGGATGACGCCAAGAACGGCAAGGTGTCGCGTGTCGACGTGCAGGGCCGCAACCTCGTGGTTTCGCCCAAGGAAGGCTCCAAGTACACGATCATTTCGCCGGGCGATATCTGGATGGTCGGCGACCTGATGAAGTACGGCGTCCAGGTGACCGGCAAGGCTGACGATGAGCCCAACGTGCTGGTCCAGGCGCTGTACTACCTCGGACCGACGCTCCTGATCATCGTTTTCTGGTTCTACATGATGCGGCAGATGCAGGGCGGGGGGAAAGGCGGAGCCTTCTCCTTCGGTAAATCCCGCGCGCGCCTGATCGACGAGAACCAGAACGCCGTTACCTTCGCTGACGTCGCGGGTTGCGACGAATCGAAGGAGGAAGTGGTCGAACTGGTCGACTTCCTGAAGGACCCACAGAAATTCCAGAAGCTGGGCGGACGTATTCCGCGCGGCGTGCTGCTGGTCGGGCCTCCGGGTACCGGCAAGACGCTGCTGGCGCGTGCCATCGCCGGTGAGGCCAAGGTGCCGTTCTTCAGCATCTCGGGTTCGGACTTTGTGGAAATGTTCGTCGGCGTGGGTGCGGCTCGTGTGCGCGACATGTTCGAGAACGCCAAGAAGCAGGCCCCCTGCATCGTGTTCATCGACGAAATCGACGCGGTCGGCCGCCATCGTGGCGCCGGCATGGGCGGCGGTAACGACGAGCGCGAGCAGACCCTGAACCAGATGCTGGTCGAGATGGATGGCTTCGAGGCCAACTCTGGCGTGATCGTGATCGCCGCGACCAACCGTGCCGATGTGCTGGACAAGGCACTGCTGCGTCCGGGCCGTTTCGACCGTCAGGTCTATGTGGGCCTGCCGGACATCCGCGGCCGCGAGCAGATCCTGAAGGTCCATATGCGTAAGGTGCCGATCGGCAACGACGTGGACGCATCGATCATCGCTCGTGGTACGCCTGGCTTCTCGGGTGCGGACTTGGCCAACTTGGTCAACGAGGCTGCGCTGTTCGCCGCCCGCCGCAGCAAGCGCGTGGTGGACATGCAGGACTTCGAGGACGCCAAGGACAAGATTTATATGGGTCCGGAGCGCAAGTCGACGGTCATGCGCGAGGAAGAGCGCAAGGCCACGGCTTACCACGAGTCTGGCCATGCTGTGGTTGCCAAGTTGCTGCCGAAGGCCGATCCGGTCCACAAGGTCACGATCATGCCCCGTGGCTGGGCGCTGGGCGTGACCTGGCAGTTGCCGGAGCATGACAAGTACTCGAAGTACAAGGACAACATGCTTGAGGAAATCGCCATCCTGTTCGGCGGCCGCGCTGCCGAAGAGGTGTTCCTCAATGCCATGAGTACCGGTGCTTCGAACGACTTCGAACGTGCCACCAAGATCGCCCGCGATATGGTGACCCGCTTTGGCATGAGCGATTCGCTCGGCGCGATGGTCTACGTGGACACCGAGCAGGACGGCATGTTTGGCAAGCTGTCGTCGAAGACCGTGTCCGAAGCGACGCAGCAGAAGGTTGACGCAGAGATCCGCCGCATCATCGACGATCAATACGCGCTGGCCAAGCGTCTGCTCGAAGAGAACCGCGACAAGGTCGAAGCGATGACCAACGCGCTGATGGAGTGGGAAACGATCGACGCCGAACAGGTGAACGACATCATGGCGGGCCGTCCGCCGCGTCCGCCGCGTGGCGCGCAGGGTCCGAACAGCGGTGGCAATACGCCTCCTGGCGGCTCCCCGGTGGCACCGACCAATGCACCCGCAACGGCACGTGCCGACGAAACGGTTTGATACGGATGTGACATGAGGTGACACGCAGAGACCAGCTCGCAAGGGCTGGTTTCTGATAGCCTCTCAGGCCGGTGCCTTGCGCGCCGGCTTTTTTGTTTTCAGGACGCGAATCTTGTCGACCGAGTTCTTCCAGTGCGGGCGCTATCGTTTTTCCCGCCGCCGCCGCCCACTCGTGATGGGTATTCTCAATGTGACTCCCGATTCGTTCTCCGATGGCGGGCAGCACGCCACCCGTGACGCCGCGCTGCGCCATGCGGAGCAATTGATTGCGGAGGGTGTCGACATCATCGATATCGGTGGGGAGTCCAGCCGACCTGGGTCGGCCGCGCTGCCGCTCGATCAGGAACTAGATCGCGTGATGCCGATCGTCGAGTCGCTGGCCGATTGCGGTAAGCCGCTTTCGATCGACACCTACAAGCCGGAGGTTATGCGTGCAGCGCTGGCGGGCGGAGCAGATCTGATCAATGATATCTGGGGCTTCCGAATGCCGGGTGCGGTTGAGGCAGTTGCCGCAGGGCAGTGCGGACTATGCGTCATGCATATGCAGCGTGATCCCCAGACGATGCAGGAAGATCCGCACTACACCGATGTGGTTGCCGAGGTGGCATCTTTCCTGGAAGAGCGGGTGTCAACCCTGCGTGCGGCGGGCATCGACACGGCGCGTATTTCCCTTGATCCAGGTTTTGGATTTGGCAAGACTCCAGATCATAATCTGAGGTTGCTCGGACAATTACCTAGCCTTGCTGTTGATGGCCTGCCGATCCTGGTGGGCCTGTCGCGCAAATCGACGCTGGGTGCAATCATCGGTGGCAAACCTCCACAGGCGCGCGTAGCTGCCAGTGTGGCGGCAGCCGTGTGCGCAGTTGAGCGCGGCGCATATATCGTCCGGGTACATGATGTTGAACAAACAGTGGACGCCCTCAAGGTGTGGTGGGCCGTCCGCCAAGAATCAGTTGCCCCCGATGGGCAACACGGAGAATGAGAAACATGACACGCAAGTATTTCGGGACAGACGGCGTGCGGGGTCGGGTCGGCGACGCGCCGATCACGCCGGATTTTGTGATGCGACTTGGCCATGCGGCCGGCAAGGTGCTGGCGCTGGGGCAGAAAACTTCGCAGGGCAAGCCCACCGTCCTGATCGGCAAGGACACGCGGATCTCGGGCTATATGCTGGAGGCGGCACTTGAAGCCGGCTTTACAGCGGCGGGCGTCAATGTGCTGCTGACTGGCCCGTTGCCCACGCCGGGCATTGCCTATCTCACGCGAACGCTCCGGTTGGCGGCGGGCGTGGTGATTTCCGCAAGCCACAACCCGTACTACGACAACGGTATCAAGTTCTTTTCGGCATCGGGTGACAAGCTGCCCGATGACGTGGAATCGCAGATCGAGGCGATGGTCGAAGAGCCGATGACCTGCGTGCACTCGGATGAACTCGGCCGCGCTCGCCGGATCGACGACGCTGCGGGTCGCTACATCGAGTTCTGCAAGAGCACGTTCCCGTATGAGCATGACCTGCATGGTCTGAAGATCGTAGTCGATTGCGCTAATGGTGCCGCTTATCACATCGCCCCGCATGTGTTCCACGAGTTGGGCGCCGAGGTGATCTCGATCGGCAACCAGCCCAATGGCCGCAACATCAACGCCGGGTATGGCGCCACCGCGCCCGAGAAGCTGATCGAAGCAGTCAAGGCTAACGGTGCGGATCTCGGCCTGGCATTCGACGGCGACGCCGACCGCCTGCAGGTGGTGGACGCCGATGGCCGGTTGTACAACGGCGATGAGTTGCTCTATCTGATCGTGCGCGATCGTCAGGCGTCTGGCCAGCGGGTAGAAGGCGCGGTCGGCACGCTGATGACGAACATGGCGGTCGAACTGGCGCTCAAGCGCATTGGCGTGTCGTTCGTGCGCGCCAAGGTTGGCGACCGTTACGTGCTCGAGGAACTCAATCGGCACCACTGGCAACTCGGTGGCGAGGGCTCCGGGCATCTGCTGTGCCTGGACCGGCATACCACGGGCGATGGCATCGTGTCCGCGCTGCAGGTGCTGGCCGCGCTACGCCGCAGTGGCAAGACGCTGCCGCAACTGCTGGATGGCGTGAGCTTGTTCCCGCAGACGCTTATCAACGTGCGCGTCGAGAAGGGTTTTGACTGGCAGAATCACGCTGGACTCAAGGCTGTCCGGGAGCGTGTGGAGCCCGAGCTGGAAGGCCGGGGACGGGTGCTGATCCGCGCCTCCGGAACGGAGCCCGTGGTCCGTGTGATGGTGGAGGCCGAGCAGGTGGAAACCGCTGAGCGCGCCGCGCAGGAGCTTGCCGCCGCATTGCGCGCCTGAGCATTCCTCTGGGCAGCCCAACGCTGTCGAAAGGCCACGGCACTGTGTCGTGGCCTTTCCTTTTTCGCAAATAAAGCAATTAACCGCAATATTCCACCACCATCCATAGAGAAATTGCTATCAGTATCGGGGTGGTGATTGATGCACAAATGTATGCCGGCGCATTGACAAGCCCTTGAATATCGGGGGCTTCGGGTGGCGTTTGAAGAAGATTTGGCGATGTCATGGAACTGTCATATGGAGAGCATACAGTTCGCCTTGTCAAAAATTTGTCATTCCCAACCCATGTTCTCTGGAGGACATATGAAGCTGGTCAAGACTGCCGTAGCAGGCATCGTGTCGATTGTGGTGGCGGGTACTGCGTTCGCGGCGGAAATTACCGGTGCTGGCGCTTCCTTCCCGGCGCCTGTGTATTCCAAGTGGGCTGATGCCTACCAAAAAGCAACGGGCAACAAGGTCAACTATCAATCTATCGGTTCGTCGGGCGGTATCAAGCAGATCGGCGCCAAGACCGTCGATTTCGGCGCTTCGGACGCTCCGCTGAAGGACGATGAACTGGCAAAGGGCAACCTGATCCAGTTCCCGACCGTGATCGGTGGCGTGGTGCCGGTGATCAACCTGCAAGGCGTGAAGCCGGGCGAGCTCATCATCACGGGTGACGTGCTGGCCAGCATCTACCTGGGCAAGATCAAGAAGTGGGACGATCCCGCGATCAAGGCCCTGAACCCGAAGGCCCACCTGCCGAGCCAGGACATTCTGCCGGTGCGTCGTGCCGACGGCTCGGGCACGACGTTCATCTTCACGAACTATCTCTCGAAGGTCAGCCCTGACTGGAAGAACTCGGTGGGCGAAGGCACCACGGTGAACTGGCCGGGCGGTGGCACGGGCGGCAAGGGTAACGAAGGCGTGGCCGCCTTTGTGCAGCGTCTGAATGGCGCCATCGGCTACGTCGAGTATGCCTATGCCAAGCAGAACAAGATGACGTACCTGACGATGAAGAACTCGGCAGGCGAGATCGTCAAGCCTAGCGACGAAGCCTTCAAAGCGGCCGCTGCCGGCGCTGACTGGAGCAAGTCGTTCTACCAGATCCTGACGAACGAGCCGGGCAAGACTGCATGGCCGATCGCTGGCGCCACCTTCATCCTGCTGCACAAGACGCAGGATAAGGCGGCACAGGGCCAGGAAGTCATGAAGTTCTTCGACTGGGCCTACAAGAGCGGTGGCACGATGGCTGCTGAACTGGACTACGTACCGCTGCCGGAATCGGTCGTGAACCAGATTCGCTCGACCTGGAAGAGCAGCGTCAAGGACGGTTCGGGTAAGGCACTGTACTAATCCCGAAGTCTGTCCGGTCACGTAGTCCGGGGTCGTGCCCCGGCGTTGCGTGACGGGTGCCGCGGCGGCTGATATGCCGCCGCGGCTCCGATTCACCCATCGATCTTTTCATCATGGCGACCTCGTCCGATCTTCCCGTCGTCCGGCCTCCCAGCCGTCTTGGCGACATCCTGTTCGGCGGCCTGACCCGCGGCGCCGCCATCGTGACGCTGTTGCTGCTTGGCGGCATCATCGTGTCTCTGGCCATCAGCGCCTGGCCCTCGATCAGCAAGTTCGGCATTTCGTTCCTCTGGAACTCGGAATGGGATCCACCCGCCGACGTCTACGGCGCGCTTGTTCCCGTCTATGGCACGATCGTCACGTCGCTGATCGCGCTCATCATCGCCGTGCCGGTCAGCTTCGGCATCGCACTGTTTCTTACCGAGCTGTCGCCCGCCTGGTTGCGCCGGCCGCTCGGCACCGCCATTGAGCTGCTCGCCGCAGTGCCGTCGATCGTCTACGGCATGTGGGGTCTGCTCGTGTTCTCGCCGATCTTCGGCGAGTACTTCCAGAAGCCGCTGGGCAACACCATCGGTCAGGTACCCGTGATCGGCAAGCTGTTCCAGGGCGCTCCGCTCGGCATCGGTCTGCTCTGCGCGGGCGTGATTCTGGCGATCATGATCATCCCGTACATCGCCTCTGTGATGCGCGACGTGTTCGAAGTCACCCCGGTGCTGCTGAAGGAATCGGCCTACGGCATTGGCTGCACTACCTGGGAAGTGATGTGGCGCGTGGTGCTGCCCTATACGCGTGCCGGCGTCATCGGTGGCGTCATGCTTGGCCTGGGTCGCGCGCTGGGCGAAACGATGGCGGTCACGTTCGTGATCGGCAACACCAATATCCTCGACAACGTGTCGCTGTTTTCGCCGGGCAACAGCATTACCTCGGCGCTGGCGAACGAGTTCGCCGAAGCCGGCGCTGGCCTGCATACCGCCGCGCTGATGGAACTGGGCCTGATCCTGTTCTTCATTACGTTCGTGGTGCTGGCGCTGTCCAAGCTCCTGCTGCTGCGTCTGGCCAAGAATGAGGGTGGAAAATGAACCAAGCCAGTCAAGCCAGTCAAGCCGTGTCAACTTCGTCCATCCCCGCCGTACGTCCTGACTCGGACGCCGTGCGCACGCGCCTGCAGGGCTCGCGCCGCCGCATGAACATGTACGCGCTGACCGCGTCGCTGGCCGCGATGGGTTTCGGCCTGTTCTGGCTGGCATGGATTCTCTGGACCACCATCTCGCTGGGCGTCGGCGGCCTGTCGCTCGACCTGTTCACGCAGATGACGCCGGCCCCGAACACCGCCGGCGGCGGTCTGGCCAACGCCATATTCGGCAGCTTCGTGCTGGTGGGCATGGCCACGCTAATCGGCACGCCGCTGGGTATCCTGGCCGGCATCTACCTGTCCGAATATGGCAAGAAGTCGCCGCTGGCCAGTTTGATCCGTTTCATCAACGACATCCTGCTGTCGGCCCCGTCGATCGTGATCGGTCTGTTCGTCTATGCCATCGTGGTGACCCGCATGGGCCATTTCTCGGGCTGGGCCGGTGTCTGCGCGCTGGCACTCCTGCAGGTGCCGATCGTGGTCCGTACCACCGAGAATATGCTGAACCTGGTGCCGAACGCACTGCGTGAAGCTGCCGTTGCGCTTGGCACGCCCAAGTGGAAGATGGTGATGTCGATCACGATCAAGTCGTCGTACGCGGGCATCGTGACCGGCGTGCTGCTGGCCGTGGCCCGTATCGCCGGCGAAACCGCACCGCTGCTGTTCACCGCGCTGTCCAACCAGTTCTGGAGCGCTGACCTGAACAAGCCGATGGCCAACCTGCCGGTGACAATCTTCCGCTTTGCCATGAGCCCGTTCACCGAATGGCAGCAACTGGCATGGGCCGGCGTGTTCCTGATTACGATTGGTGTGCTTGCGCTGAACATCATCGCGCGCATGCTTTTCAAGAAGTAACAATACAAGCGAGACATCAGCATGACCTCTACCGTCATCGATATTCCCGATACCGTGCGCGCCAAGATCGACGTTCGGAACCTGAACTTCTACTACAACCAGTTCCACGCGCTCAAGAACATCAACATGTCGATCCCGGATCGGAAGGTGACCGCCTTCATCGGTCCGTCCGGTTGCGGCAAGTCGACGCTGCTGCGTACGTTCAACAAGATGTACGCGCTGTACCCCGAGCAACGCGCCGAGGGCGAGATCAGCATGGATGGCGAGAACCTGCTGACGAGCAAGCAGGACATTTCGCTGCTGCGCGCCAAGGTCGGCATGGTGTTCCAGAAGCCGACGCCGTTCCCGATGTCGATCTACGACAATATCGCCTTTGGCGTGCGCTTATTCGAGAAGTTATCGCGCTCGGAGATGGATGATCGCGTCGAGTGGGCGCTCTCCAAGGCAGCGCTCTGGAACGAGGCCAAGGACAAGCTGCACCAGTCGGGATACGGCCTCTCCGGTGGCCAGCAGCAACGTCTGTGCATTGCGCGTGGTATTGCGATCCGCCCGGAAGTGCTGCTGCTGGACGAGCCGTGCTCGGCGCTGGACCCGATTTCGACGGGTCGCATTGAAGAACTGATCGCCGAGCTCAAGGACGAGTACACGGTCGTGATCGTGACGCACAACATGCAGCAGGCTGCACGCTGCTCGGACTACACCGCCTACATGTACCTGGGCGAGCTGATCGAGTTCGGCGAGACCGAGAAGATCTTCATCAAGCCGCATCGCAAGGAAACCGAAGACTACATTACCGGCCGCTTCGGTTAATCGAAGCCGGACTGAATTGCAGGACTCGAACATCCACGCTTAGCATACGATTAGCGGCCAGGAGAACACCATGACTGACAAGCACCTGTCGACCCAGTTCGACGCAGACCTCAACGCGATCAACACCAAATTGCTGCAGATGGGTGGTCTGGTCGAGTCCCAGATCGAACTCGCCATGCGCGCGCTGGCGGACTTTGACGGCGATCTCGCCGATCAGGTCATCACCCGCGAGCAGCAACTCAACGCGCTTGAAGTCGAGATCGATGCCGATTGCGGCAACATCATCGCGCGTCGCCAGCCCACCGCGCGTGACCTGCGTCTGGTGATGGCGATTTCGAAGACGATCACTAATCTCGAGCGCGCCGGTGACGAGGCCGAGAAGATCGCCAAGCGGACCAAGCACATCATGGAAGATGCCGCGGCCCATACGATCAACTACGCCGAGGTGAAGCTCTCCGGCGAGATGGCCATCACGCTGCTGCGCCAGGCACTGGATGCCTTCGCACGGCTGGATACCGTGGCCGCCGCGCGCATCGTGAAGGACGACAAGGCCATCGACGAGGAATTCCGGGCCTTCGTGCGCAAGTTGATCACCTACATGATGGAAGACCCGCGCACGATCTCGGTGGCGCTGGACTTCCTGTTCATCGCCAAGGCCGTCGAGCGTATCGGCGACCACGCGAAGAATATTGCAGAATTCATCATCTACATCGTAAAAGGCACGGACGTTCGTCATGCCTCGCGCGAGGACATGGAGCGCGAAGCGCTAAGCTGATAACGCGCCCGGACTGAGTTTGCGGAGAACAATTACATGCCAAGCAGTATTCTCGTTGTCGAAGACGAACCGGCAATCGCCGAGTTGATTGCCGTCAATCTGCAGCACGCCGGGCACTATCCCATCCGCGCATACAACGCCGAACAGGCGCTGTCGCTGATGAGTGACGTGCTGCCGGATCTCGTGCTGCTGGACTGGATGCTCCCGGGCAAATCCGGTGCCACCTTCGCCAAGGAGTTGCGCAACAACGATCGCACCAAGCAGATTCCGATCATCATGCTCACTGCGCGCAGCGAGGAGCAGGACAAGGTGATGGGCCTGGAAGCTGGCGCGGACGACTATGTGACCAAGCCTTTCTCGCCCAAGGAACTGCTGGCCCGGATCAAGGCGGTGTTGCGCCGCCGTGCGCCGCAGCTGACCGACGACGTGGTGGCGATCAACGGCCTGCGTCTTGACCCGGCCACGCACCGCGTTACCGGCCAGGATGACGGTGGTCCGATCAAGCTGGATCTGGGACCCACGGAGTTCCGTTTGCTGCACTTCTTGATGACGCATCCGGAGCGTGTGCATAGTCGTTCACAGTTGCTGGATCAGGTTTGGGGCGACCACGTTTTCGTGGAGGAGCGGACCGTGGACGTGCACATCAAGCGCCTGCGCGCCGCGCTGACCCCGGGTGGATACAGCAACATGATCGAAACCGTGCGTGGCAGCGGCTATCGCCTGGCGCGATCGCCAAGCCACTGAGCGTAACCGGCCGGCGGCGGTGCGACGAGGGCCCCGTCCGGTCGAACAGGATCATGCCGGCCACGGCTGTTTCGTGGCAAACTCCGTCGCAATGCGACCGCCGCTCGAACTTCCTACCCTCGCATGAATGTCATCTGGGCCCGTTCCGTGGCCATTCTCGTCAGCCTGACGGTCATCGCCGCCGGACTGTACGTCTTTGCCGGCCCTGTCTCCGGTCTGCTGTTCCTCTGCATTGCGCTGTTTCTGCTGCTCGGCTACTACCTGTTCCAGATCAACCGGCTCTGGAAGGTGCTTGATGCGCCCGCATACGGCGAGATTCCCAGCGCGCTGGGTCTGTGGGGCGAGGTCTACTATCGCCTGCACCGTCTGGTGAAGCGCTGGCGCACCCAGGTCTTGCAAGTGGAGCAGCAGCACACCCGCTTTATCCAGGCGATCCAGGCATCGCCCTATGGCGTGCTGATGCTTGACGACGCCGACCAGATCGAATGGTGCAACGACGTGGCCGAGCAGCATTTCGGCCTCAACGCGAAGCGCGACGTGCGTCAGCGCATCACGCACCTGATTCGGCGCCCGGAGTTCGTGCACTACCTGACGCGCGAACGCTATGACGAGCCTCTGATCATGCGTGATATGGGCGAACACAAGCGCAGCAGCACCTCGGTACAGATTCTTCCCTACGGCGAGAATCGCAAGCTCGTGCTGACGCAGGACATCACCAAGGTCGAGAACACCGAGGCGATGCGGCGGGACTTCGTCGCCAACGTCTCGCACGAGTTGAAGACGCCGCTGACCGTGCTGACCGGATTCCTCGAGACCGTTCGCGACCTGCCGGTGTCGGAAGAAGATCGCAAGCGCTACATCGATATGATGCTGGTGCAGTCGATGCGGATGCAGCATATCGTGGAGGATCTCCTGGCGCTGGCCAAGCTGGAATCGGATGTCCAGCCGCCGACGCTCGACCCAGTGGACGTCGGTGGGCTCGCCGCACACCTCGTACATGACGCCGAGGCGCTGTCCCAGGGGCGCCATGACATCCACGTGGAGATCGATACCGCCGTGGTGCTGCGCGGCTCGGAAGGCGAGCTGCTGTCGGCGCTCGGCAATCTGGTGTCGAACGCGGTGCGCTATACGCCGGACGGCGGGCGCATTGCCATCCGTATGACATACACGGACGGGCATTCGGTATTTTCGGTGAGCGATACGGGGCTGGGGATTGCACCCGAGCATATCCCGCGCCTGACCGAGCGCTTCTATCGCGTTGACCGCAGCCGCTCACGGGATACCGGCGGCACGGGGCTGGGCCTGGCGATCGTCAAGCACGTGCTGTCGCGTCACCACGCGGATCTGCGAGTGACCAGTGAAGTGGGGCGGGGCAGCACGTTCCGCATCGTGTTCCCGGTGGATCGCAGCGGGTATGAACCTGAATCGGCACAGCCGATGCCGCAACTGGGCGATGCCCCGCGTCACGCCGCCTGACATCAACTGCACGCTGCTTCAGCGAATCCAATACAAAAAGGGCCGCTTCCTTTCGGGGAAGCGGCCCTTTTGCTTGCAAGGTGCGCCGTTTAGGTGCCGAACCGCGCCAGCAACTCTACCTGGCTTACGCGCTGCTCCTTGGCGCGCGATGGCTTGCGCACATACTCGCCGTCCGATTGCATGATCCACGCCGAGGCGTTATCGCGCAGATGCACCTGCAGCCCCTCCTTGATCACGCGTGCCTTGAGCGTGCGATCCAGTATCGGGAAGGCCACCTCCACGCGGCGGAACAGGTTGCGGTCCATCCAGTCAGCGCTCGACAGATACAGCACGTCATCGCCACCGGCATGGAAGTAGTAGACGCGATGGTGCTCGAGGAAGCGGCCAACAATCGAACGTACCGAAATGTTCTCGGACATCCCTGGCACTCCTGGGCGAAGCGCGCAAACGCCGCGGACGATCAGGTCGATCTTCACGCCCGCACGCGATGCCTTGTACAGCTCGTCGATGATCGTCGGCTCCAGCAGCGCGTTCATCTTCGCGATGATGCGCGCCCGCTTGCCCGCGCGTGCGTTGCGGGCCTCGGCACGGATGTGCTCGACGAGATTGCTGTGCATCGTGAACGGCGACTGCCACAGGTGATTCAGGCGGATCGTGCCGGCGGTGCCGGTCAGAAGCTGGAACACGTGATGCGCGTCTTCGCAGATCTTTTCGTCGGCCGTCAGCAGCCCGAAGTCGGTGTACAGCCGGGCCGTGCGCGGATGATAGTTGCCGGTGCCAAGGTGGACGTAGCGGCGCAGCATGAAGTGCTTCGCCTTGGGCGTGGCCGGCTCGCGGCGCACGATCAGCAGCATCTTGGCATGGCACTTGTGGCCGACCACGCCATACACGACGTGGGCGCCAACTGATTCCAGCCGTTCGGCCCAGTTGATGTTGGTTTCCTCGTCGAACCGCGCCAGCAGTTCCACCACCACCGTCACTTCCTTGCCGTTGCGGGCGGCGGTCATGAGCGCTTCCATCACCGCAGATTCGTTCCCCGTGCGGTAGACAGTCTGCTTGATCGCCACGACGTTTGGGTCGTTGGCGGCAAGCTGCAGCAGGTCGAGCACAGACGAGAAGCTCTCGTACGGGTGATGCAGCAGCACATCGCGCTGACGGATCACGTCGAACATGTTGGAACCCGCTGGAAGTGCCTTGACCGCTGCCGGCACATGGGGCGGGTACTTGAGGGTAGGGCGGTCCACCATGTCGGGAATCTGCATCAACCGCGCAAGGTTGACCGGACCGCTCACGCGGTACAGATCCTGTTCGGTCAGGCCAGACTCGAGCAGCAGCCGGCGCGTCAGCGCGGGCGGCGTGTCGGACGACACTTCGAGGCGGACCATATCGCCGAAGTGACGTGTCGGCAGTTCGCCCTGGAGGGCTTCGCGCAGATCGGTAATGTCGTCTTCGGACACGAACAGGTCCGAATTACGCGTTACGCGGAACTGATAGCAGCCTTCTACCTCGATTGCGGGGAACAGCTCATGCACAAATGCCTGCATGAACGACGACAGCATCACGAACCCGTACGGGTACCCCGAAAGCTGCTCGGGCATGCGCACCACGCGCGGCAGCGCGCGCGGGGCCTGCACGATGGCGAGATCGGCATCGCGTCCGAACGCGTCCTTGCCGGACAGTTCGATCACGAAATTCAGGCTCTTGTTGAGCACACGCGGGAACGGGTGGGCAGGGTCGAGCGCGATCGGGGTGAGCACCGGGCCCAGTTCGCGTACGAAGAAATCGCGCGCCCAGGCGCGCTGCTGCTCGGTCCAGGTGCTGGTCAGGTGGAAGAACACACCTTCCTGTTCCAGCGCGGGGAAAATCACGTTCTGCAGCATGTCATACTGCGAGGCAACCAGTCGCTGGGTGCGCTCGGTGACAAGCTGGTAGGTTTGAAGGAATGAGAGACCGTCGGGCGTGAGGCCCGATGCGTTTTCCCGCATCTGTTCCTTCAGACCCGCCATCCGGATCTCAAAGAATTCGTCCAGGTTGCTGGATACGATACAGATGAACTTCAGCCTTTCCAGCAGGGGAACATTAGGGTCGGCGGCCTGCGCGAGTACGCGCGCATTGAACTCCAGAATGCCCAACTCGCGATTGAGAAGCGTGCCGGGCGGCGTCGTCGACATGTCTATGACCTTATTTTGGCGATGTGGCGACTTTTTCATAGAATCGTGTCAGTTTAATGACACTTTGATTTTGTCATGATGCGGACATGGCTACGACATAATCTTACGGGTTTGGCTCACCAGAGCCTAGCTCGCGCTTGACAGACGCAATGACACAGACTCCCCGCTTGCTGGCCGCCGTCGACATGGGCTCCAACAGCTTCCGCCTGATGATTGGGCGGGTGGATGAAACCCCCACGGCTTCCGGCCCCGCCAGCCAGATCTTCCAGGTCGACGCGCTCCGTGAGCCGGTTCGCCTGGCCGCCGGCCTGACTCCCGACAAGTATCTGGATCAACCGGCCCGCCGCCGCGGTATCGAGGCCCTGCGACGCTTCGGTGACCGCCTGCGTGACTTCTCTCCCGACCAGGTACGCGCCGTGGCGACAAATACGCTGCGCGTGGCCAAGAATGCCTCTGAGTTCCTGATCGAGGCCGAGGCGGCGCTTGGGTTCCCCATCGAAGTCATTGCCGGCCGGGAAGAGGCGCGACTGATCTACCTGGGCGCCTCGCACGACGCGCCCGCCTGCCAGGGCAACCGGCTCGTCGTCGATATCGGCGGCGGCTCCACCGAGTTCATCGTCGGTAGCGGCTACCAGTCGAAGTTGATGGAAAGCCTCTACATCGGTTGCGTGTCTCACAGCCGCCAGTTCTTTCCAAGCGGCAACGTCGATGAATACGCAATGAAGCAGGCCGAGCTTGCCGCGCGTCGCGAGATCCAGGTGCTGGTCCGCCAGTATCGGGCCGCAGGCTGGCAGCAGGCGGTGGGCTCGTCAGGCACCGCGCGGGCGTTGGCCGAGCTGATCGAGCTGAACGGCATGAACGACAGCGCGTCCGAGCATGGCATCACGCGTGAAGGTCTGGAGCGGCTAAAGCGCGCGCTGGTTAAGGCCGAGAACGCCAACCGCGTGAAGCTCGCAGGCCTCAAGGCAGACCGTATTCCCGTGCTACCTGGCGGATTGTCGATCATGCTTGGCGTGTTCGCGGAACTCGATCTCGACCGCATGGACGTGACCGATGGCGCGTTGCGGCTCGGTGTGTTGTACGACCTGCTCGGCCGCAGTCATCACGAGGATATGCGCACGGTTACCGTGGATCAGTTCATGCGCCGCTACGGTGTCGATCGCGCGCAAGCGGGCCGGGTAGGGGTGGCCGCACGCGACCTGCTTTCGCAGTTTCCCGATCCGCCCAACGAACGCCGCTCCGATAACCTGGCACTGCTGGGCTGGGCCGCAAGCCTGCACGAGATCGGCATGACGATCTCGCACAGCGGCTATCACAAGCACTCGGCCTACATCGCGACGCATGCTGACATGCCCGGGTTCTCGAAGACCGATCAGGCGCGTCTTGCCACGCTGCTGCTCGGACACGCGAGCAAGCTGAGCAAGCTCTCGGGCAGCGGAAAGTTTCTCGACTGGCGCATGCTGTTCAGCCTTCGACTCGCTTTCGTGTTGTGCCGTCGGCGTGCCGATGTGAAGCTGCCCGAGATTCAGGTTGGCCAGCGCTCCGACGAACTCGACGAAGGGTTTGAAGTACGGTTGCCGAAGTCGTGGATCGACATGAATCCGCTCGTCGAATACAGCCTGGCGCAGGAGGCTGATGAGTGGGAGCGCATCGGCAAGCGGTACAAGGTGGTCTACGTCTGAGGTACGTCTGACCGGGAGCCATCTCGGGCTTCAGATTGACGTGGCCTGCGATGCAAAACGGCGACTCCAAGGAGTCGCCGTTTTGTTTGCCGGGTCAGAGGGTCAGCCGATCCGACCTGGGATCAGTCGCGATTTAGGCCCAGGAAATGGCGTGCATAACGCGGATTCATGTCGCGCACGCGCAACAGCGTCAGGAAATCCGCTACGTTGAAATCGGGATCCCAGGCGGGCAGGCCGCAGATCTTCGCGCCCAGGCGCAGGTAACCCTTGATCAGCGCTGGCGGTTCGACATCCAGCGTCTGGTTCAGGTCTTCGACCGGCAGCGGTACCCGCGGGAAGGCGTGGTACTCGATCGGCGCCAGCGATTTTTCCGCGAACAGGCGATAGAGGCTGGCAGCGTAGTGGCCGCCATCGCTCATCGGCACGCTGGCGCAGCCCAGCATGGTTTCGAGGTTGTAGCGTTGCAGGTACTCTCCGAGCCCGCCCCACAGCGCCATGATGACGCTGCCCGAGCGATAGTCGCGGTGCACGCAGGAGCGGCCCAGTTCGAGCATCTTGGGGCGCAGGTGCGAGAGACGAACCAGATCGAACTCCGATTCGGCATACAGGCAACCGATGCGCTTGGCCTGATGCGGTGGCAGCACGCGATAGGTGCCCACTACCCTCAGCGTCTCCTGATCACGAACGATCAGGTGGTCGCAGTAGGCGTCGAACATGTCGACATCGGTTTCGGTGGCCGACGATTGCAGTCGCGCGCCCATTTCCTCGGCAAAGACCTTGTAGCGCAGGCGCTGGGCTTCGGCTACTTCGTCCTGGTGACGCGCCCACGCCACGCTGAAAGCAGGCGTTGCAACTTGTGTTTCGGTTTGGCGTTGTGTTGGCTGACGAGGAAGACGCCTCCGCGCCGACTGGCCGGTCAGGCCAGTGGGCAAGGAGTCGAAGAGCGGCTGGGTAGGCGTCGGAAGGTCTCGCATCAGGTGTGTCCTTTCGGTGACGAAACGGCTTTGAAACAATGTAGAGATGCCGGGTGACAGCGCCGTGAATTGATGGTGACGCTTCAGTGACGGCCACGCGCCTGCGTGCGCGGTACATTGATTGCTGAGGCCCAAACCTTAGGTGAGGGGCCGTTTCGCGGCTATCGCCGATATCCGAAATGTGAACGTCCAGATGGAAGGCGTGACAAGCAACTGCTCGGTTGCGGGTGTCGGAATTGGAGTTGGTGCTAGAGAAGTTCGGGGGGGATCACCGCGCGCAACACAACCTGCGCTTCGCTTTCGCGGGTGCGGGCAGTCAGCCACCAGATGCCGCTCTTCTTGACACTCCAGTTGATCTCCTGCCCGGCCAGCAGCAAGCTGGCGAGTTGGCCGATCCAGGGCTGGTGTCCCACGACGACGGTGTATTCGTGCCCCTGGGGCCAATCGATCGCCGCAAGCACGGCGCCGACATCCGCCCCTGGGGCGAGTTCATCGAGGATCTCGGCCTTGCCCGTCAGTGCGGCCGCCGTTTCCCGGGTACGCAGCGCCGGACTACAGACAACCCGATAGTCGGCCGGCAGGCGGGCGCGTAGCCACGCGGCCGATGATTCGGCCTGCTTGCGTCCGCGGCGGGTCAATGGTCGCTGAAGGTCGGCCGAGCGTGAGATGCTCAGCACGTCAGGCAGGTCTTCCGCCTCGGCGTGGCGCCACAGAATCAGGTTCATGTTCGGGGCAGGGGCTTCGTACGAGCCTTGAGTATGGTGAAACGGGCTGCCGCCATCAAGGCGGGGATCGCCGCAAACAAAAACGGGCTATCCGGCGGGATTGCCCCCGGATAGCCCGTCAGTGTCCGTAGCGGCCATGTCAGCCGCGTGACAGGATCGAACTCAGGATTTGTGGCGGAAATTGATGCGGCCCTTGGTCAGGTCGTAGGGCGACATTTCCAGGGTCACGCGGTCGCCTGCCAGGATACGGATGCGGTGCTTCTGCATCTTGCCGGAGGCGTATGCCCAGATTTCCACGCCGTTTTCCAGCGTGACGCGATAACGGTTGTCGGGCAGGGCTTCCGACACCACGCCGCCAAATTCAATGAGTTCTTCCTTAGCCAATCTGTTTTCCTTTGCGGCAGCACCCTAGGCTGCATGAGTTAAAGGGATCGAGGGGACCCTGAGGACGTTCACCCGCGGGCGTGCCACAACGGCGCGACCGTGTGCGTCACGGGGAAAGGCGGGCAATGTGTTTCCGGGTCTGACCGGTCCCAACTCCCCCGATATGGGGTGTGGAGGCCAAATGTTCCAGTGCGCCTGGCGGCGCCGACCCGGTTACAGGGCATGCTCAGATACCCCAAACTGACGCGGGATTATAGCACGATCGCAGGCGCAGCATCGGACGCGGAGGATCGTACGTCTTCAGGTACCTGGAACCGTGTTGCGGCGCGACATCGGCGCATCAAATGGCCGAAGCGCTACAAGCAGCTGATTGTGCAGTGCAAGTTTCATTTCGAGTCGCTGCCTTTGCGCCTTCTGACGCGCAACGTGCTACGGTTTCCGGACCAGCCAGCGCGCCAGCACGACCGCGGCAGCGAAGCCGACCATGATGATGGCCTCCTCGTATTGCGGCAGTTGCCGGGCCAGCAGGCCGACGAGAGCAACGCAGATCAGTACGGAGACGATGGCCTTTACGTAACGCATGATTCACTTTATGGGGTTGGTTCCTGCGTATGGTACTGCGCGGGCAGGAGCAATGCAGCGGGGTCCGTACGGCGTTGCGCGTACTTGGGTGCGACATCAACGATGTAGGGAGCCGTACGACAGGCAAGAAAAAACGGCCTACGCCGTGAGGCGTAAGCCGTTCAATCTTCTGCCAAAACTTCTTGCAAATATGGTCGGAGCGATAGGATTCGAACCTACGACCCTCTGATCCCAAAGCAGAAGAAAAATAGCCTTGCAGGCCGCGCCAGATAA